>NZ_JBSFSB010000007.1:197297-264802 GCF_053589535.1 Mycobacterium sp. NPDC003323
CTGATTTGTCGCTCAAAGGCACCGGCATACCCCACCCGGAAACAGCCCGCGAGTTCCGGTCCGCGGGGCGGGCAACCGCCCCAACCCGAGCTAGCAGTCGCCGCGCTTGTTCACCGCAATGGCGGTCCAGGTCTTGGCCTCCAGTGCCTTTCCGGCCGCCGGCTGCTGCTTGCAGACGTCGTACATCTTCGGCGCACGGATCGTCCAACCCTCGTGGTAGCCGTTGATGACCTCGAGCCACGGCCCACCGGTGTTCTTGATGGCCTCGTCGTACGCGATCTGCGCCTCTTCCAGGCTCATGCCCACCAGATCCGGCATCGTCCAGGCCGGCTCGGCGGCCGCGCTCGGAGCCCCCGCCACCGCCAGCGCAAACACCGCGGCACCGCTCACTGCAAGCGTCCTGATCAACGCGAACCCCCTCTGTCATCGTGCCGAGGCACACACCAAACTCGTCCCGCAGCGAAAACCGCTCCGGCAACCTTCATATTGTCATGTCGTCGTGTCAGACCCGCCCGTTACGCTGAGCGCGATGGCCTTGCACCTACACCGCGCCGAGCGGACGGACGTGCTCGCCGACGGCCTGGCGACACTGCTCGCCGACCCACTGCCCGACCCCTTCGCCACCGAACTGGTCCTCGTCCCCGCAAAGGGCATCGAGCGCTGGCTCAGCCAACGACTGTCCAACCGCCTCGGCGTATGCGCCGGCGTCGAGTTCCGCAACCCACGCTCCCTGATCGCCGAACTCACCGGCACCGACACCGCCAACCCCTGGGCCGCCGACGCCATGGCGTGGCCATTGCTCTCCGTCATCGACGACAGCCTGGACGAACCCTGGTGCGCCACCCTGGCCAACCACCTCGGCCACTTCGCCACCGGCGAGGAACGCGAACTGCGCCAGGGCCGTCGCTACGCCGTCGCCCGCCGACTCGCCGGCCTCTACGCCTCCTACGCCCGCCAACGCCCCCACCTGCTCACCGACTGGGACGGCCTACCCGACGACCTCGCCTGGCAGCGCCCGCTCTGGGACCGCCTGGTCGCACGGATCGACGCCGACCCGCCCCACCTCCGCCACTCCGAAACACTTGCCCGCCTTCATACTTCACCCAGCGACCTACCACCACGGTTGTCCCTGTTCGGCCACACCCGGATACCGGCTACCGAGATCGAGCTGCTGCAGGCCGTCGCCACCCACCACGACCTGCACCTGTGGCTCCCCCACCCCAGCGACCCACTGTGGCGCACCCTCGCCGACCGGCACGGCAACCTCCCGCGCCGCGAGGACACCGACCACCGCGACGTCGGCCATCCACTGCTGGCCACCCTGGGCCGCGACCTACGCGAACTGCAACGCGCCCTACCCACCCCGGACACCGACGAATACCTGCCCACCACAACATATCCCGACACCATGCTGGGCTGGCTGCAATCCGATATCGCCGCCGACGCCATCCGCCCCGCCGACCGTCGCCACCTGAAAACCGACCGCTCGGTGCAGGTACACGCCTGCCACGGACCGGCCCGCCAGATCGACGTACTGCGCGAGGTCCTGCTCGGCCTGCTCGCCGACGACCCCACCATGGAACCGCGCGACATCTTGGTCATGTGCCCAGATATCGAGACCTACGCCCCGCTGATCAGCGCGGGATTCGGGCTGGGCGACGTCGTGCACAACGCCCACCCCGCGCACCGGCTGCGCGTCCGCCTGGCCGACCGCGCACTGGTGCAGACCAACCCCCTCCTGGCGGTCGCCGAACAGCTGCTCGCCCTCGCCGGCGGACGCGCCGGTGCCAGCGAAGTGCTCAACCTGGCCGGCGCCGCCCCGGTCCGCGCCCGCTTCTCCTTCACCGACGACGATCTGGACGCCATCAGCGCCTGGGTCCGCGAGGCGAACATCCGCTGGGGCTTCGACCAGCAGCACCGCAAACCGTACGGCCTCGAGTTCCTGCACAACACCTGGAGATTCGGCCTGGATCGGATCCTGGCCGGGGTCGCGATGTCCGACGATTCACACGCCTGGTTGGGCACCACCCTGCCCCTGGACGACGTCAGCAGCAACCGCGTCGAACTCGCCGGCCGGTTCGCCGAGTTCGTCGAGCAGCTGCACGCCGCCGTGCGCGCCATGAGCGGCACCCGCCCGCTGACCGACTGGCTGCAGTCGCTCACCGAGGCGATCGACGCGCTGGCCCATGACGACGAGGAGTGGCCGGCGGCCCAGGTGCAACGCGAGTTCGCCGAGATCCTCGACGACGCCGACGGCACAACCCTTTTGCGGCTCAGCGATATCCGGGCCCTGCTGGGTCGCCACCTCGCCGGCCGGCCGACCCGCGCCAACTTTCGCACCGGCACCCTGACCGTGTGCACCATGGTGCCGATGCGCTCGGTGCCGCACCGGGTGGTGTGCCTGGTCGGCCTCGACGACGGCGTCTTCCCCCGCCAGGGCGCCATCGACGGTGACGACATCCTGGCCCGCGACCCGCGCACCGGTGAGCGCGACATCCGCTCCGAGGACCGCCAACTTCTGCTCGACGCCATCGGCGCGGCCACCGAGACACTGGTCATCACCTACACCGGGGCCAACGAGTACACCGGCCAGGCGCGCCCGCCCGCGGTACCCATCGCCGAACTGCTGGACACCGTGCGCGCCACCGCCGCCGAACCGCTCGACGACCTGGTCACGCGGCACCCGTTGCAGCCCTTCGACATCCAGAACGTCCAGCCGGACAAGCTGATCCCGGCCAAGCCGTTCACCTTCGACCGCACCGTGCTCGACACCGCCAAGGCGATGGCGGGCAAGCGCGCCGCGCAACCACCGTTCGTCGCGGGCCCGCTGTCCGAACCGCCGCTCGACGACGTCTCCCTGGCCGACCTGGTCGCCTTCTTCAAGAACCCCGTCAAGGGCTTCTTCCGCGCGCTGGACTACACGCTGCCCTGGGACGTCGACGGCGTCTCGGACGTGATGCCGGTGGAGATCGACGCGCTGCAGGAATGGACGGTCGGCGACCGCATGCTCGCCGACATCATGCGCGGTATGACACCCCAGGACGCGCAGCAGGCCGAATGGCGCCGGGGCACGCTGCCCGCCGGCAAGCTCGGCTGGCGTCGCGCCGTCGACCTGCGCGATCAGGCCGCGCTGCTCGCAGCCGCCGCACTGCGCTACCGCGGCACCGACGGCCGCGCCTTCGACGTCGCCGTCGACCTGGGTGCGGGACGGCGCCTGACCGGCACGGTGTCCTCGGTGTTCGGCGACCGGCTTGTCACCGTCACCTACTCCAAGCTCGGCGGTCAGCACCTGCTGGCATCGTGGATTCCCCTGCTGGCCCTGACCGCTGCGCACGGCACCCGCTGGAGCGCGGTGTGCATCGGCCGTCCCCCGCGCGGCACCGACCCGCGGGTGACCGCGCTCAGCGGACCCGCCGACGCACAGACCCTGCTGCGCGACCTGGTGGCCATGTATGACGAGGGCCGGACCCGTCCGCTGCCGTTGCCGATCAAGACGTCCTACGCCTGGGCGGCCGCCCGCCAGGCCGGTGAAGACCCGCAGCAGCCGGCCAACTACCGCTGGCGCAACGAACGCGACGACCCGGCCATCCAACGCGTCTGGGGCCGCGACGCCGATCTGGAGGACCTGGTCGGCCTGCCCGACTACGCACCGCGACTGTGGCTGCCGCTCCTCGACGCCGAGGAGGCCGCGCCGTGAAGACCTTCGACCTCACCGGGGCGCTGCCCCCACCCGCCACCACCACGGTGCTGGAGGCCAGCGCCGGCACCGGCAAGACGTTCGCCCTGGCCGGCCTGGTCACCCGGATGGTCGCCGAAAACCGCGCCGGACTGGACCAGATGCTGCTGATCACCTTCGGCCGCGCCGCCAGCCAGGAACTGCGCGAACGGGTCCGGGGCCAGATCGTCGAGGCGATCGCCGCCCTGGAGGATCCGGGCAAGGCGACCACCGACCTGCTGCGCCACCTGGTCCGCGATGACCGGCAGGCCCGCCTGCAGCGCCTGCGCGACGCACTGGCCGGCTTCGACGCCGCCACCATCGCGACCACCCACCAGTTCTGCAGCATCGTGCTGAAATCGCTGGGCGTGGCCGGGGACAGCGACAGCGGCCTCACCCTGGTGGAGAACCTGGACGAACTGGTGTCCGAGATCGTCGACGACCAGTACCTGGCCCGCTTCGGCCACGACGGCGACGACCCGGCGCTGTCCTATCGCCAGGCCCAGCAGCTGGCCAAGCAGGTGGTGCGCAACCCGGCCACCGAGCTACGGCCCACCGACCCGGACCCGGACCCGGACTCCGGTACCGCCGTTGCGTTGTCCTTTGCCCGGGATGTGCTGGCGGAGTTGGAGATCCGCAAACGCCGCAACGGCATCCTGGGCTACGACGACCTGCTGACCCGGCTGGCCCAGGCGCTGGCCGACCCGGATTCGCCGGCCCGGGTCCGAATGCCGCAGCGCTGGCCGGTGGTGATGGTCGACGAGTTCCAGGACACCGACCCGGTGCAGTGGCAGGTACTGGAACGCGCCTTCGCCGGGCAGTCCACGCTGATTTTGATCGGCGACCCGAAACAGGCCATCTACGGGTTCCGCGGCGGCGATATCGACACCTATCTGCACGCGGCCGAGACCGCCGGGGACAAGCAGACGCTGGGCACCAACTGGCGCAGCGACGCCGATCTGGTCGACCGACTGCAGGTGGTGCTCGGCGGCGCCCAACTCGGCGGCCCCGAGATCGTCGTGCACGATGTCCAAGCCCACCATCGCGGCCACCGGCTGGCCGGCGCACCGCGCAACGACCCGTTCCGGCTGCGGGTGGTCACCCGAACGGGCAAGGGCACCAGAACCATTCCGATGGACCGGCTGCGCACCCACATCGGTGCGGACCTGGCCGCCGATATCGGCGCGCTGCTGGCCGCCGGCACCACCTTCGACGGCCGTCCGCTGCAGGCCCGCGACATCGCCGTAATCGTCGAGACCCACCGCGACGCCCGCGCCTGCGATGCCGCACTGGCCGAAGCCGGGATCCCGGCGGTCTACACCGGTGATTCCAATGTGTTCGCCTCCCGCGCCGCGCAGGACTGGCTGTGCCTGCTGGAGGCCTTCGATCAGCCGCACCGCTCGGGTCTGGTGCGCGCGGCGGCGTCGACGCTGTTCTTCCGGGAGACCGCCGAGACGCTGGCCGCCGGTGGCGACGCGCTGACCGACCGGGTGGCCGAGGAACTGCGCAGCTGGGCCGGACATGCCCGCGAACGCGGGGTGGCGGCGGTCTTCGAGGCGGCCCAGTTGGCCGGGATGGGCAAGCAGGTGCTGTCCTGGCAGGGCGGCGAACGGTTGATGACCGATCTGGCCCATGTCACCCAACTGCTGCAGGACACCGCGCACCGCGAGGGTTACGGCCTGCCCGCCCTGCGTGATTGGCTGCGCGCCCAGGCCGGCGAGGAGGGCGGTTCGGCCGAACGCAACCGCCGCCTGGACAGCGACGCCGCGGCCGTGCAGATCATGACGGTGTGGGTGTCCAAGGGCCTGCAGTATCCCGTGGTCTATCTGCCGTTCGCGTTCAATCGGTATGCGCCCGACCCGAATCCGGTGCTGTACCACGACGACGGGATACGCTGCCTGCACGTCGGCGATGCCGGCCCGGGCGTACTGCGCGCCGGTAAGGCCGAGGCCGCCGCCAACGACAGCCGGCTGACCTATGTCGCGTTGACCCGGGCCTGCTCGCAGGTGGTGGCGTGGTGGGCGCCGTCCTGGGATGAGCGGCACGGCGGGCTGTCGCGGCTGATGCGCGGCCGCGCCCCCGGCGAGGCCGAGGTGCCCGCGGTGTGTTCCCCGGAACGGATCTCCGATGCGGACGCCCGGGCCCGGTTGCAGGCGTGGGCCGATGCGGGCGGACCGGTGCTGGAGGAGTCGGTGATCGACACCGTCGAGCCGCCCGACATCGGAATGCCGCCGACGGATCTGGCGGTGCGCCGGTTCCACCGGTCCATCGACCTGTCCTGGCGGCGCACGTCGTACTCGGGCCTGCTGCGCGCCGCGGAGGAAGCCCCGGTGTCCAGTGAGCCCGAGGTCGTCGAACTCGACGACGAGGTGGCCGACATCCCCGTGGTCGCGCCGGCGTCCGGGGCCGATGTGCCCTCGCCGATGGCGGCGCTGCCCACCGGCGCGGCGTTCGGGTCGCTGGTGCACGCGGTGCTGGAGACCGCCGACCCGTTCGCGGCGGACCTGACCGCCGAACTGCGCACGCATATCGAGCGGCACAGCGCGCGCTGGCCGGTGACGGTCGCGGCCGACGAGCTGGCCGCCGCGCTGGTGCCGATGCACGACACCGATCTGGGGCCGCTGGCGCCGGGGGTGACGCTGCGCCGGATCGGGTTGGCGGACCGGTTGCGGGAGTTGGACTTCGAGTTCCCGCTGGCCGGTGGCGACGGTACCGTCGGCGGCTTCGCCCGGTTGTCGAATCTGGGTGCCCTGCTGGCCGAGCACTTACCCGCCGACGACCCGATGGCCCGCTATGTCGACCGGCTGTCCTCGGGCGCGCTGGGCGGCCAGCCGCTGCACGGTTACCTATCGGGTTCCATCGACGCGGTGCTGCGCGTCGACGGGCGTTATGTGGTGGTGGATTACAAGACCAACTGGCTGGGCGTCGGTGACGCGCCGCTGACGGCGGCCGACTACGGCCCGGAACGGCTGGCCGAGGCGATGCTGCATTCGGACTACCCGCTGCAGGCGCTGCTGTACAGCGTGGTGCTGCACCGGTACCTGAACTGGCGGCTGCCCGGTTATGACCCGGACGTGCACCTGGGCGGCGTGCTGTATCTGTTCGTGCGCGGCATGTGCGGGGCCGACAACCCGGTGACCGAGGGCAGCCCGGCCGGCGTGTTCAGCTGGAAGCCGCCCGCTGCGCTGGTCATCGCGCTCACCGAACTGCTGGGGGGCCTGTGAACATCGACTTCGAACCCGCCGATATCCATGTGGCGCAACGGCTGACGGCCCTGGCCGAGGAGACCTCGCCCCAGGTCACACTGGCGGTGCAACTGGCGGTGCGGGCGTTGCGCGGCGGTTCGGTGTGCGTCGACCTGCGTGCGGCGGCGCGCGAGGTGGACCTGGTGGCCGACGAGTGGCTGGCCGCGGTGGCCGCCAGCCCGCTGGCCGGAACGCCGCCGGTGCTGCGACTGCTGGGCGATCTCCTGTATCTGGATCGGTACTGGCTCGAAGAGCAGCAAGTGTGCGCCGACGTGCTCACGCTGGTGGGCCACCGGCCGACCGGCGAGCTGCCGGATGTGTTGCGGCTATTCCCCGATGACTGGGCCGAGCAGCGCGCCGCGGCGCAGATGGCGCTGACGCAGGGACTGACCGTGCTGACCGGCGGACCCGGCACCGGCAAGACGACGACGGTCGCGCGGTTGCTGGCCCTGCTGGCCGAGCAGGCCGCACTGGCGGGCCGGCCGACACCGCGCATCGCCCTGGCCGCACCCACCGGCAAGGCCGCCGCCCGGTTGCAGGAGGCCGTGCAGATCGAGGTCGATGCCCTGCCGCCGCAGGACGGTTCGCGGCTGGCGGGTCTGCAGGCCACCACGCTGCACCGGCTGCTGGGCTCGCGCCCGGACACTTCATCGCGGTTCCGGCACCACCGCGGAAATCGGCTGCCGCACGATGTGATCGTCGTCGACGAGACGTCGATGGTGTCCTTGACGATGATGGCCCGGTTGTTGGAGGCGGTGCGCCCGGACACGCGGCTGTTGCTGGTGGGTGATCCGGATCAGCTGGCCTCGGTGGAGGCCGGGGCGGTGCTGGCCGATCTGGTCGACGGGCTGGGCGCCGACCGGGTGGCCGCGTTGCGGACATCGCATCGGTTCGGCGCAGCGATCGGGGCGTTGGCCGCCGCGATCAGGGCCGGCGACGCCGACGCCGCCTTGCAGGTGCTGGCCGCCGGTGGAGCGCATATCGAGTGGCTGCCCACACCCGGTGGGTTGCGCGACGTGCTGCTGCCGCATGCGCTGCGGTTGCGTGAGGCGTGCGTGCTCGGCGACGCCGGCACCGCGCTGGCCACGCTCGACGAGCACCGGTTGCTGTGCGCGCACCGGCACGGACCGGTCGGGGTGACGCACTGGAACCGGCAGGTGCAGCGCTGGCTGACCGAGGCAACGGGTGATCCGTTGTGGGCGACGTGGTATGCCGGTCGGCCAATTCTGGTGACCGCCAACGACTATGGACTCAAGCTCTACAACGGCGATACCGGCGTCACGGTGGCCGCACCGGACGGTCTACGGGTGGCGGTCGGCGGTATGTCGTTCGTCCCTGGGCGGCTGACCGAGGTCGAGACCATGCACGCCATGACGATCCACAAATCGCAGGGAAGTCAGGCCGACGAGGTGACGGTGCTGCTACCGACCGAGGATTCGCGGTTGCTGACGCGCGAGTTGTTCTACACGGCGGTGACGCGCGCGAAGACCCGCGTGCGGGTGGTGGGATCGGAGGCCGAGGTGCGCGCAGCGATCTCCCGCCAGGCCGTCCGGGCGACGGGCCTGGGACTGCGGTTGCGTGCCTAGACGGTCTTCGCCGCGAAGGCGGCGCTGGAGACGATGCCGATGGCCAGAGCCAACGTGCCGTAGCCGAGGATTGCGGCGGCCACGACGGCGCCGACCGCGCCGGCACCGAGCAGAACCATGATCACGCCAAGCAGAACACCGCTCATGTCCACCTCTTTCGTATGACTGCCGTCACAATGTAGCTCAGTGGGTGGTCTGAATCACACACAATCAGGTGTCCGTTCGGCGACGATCACTTACGCGCGTTTGCGCAGGCAGCCGTGCAGACTGATGCCCCGCGGGACGGAAGTTTTGTTAGCTCGGCATAGCACCGGTCGCGAACTGGTGCACTAAGGCGAACTAACGATCTCGGACCCTACGCTGGGCGCGAATTCGGCACAGCCGCAGCGCCGCGGTCCGATCCAGGTTCATCCGATCGGCGGACACCGTCACCCGCCCGGCTCTCCGGGCACCGCGAGGCGCACGTTGGTCCGCAGCGTCTGCAGGTACTGACGCGGCAGCGACCCGGTGGTGTAGGCGATGCCGTACTTCTCGCACAATTGCCGGACCCGCACGCTGATCTGCGCATACCGGTTGCTCGGCAGATCGGGGAACAGGTGGTGCTCGATCTGATAGCAGAGGTTTCCGCTGGAGAACGCCAGCACCGGCCCGGCCCGGAAGTTGGCCGCGCCCAGCATCTGGCGCAGATACCAATGCGACCGGGTTTCGTGCTCCAGGACGGCCGGCTCGAACTGCTGCACACCATCGGGGAAGTGCCCGCAGAAGATCACCATGTAGCTCCACAGATTGCGCAGCAGATTGGCCACGGTGTTGGCCGCCAGCGTCCGGCGCCAGCGGCGACCGCTCAGGGCGGGCAGCAGCACGTAATCCTTGGTCACCTGCTTGCCGATCTTGGCCAGCAACGTGCGGCCGACGGCACGGCGGGCCTGCGCGCTGTCGGCCCGCTCGCACTCGGAGTGATAGCCATGGCGCGCGATGCCCCATTCGAAGATGGCTCCCAGCAACAGGTTTCGCAGCGGCTGCAGCAGATGTTCGCGTTTCCACGGCTGATCGCGGGTGACCCGCAGGACCCCGAACCCGAGATCATCGTCCACGCCCAACACATTGCTGTACACGTGGTGGCGATAGTTGTGCGAGTAGCGCCACTGCACCGACGGGCCGACCATGTCCCATTCCCACGTGGTCGAGTGGATCTCCGGGTCGTTCATCCAATCCCACTGGCCGTGCGAGACGTTGTGCCCGATCTCCATGTTCTCCACGGATTTCGCGTACGCCAGCGCCGAGGTGCCGATCAGCCAGCCGGTCCGCGACCGGGTACCGGCGATCACCAACCGGGCCGCGGCGTCCAGGGCCCGCTGGAAGATGATCGCGCGGCGGATATAGGCCGCATCCGCCGCGCCGAGGCTGTCCTGCACGTCGGCTCGGATGCGGTCGAGCTCGGCACCGATCGCGTCGATATCGGTGTCGGTCAGGTTCGCGTATGCCGCGATATCGCTCAGAGCCACTGGAATCCCTGGTCCGTCTGTGTGCGGCGGGAAGCCCCCGGACCACTGTGGTGCGTCTGCGAGCCTAGGCCGCGCCGGGCCTGCGTGCCACGCGAGCGCGCGTGGGCCACACTGGACCGGTGACCGAAACCGCTCCCACCCGCGTCGCGGTCTACCTCGACTTCGACAACATCGTCATCTCCCGGTACGACCAGGTGAACGGGCGCAATTCGTTTCAGCGCGACAAACGCGACCAATCCGAGGGGTTGCCCGCCGAGGCACTGGAACGTTCGACCGTCGACGTCGGCGCGATCCTGGACTTCGCGTCCTCGTTCGGCACGCTCGTGCTCACCCGCGCCTACGCCGACTGGTCGGCCGAGGTCAACGCCGGCTACCGCCAACAACTCGTCGGCCGCGCGGTGGACCTGGTGCAGTTGTTCCCGGCCGCGGCGTACGGCAAGAACGGTGCCGACATCCGGCTGGCCGTCGACGCCGTGGAGGACATGTTCCGACTGCCCGACCTGACCCACGTGGTGATCGTGGCCGGTGACTCCGACTACATCGCCCTGGCGCAGCGCTGTAAACGGTTGGGCCGCTACGTCGTCGGCATCGGTGTCGCCGGATCGTCGAGCAAGGCACTGGCCTCGGCATGCGACGAGTTCGTCGTCTACGACGCGCTGCCCGGGGTGCCGGTGTACGAGCCGCCGGACCAACCGAAGAAGGGCACCAGGCGCACCAAGAAATCCGACGAGCCCGACCCGCAGGCGGTGGCCACCGCGCTGCTGGTGCGCGCGTTGCACATCGGCCTGGAGAAGGACGATGTGGACTGGCTGCACAACTCGGCGGTCAAGGCGCAGATGAAGCGCATGGACCCGTCGTTCAGCGAAAAGTCGCTGGGATTCAAGTCTTTCAGTGATTTCCTGCGGTCGCGCACCGATGTCGTCGAGCTCGACGAGAGTTCGACGACGCGAATGGTGCGACTGCGCTGATTCACAATCCATCGGGGTAGGTCTCGGATTCCGCGCCGGCGGGTTCGGCGACGACTTCGAGCGGTTCGAGCGCGGTGGTGCGGTCGATGTGGATCAGGGCGTCGTACTGGTCGGCGGGCCGGGCCATGAAGTAGTGGCTCTGCCGTTCGGTGGCGGGCCGATAGATCACCCCGATGGCGCGGTGCAGCAAGCGTTCGGCCGGCAGTTCGTCGGCCCGCAGCAGGAAGTCGCCGCCGGCCTGGTGGAACAACGCCTCGACGCTGCCGGGCAACGCCGGGCGCACCGTCATGGTCTGGGCCGGTTCGTCCCACTGGTCGGCCGCGGTGACCGTGCCGCTGTCGGTGGTGAAACCGATGGTGCAGCTGTGCCCGGGGAATTGTTCGCGCACCAACTGGCCGAGGTTGAGCTGACCGTCGTCGCCGAGTTCGGTGGCGCGCGCATCACCGAGGTGAGAATTGTGCGCCCACACCACGATCCGTGCCCCGCGTGAGAGACCGTCGAGATGGTCGGCCAGCTGCCGCAGGGTCTCCAGCATGTGCCGGTCCCGCAGGTTCCAGGATTCGTTGTGGCCGACGAACATGGTGCGGTAGTACTGCTCGGCGGCGGTGACCAGGCGGGCGTTCTGCTGCGCGTAGAACCGTTCGTCGTCCTCGGCCATCCCGTCACCACGCACCCGGTCCAGATCGAGGCGCTGGAATTCGGCGAGCTGCGCGACGACTTCGTCCTCGCAGGACTGGCCGGCCCCGAAGGCCGCGCGGTAGCCGTACCGCTGTTCATCGGTGATGTGCTCGAAGCAGCCGTAGCGCCGCCGGGCCCGCTGTGCGGCATCCGGATCGCGCCGGTCCAGATAGCTGATCACCTCGGTCATCGAGCGGCGCAGGCTGTACAGATCCAGGCCGAAGAAACCCACCGGCGTCGAGCGGCGACCGTTGAAGTCCTGCAGCCACTCCACGAAATCGCGGACGACGGTGTTGCGCCACATCCATTGCGGGAAGCGCTGAAATCCGGCCAGCGCGGCCTCGGCGAGCGCATCGGTGCCGGTGTGCCGGACATACCGGTTGACCCGATACGCGTCGGGCCAGTCGGCCTCCACCGCCACCGCCGCGAACCCCTGCTCCTCGATCAGCCGGCGGGTCATGTGGGCGCGCGCGGCATAGAACTCGTGCGTGCCGTGGCTGGCCTCCCCGATCAGCACGAACCGCGCATCGCCGACGAGGTCGAACAGCACCTCGTCGGGCAGGATGCCGTTGTGCGCGTCGATGCGGTGCAGGCCGATGGCATCCACATGATCCATATGACGGCGCTACCCGGTGGGCGGGCGTTCAAACCGCGTCGAACCGCCGACGCAACCTAGCGTGCGGCCCCGTTGAGCACGGGTTCGGTGATCATGCCGCGCTCGACACCCCACATCGTGGCGATGGTGCGGTACTCGCCGGTCTCGATCAGATGTTTCAGCGCGGCCAGCAGCGGTTGGGCCAGCGCCGAACCCTTGGCCACCGGCCACCCGTACGGCGCGGAGTCGAACACCTCACCGGCCGGGACCAGCGCCCCGCCGCTGAGTTTGATGGCGAACCCGGTGACCGGCGAATCCGCCGTCATCGCATCGATCTCACCGGCGATCAGCGCCGCGGTGACATCGTCCTGGCGGGTGTAGACCACCTTCTCGATCGGCGCGAGGCCCGCGGCGACGCACTCGTCGCTCTTGGCGGGCAGTTCCACCGTCTCCTGGATGACGCTGTACGCCACCCCGACGCGCAGCCCACAGGCCGCGGTGGGATCCACCGCCGACCCGCTGCGCTGCGCCCACAGCGTGCCCGCCTCGAAATAGGTGACGAAGTCGACGAGCTTCTGCCGCTCCAGGGTGTCGGTCACCGAGGACATCCCGACGTCCACCCCGCCGTCGCGCACGGCCGGGATGATGTCGTCGAATTCGCTTTCCCGGTACTCCGTCGTCAGGCCGAGCGTGCGGGCGACGGCGTCCATCAGGTCGACGTCGAAGCCGACGATCTCACCGTCGGAGTTGGTGAACTCGTTGGGCGCGTACGGCACGTTGACGCCGACGACCAACGTGCCCGCCTCGCGCACCGGCACGGGCACCGTCGACGCGATCGCGGGCACCGCGCCGTCGGGCCACTCGGTGGTGTCGCGGGAGTCCCACCACTTCCAGGCCCCGACCGCACCGGCGCCGACGAGCACCAGCACACCGGCGACGATCAGCGCGCGTTGCGGCAACCGGCCCGCACCCGAGGGCTGCCGGCGGGCGGTGTGCCTGCCGGAACCGGTCACCCGCACCGGAGCCCGCAGGGCCCGCGCCGCGGCGGCGGCCAGCTCGGCGCCCGACTGGTAGCGCTTCTCCGGCTTCTTGGCCATGCCCTTGGCGATGACCTCGTCGAACGGTGCCAGCCGGGGATTGGACTCCGACGGCTTGGGCACCGGCGCCACCATGTGCCCGGCGATCTGTTGTTCCAGGCTGTCGGCCGGGTATGGCCGCGCCCCGGTCAGGCATTCGTAGAGCACACAGGTCAACGCGTAGGTGTCGGCGCGGGCATCGGCGAACCCGCCGTCGAACCGTTCCGGCGCCATGTAGGCCAGGGTGCCCAACGTGCTGCCGGCCGTGGTCATACCGGATTCCCCGGCCGTGCGGGCCAACCCGAAGTCGATCAGGTAGGCGAAGTGCGACCGCGTCAGCAGGATGTTGGACGGTTTGATGTCGCGGTGGATCAGCCCCTGCTGGTGCGCGGCGTCCAGCGCCGAGGCGATCTGCTCGACCACCTGCACCGCGAACGCCGGGTCCAGCGGCTTGTCCGTCTCGGACAGCATCGCGCCCAGCGTGCGGCCCTCGATGAGGCGCATGTCGAGATACAGCCGGCCGTCGATCTCGCCGAAACCATGGATGGGCACCACATGCGGGTCGTTGACGCCGGCGGCGGCCTGCGATTCGCGCCGGAACCGCTGCTGGAACACCGCGTCCTGGGCCAGTTGCGGGGGCAGCACCTTCACCGCGACGACCCGGTCGGTCCTGGTGTCGTAGGCCCGGTAAACCTCGCCCATACCGCCCCGGCCGATCAGCTCCTGCAGCTGGTAATGGCCGAAAGGTGTCGAATCCACCTGTTTTCCTCTCGGCGCTGGCCCCCGGGCGTCGATGTGTCGATCGAAGTTACATCACAGGTGGCAAAAATGTCATGACGAGTCACTTGGGCCGGGGGCAGCTCGCGGCACCGGATGCGAAATCAGGGGTTATCTCACAGCGTCGATGGACCCGCTTCGCGCAGGAAGCCGTCCCGCCCGGTTACGTTTGTCCCCGTGCGAGTCGACGGCCGGGACATCAGCGTCACCGGCAGCCTGCTGCAACCGCTGACCCGGCGCACCAACGAGATCCTGCGGGTGGTGTTGTCGGCGCTGTTCCTCGCCGTCGTCATCACCAGCTCGCTGATCACCCGCAACGAGTGGGTGTCGCTGGAACGGTCGATCTCCGGGATCATCGGCGTGCTCACGCCGACCCAGTCCAATCTGGTGTACCTGGCCTACGGTGTCGCGATCCTGGCGTTGCCGTTCATCATCCTGGTGCAGCTGATCCTCGGCAGGCACTGGCTACTGCTGGCGGCCTACGGTGCGGCCGGGGTGATCGCGGTGCTCGCACTGTCCATCAGTGGTCGCGGAATCGCGGCGCCGCAGTGGCATTTCGACCTGCGCGACCGCCTCGACACCCAGCTGTCGCAGTTCCTCGACGACCCACGCTGGATCGCCCTGCTGGCCGCGGTGCTGACGGTGTCCGGTCCGTGGTTGTCGCGTCGGCTGCGCCGCTACTGGTGGGCGCTGCTGCTGGCGTTCGTACCGATCCACCTGGCCGTCAGCGCCGTGGTGCCGGCGCGCTCGCTGCTGGGTCTGGCCGTCGGCTGGTTCGTCGGTGCCCTGGTGGTGTGGGTGGTGGGCACCCCGGCGCTGGAGGTTCCGCTCGACGGTGCGGTGCGTGCGCTGACCCGGCGGGGCTTCATCGTCTCGGCGCTGGCCGTCATCCGGCCGCCCGGTCAGGGCGCGCTGGTCCTCGCGGCCACCGGCCCGGACAGCACCGCCGTCGTCGAGTTGTACGGACCCAACCAGCGCAGCGGCGGCGCCCTCACCCAGCTGTGGCGCAAGGTCCGGCTGCGCACCGACGAGACCGCCCCGCTGCACGCGTCGATGCGCCGCACCATCGAGCACCGCGCGCTGATGGCCATCGCGATCGACACCCTGGGGCTGTCGAACATCTCGTCGGTGTCGGTCAGCGCGCTGGACCGCGGCTGGACGCTGTATGCCCGCAAGCCCGCGCGCGGGGTGCGTCTGAGCCCGGAGTCCGCGTCGGTGACCGATGTCTGGAAGGCGCTGAAAACCCTGCAAGACAACCAGATCTCGCACGGCAGCCTGTGCCGCGACGAGATCACCGTGCATGACGGGCAGGTCCAGTTCGGCGGGTTCACCAACGCCGAATACGGCGCCACCGACGCTCAGCTGCAATCCGATATCGCACAGCTGCTGGTGACCACCTCGGACGTGTACGACCCGGAGACGGCCGTCGCCGCCGCCATCGAGACGCTGGGCCGCGACACCGTGCTGACCGCGTCGCGCCGCCTGACCAAGACGGCGGTGGCCGCGCGCATCCGCGATTCGGTGCACAACCCGAAGGCCGTCATCGAGGCCGCCCGCGAGCAGGTGCAGCAGCAGACCGGCGCCGACAGCATCCGCAACGAGACCATCACCCGGTTCACCCGGGTGCAGCTCATCCAGCTGGTGCTGCTGGTGGCGCTGGTCTACGTCGCCTACCCGTTCATCAGCACCGTGCCGACCTTCTTCGACGAGCTGGCCAACGCCAACTGGTGGTGGGCGCTGGTGGGGCTGATGGTCTCGGCGCTGCGTTATGTCGGTGCGGCCGGCGCGCTGTGGGCGTGCGCCGACGGGCTGGTGGCCTACCGGCACCTGGCGATCATGCAGGTGGCCAACACCTTCGCGGCCACCACCACGCCCGCCGGGGTGGGCGGACTCGCGCTGAGCACCCGGGTGCTGCAGAAGGGCGGGCTGAGCACCATGCGCGCCACCGCGGCGGTCGCGCTGCAGCAGAGCGTGCAGGTGATGGTGCACGTGCTGCTGCTGATCCTGTTCACCACCATCGCCGGCGCGTCGGCGAACCTGTCGCATTTCGTGCCGAGCGCGACGGTGCTGTATCTGGTCGCCGGTGTCGCGCTCGGACTGGTCGGGGTGTTCCTGGCGGTGCCCAAGCTGCGGCGCTGGCTGGCCTCATCGCTGGCGCCGAAACTGCAGGAGGTCAAGACCGACCTGTGGGAGCTGTCCAAGGAACCCAAGCGGCTGGCGCTGATCGTGCTGGGCGCGGCGGGCACGACGCTCGGGTCGGCGCTGGCGCTGTGGGCCAGCATCGAGGCCTTCGGCGGTGACACCTCGTTCGTCACCGTCACGGTGGTGACGATGATCGGCGGCACGCTGGCCTCGGCGGCGCCGACCCCCGGCGGTGTCGGCGCGGTGGAGGCCGCCCTGATCGGTGGCCTGGCCGCGTTCGGTGTGCCCGCGGCCATCGCGGTGCCCGCGGTGCTGCTCTACCGGGTGCTGACCTGCTGGCTGCCGGTGTTCGTCGGGTGGCCGGTGATGCGGTGGCTGACCCGCAAGGACATGATCTGAGCGTTTGACGCTTGCGTCGACTGGATACTCCGGGGTGACCGTTCAGCCCGAACTTGGAGCATCCCTTGCAGATTCGCACGTTCGTCCCCACCGCGCTGGCCGTCGCCGCGACCGCCGCGGTCGGCAGCCTGGCCAGCAAACCCGCCGTCGAATCCGCGTGGTACGCCAAGCTCCGCAAGCCCCCGTATCAGCCGCCGCGCCAGGCGTTCCCGATCGCGTGGACGTCGCTGTACGCCGATATCGCGACCGTGTCCGCGCAGACGCTGGACGACTCCCCGCCCGAGGTGCGCCGCACCTACATCCGGGCGCTGGTGATCAACCTGATCCTCAACGGCGGCTGGTCGTGGCTGTTCTTCAACCAGCGCAAGCTGGGCGCCTCGGCGATCGCGTCCGGCGCGTTGACGGTCAGCAGCGCCGATCTCACCCGCCGCGCGGCCGCGGTGCGCGGCGTCAAGGCCGCGCCGCTGGGGCTCTATCCGTTGTGGTGTGCGTTCGCCACCGCCCTGTCCACCCATATCTGGGTGCTCAACCGGCGCTGATTTGCCCCGCTCGAAGATCTGGCGGACGGGCTCCGGCGCCTACTACCGCCAGCAGTTCCAGCTGTGGTGGAACGACGACGTCGACCACACCTGGATGCTTGATTTCCTGCGCACCCGCGGGTTCATGCTGCCGCTGCGCGCGGTGGTCGCCGCCGTCGGCGTCGGGATGGGCGTGGCGCTGCTGAGCCTGCAGTTCGTCGCGCTGGCGGAGCCCGTCGGCGTCAGCCGCGGAATTCTGGCGCTGATGGCGGTCGCCGCGTTCGTCTGGCCGGTCTACTGGCTGCTGTTCCCGTGGCCGTCTCCGCGCACGTCGATCGTCCTGTTCCTGGCCATCGATCTGAGCATCGCGGTGGCCGCCGCCGTCCGCGCCGACCCGCTGGCCGGGCTGACCAGCACCCCGCTGTTCGCGGTGACCGGCATCTACATCATGTTCTTCCACGGCGCCCGCGCGACGGCGGTGCACCTGCTGATCGCGGTGGTCGCGATCATCGCGCTGGCAACGCGGCTGGGCACCTCCGACTATGCGGACGCGGTACCGCTGGCGGTCGGCAAATCGGTGATCTCGTTTCTGGTCACCGTCTTCATCCTGCCGTTCGCCCAGTTCGGGTTCTGGTTGATCCGTAACAGCTCGGTGGAATCACTGGCCGACCCGTTGACCGGGCTGGCCAACCGGCGCGGGCTGCGCGATCACGTGGCGCGCATGATCGACACGGAGGCCGAACCGGAATCGGTGTGCGTGTTCGTCATCGACATCGACAAGTTCAAGAGCGTCAACGACCGTTACGGCCATGCCATCGGCGACGACGTGCTGGTGCAGACGGCGGCCGCACTGCGCGGGATCCGGCGGCGGCCCGCCTTCGCGGCGCGCACCGGCGGCGAGGAGTTCGTCATCGTCGACCTGCTCGACGCCGACGGCGCCGAATCGGTCGGTGACCGGCTGCGCGCGGCGATCGCCGCGGTCGGGCCGCCCGCGGTGACCGCCAGCGTCGGTGCGGCGTGCGGGCCGGTGGCGAGCATGGAGGCGTTCGAGTTGCTGCTGCGCCGGGCCGATACCGCGATGTATGCGGCCAAGCGCGGTGGCGGGGACAGGGTCGTCATCGCCGACTGAAGATCCGGCGCCGATATGCTCTGCACCTTGCACACGACACAGCTGACCCCGGTTTATCTCGCGCCCGCCGGGCGCCGGGCGCGTCCCGATCTCGACGCGCTGGCCGTCGTCGCCGTCACCCTCGTCGTCATCGGCCACCTGTGGCTGGGCCGGGTGTCCGGCGGGGTCGACGTACTGCTGGTGCTGGCCGGCTACTTCTTCGGCTCGCGACTGCTGGCCCGTGACGGCTCGGTGTGGGCCGAGGCGGGGCGGTGGGCGCGGCGGTTGATCCCGGCGCTGGTGCTGATGCTCGCGGTGTCGGCAGGGCTGACCGTGCTGGTGCAACCGCAGACCCGGTGGGAGTCCTTCGCCGAGCAGACGCTGCCGAGCCTGGGCTTCTTCCAGAACTGGACGTTGGCCACGACGGCCGGCGATTACCTGCAGGCCGGCGAGACGGTCACCCCGCTGCAGCATCTGTGGGCAGTGTCGGTGGCCGCGCAGGTCCTGCTCGCGGTCGTCGTGGCGGCGTGGCTGATCCGTCGACGCGGTGCGCTGATCGCGGTGCTGGCCGCGGCCGCGGTGACGTCGCTGGTGTGGGCGTGGGTGCAGAGCGACCCGGCGCTGGCCTACTACAGCAGCCTCACCCGGGCGTGGGAGGTGCTGGCCGGGGTGGTCGCCGCCGCGGCCGCCGGCCGGCGGGCATGGCCGTTCTGGTTGCGGCAGGTGGCCGTCGTCGTCGGCGTGATCGCGATCGTGGCGTCCGGGTTGTTGGTGGACGGGGTGGCCGAGTATCCGGGGCCGTGGGCGCTGGTCCCGGTGCTGGCGACGGTGCTGGTGGTGGTCAGCGGTCCGGCAGGGGCGCCCTCGCCCGGTGTCGTGGGCTGCGCGTACGCGCTGTATCTCTGGCATTGGCCGCTGCTGATCTTCTGGCTGGCGCACACCGACAACGACTCGGTGGGGATCGGCGAATCGGCGGCGATCCTGACCGCCGCCGCCGTGGCGTCCTGGCTGACCTGGTGGTGTGTGCGGGGTTCGTCGGACGGTTGGCGGCCGGTGGTGTCCGGCGCCGTGACGGCCTGTCTGGTGGTGGGGCTCGCGGCCGGTGCGACGGGCTGGCGCGAACACGTCGCGCAGGTCCGTGACAGCGGCACCGAGTTGGCCGCGCTACCCGCGCGGGACTATCCGGGTGCGAGCGCGATCCTGGAGCAGCGCCGGGTGCCCAAGCTGCCGATGCGCCCGACCGGACTGGAGGCCTCCGACGATGTCCCGGCCTCGACCATCGACCGCTGCCTGGCCGACTTCGGCGGCGAGGATGTCGTCACGTGCGTGTACGGCGACCCTCGGGCGTCGCGCACCATCGCCCTGGCCGGTGGCTCGCATTCCGAGCATTGGCTGACCGCGTTGCATGCGCTGGGGCGCCAGCACGGTTTCCGGGTGGTGACGTATCTGAAGATGGGTTGCCCGCTGACGACCGCAGAGGTGCCGATCATCGCCGGGCCGTTCACGCCGTACCCTTCGTGCCGTACCTGGTCGGACAATGCGCTGGCGCAGATCATCGCCGACCGTCCCGATCACGTGTTCTTCACGACCACCCGCCCGATCCTCGACGGTGACGGCGACTATGTGCCCGACCACTATCTGGGCATCTGGGATGAGCTGTCCGACAACGGGATCGGCATGCTCGGCATCCGGGACACCCCGTGGATGCTGCGCGATGGACGGTTCTTCTCACCGGTGGACTGCCTGGCTGTCGGCGATGACGCCGACACCTGCGGGGTGCCGCGCTCGGAGGCGCTGGCCGACCGCAATCCGACGCTCGATGTCGCGCAGGCCTATCCGCTGCTGCAATTGCTGGACCTCTCGGATGCGGTGTGCCGGCCCACCATCTGCCGCGCGGCCGAGGGCAATGTGCTGATCTATCACGACGCGCATCACCTGTCGGCGACGTATGTGCGCACCATGGCCGAGGAGTTGGGTCGTCAGATGGGTGCGGCGACCGGGTGGTGGACGCAGTAGAACCCCTGATCGAGGCGCTGCCATTCCGCTACCTGAAGTGAGATGGATCACGTGATCTTGGTGGAATCCCGCTCCCGCCCGCCCGCTTGTAGCAGGTAGCTGCCACCACTACCGAAGAGCGATGGCACAGCGGATTCCAGAAGGGACATCTCATGAGTGCATCGCCACTGACCAGCAGCGCACGGGCCGTGCGGGCAGCGATCTTCTCGGCACTGGCCGTCTTCGCCGTCGCCGCCGGCATGTTCGCCGGGCCCGCGGCCACCGCCAACGCCGCCGACGACTCCTGTGTGGACGTCGCGGTGGTGTTCGCTCGCGGCACCTTCGAGGGCCCCGGCGTCGGCGCGACCGGGCAGGCCTTCGTCGACGCGCTGAACGCGCGACTGCCCGGCCAATCGGTGAGCGTGTACGGCGTCAACTACCCGGCCTCGCTGGACTTCGGCCGCGCGGTCGACGGAATTGCCGACGCCACCAATCGGATTCAGCAGATCGCCGCCGAATGCCCCGACACCAAGATCGTGCTGGGCGGTTACTCGCAGGGCGCCGCCGTCGCCGGCTACAGCACCAGCAGCAGCGTGCCGGCCGGGTACGTGCTGCCGGCCGGGCTGTCCGGACCGATGCCGGCCGAGGTGGCCCCTCACGTCAGCGCGGTGGTCCTGTTCGGCACCCCGAACAACTGGTTCCTGAGCCTGGCCGACCGCAGCGCTCCCCCGATCGCCGTCGGCGATTTGTACGCCGGCAAGACCCTGCAGCTGTGCGCCGTGGGTGACCCCATCTGCTACCCCGGTGGACTGGACCGCTCGGCCCACAGCTCCTACAAGGTCAACGGGATGGCCGATCAGGCTGCCGATTTCGTGGTGAGCCGGCTGGGCGTGCCCGCCCCGTCCGCCACCCTGGTGCAGGCGGCCGCACACGCCGGCTGAACGGCTTTCACGAATCAGGCCCCCTCGGTTGAGGGGGCCTGACTGCTATTCGGTGTCGGTGTCGGTGTCGGTGCCGGGATCGGAGGCTGGGGACTGCTTTTCGGTCTCCGTCGGCTCCGGTGCACCGGCTTCCTCGTCGTTCTCCTGCGGGTCCGGTTCGGAGGTCTCCGTCACCTGCTCCTCCCCGAGGTCCTCGTCGATGTCGGCGTCGAGTTCGGTTGACTCGTCCGCATCCTCGACCGAGGGCGTCGAGTCCTTGTCGCCGACGAGTTCAGGCTCCCCGACCACGTCGTCGACCTCCCGGACCGCCGCGAACCTGGCCTCCTGAATGGTCGTGCCGTTGAGTTCCGCGTCGCGGTCCTCCATCGCGTCGATGATCTCGGGCGTGGTGTCCGGCGCGGTGACCACGGGAGGTTCCTGCGGCTCTTCGGGTTCGGGGTAGTTGCCGGCCAGGATCTGGCCGGCGCGCTCGAATCCCGCTGCGACCGCCTGCAGTTGCTCGAACAACTTCTGCGGGGACGGCAGCAGCCCGACCCTGCCGGTTTCGTACATGCCGGTGCTCTCGACCATCGGCTGCAGGATCGCCTGGAACGCATCGATGATCCGGGTGGGCACCCCGAGAAGCTTCAACGGCATCAACAGCGGCATCACCGGGCTGTTGACCCGCACGGTGACGACGTTGCCGTCGACGGTCACCACGTTCTCCGGATCCTCGAAGTCGAAGTCCTGCAGCCGCGAGTGCTCGAAGACGAACCCGGCCGCGAGCTGGATCCAGCTCATCGGGTTCAGAAGGTACTTCGGGAAGTACGCGATCGGGTCGTACTCACGGTTGACCCGCAGATAGGTACCGTCCGGCAGCGCGACGGCCCCGCCCAGCACGTCGGAGCCGAAGGTGGGCTCATCGGGACGGTATCGGGAGAAGATGCCGGTGCCCGGTGTGTTCGAGTCGCCGTAGAAGACGCCGAACACACTGGACATGTCATAGCCCGTGGCGGCCAGCCGATTCAGCGCCTCGGCGGCGACGCGGCCACCGAAGGAGCCGGTGTTGATGGCGCTGACGGTCGTCGACGGATCCCGGGCCAGCAGTAGTTCGGTCAGCCAGGTGACGCCGGCCTCCACGGAGTCCCGGGTGACGGTGCCCGGGTAGCGCTGCGGGTCGTTGAGCACGGTCAGGTCGGGGATGCGCAGCCACACACCACCGTCCTGATCGCCGATGGCGCCCTCGGGGAACTGGACGCCGGCACCCGGCACGGCGAACAGTGCCAGCGCGGCCAGCGCGACGGCGTCGGTGGACACCGTGCGGTGCTGCTGATGGAGCGGGGCCGGCTCGGGCGGGGCGGCCACCGAGTGGTCGACGACTCCGCCGGCGAGCAATGCGGCCGCCGCCGGAACGGCCACGGCCCTGGCCACCCGATTGCGCTTCTTGACTCGATGCCGCCCGCTCATCCTGGCTCCCCCACACGAATGCCCACCTGTTCCGGGGGATCGTACGACCGAGTTCGCAGACCGTGCTGCCCGCGTTTTCGCGGTCCGATTTGCTCGCATCATCACCGCGAGTTCGCTATGAGCGGGCCCGCTCGGCGGCGCGGCCGCGCGTCACATCGGTAGCTCGGCGGGCGAGCTCGGGCGCGGCCGCGGTGGCCACCGCAACGGCCGTCGGCGCGCCTTGCTGCAGCATCCGCGGTGGGGTCGGCCGCGTCAGCGATCGGTGCCGGCGGCTGTGATTATTGACGCAGGGGTTAGCCGCTGTGCGCGACGCGGGGCAGGGTTCGTGACGGTTGGGCGCATCAGCCGGCCGTAGCTGCGCGCGTTCGTCGAAGTTGACGGGTGTCGGAGAAGTTCACCCGATCGGCGGACGCCAACGGTAATCGCAGGCCAAGCGGCCCGGGCTGGCGCGCAGGTCGGTTGCCTGAGGCCGCGGCGACGTGCTCCACAGACACGTCAGGCCCCCTCGAAAGGGGGCCTGATCAGCGTGGCAGGTACAGGATTCGAACCTGTGTAGGCGTTAGCCGACGGATTTACAGTCCGCTCCCATTGGCCGCTCGGGCAACCTGCCGGAATTTGGTGCGAGTAGCAGGGTACAACGAGGATGTACTGAAGACGAAAACGGCTGGTACCAACAGGAGGGTCCAATGGCGGATTCAAGCTTCGACATCGTCAGCAAGGCCGATCGCCAGGAGGTCGACAACGCGCTCAACCAGGCCGCGAAGGAACTGAGCACCCGGTTCGACTTCCGCGGCACCGACACCACGATCGAGTGGCAGGGTGAGGAAGGCATCATCTTGGTGTCCTCCACCGAGGAGCGTGTGAAGGCCGCCGTCGACGTCTTCAAGGAGAAGCTGATCCGCCGCGACATCTCGATGAAGGCATTCGAGGCCGGCGACCCGCAGCCCAGCGGCAAGACCTACAAGGTCATCGGCGGCATCAAGCAGGGCATCGACAGCGAGAACGCCAAGAAGATCACCAAGCTGATCCGCGACGAGGGCCCCAAGGGCGTCAAGGCGCAGATCCAGGGCGACGAGATCCGGGTCAGTTCGAAGAAGCGCGACGACCTGCAGGCCGTCATCGCCCTGCTGAAGGGCGCCGATCTACCCGTGGCGCTGCAGTTCGTGAACTACCGGTAGCTCCGCGGCACATACCCGTCCCGGCCCTATGGCGAGATCGACACCAGGGTCGCGAAAGCAGGCACGAGGCGCCGGATCGGCGGCCATGGTGTCGATCTGGCTGTAGGGCGCCGAGAGCTATCTTGGGAGAAACCTCGATCAGGTTCCAACGAACTCCGGCCGCAGGATCGGGCTCAGCGCCGACAGCGGGATGTGCGCCTGCACCGTGCCCCCGTCCATCGACCACTGCATGATCCCGGGCGTGAAGTTGACCGGAGTGTCATGTCCCACCGGATAATCCGGCATGTACAGGATCAGCTCATCGGGTGTGAGCGCCCACGCCTGGTACCCGCCGGAATAGACATTGTCGGGCGTCCAGCGATCCGCGGTGAACGGGTAGCTGCCCGGCTGATGCGCCGGCGGCGCCTTGTCCAACGCGGCCACCACGAACGGTCGGGCCAGCGGCTCGATGGCGGTCAGCGGATCAACACCGGGCCGCACCAGATCGGCCAACTGCAACTGACGACCCCCGCCGAAGGTGAAGGTGCGATAGGCGTTGTTGAAGTCCGGTCCATCGGCATGGTAGGTCTCGCGGAACACCACCGATACCGCGTCACCTCGCCCGAACACCTGAAAGTTGGCCTCACCGAAGCTGTCTGCGACCATCCCCCGCCCGACCCGGCGCCAGTTGCCCACCAGGGTGCTCAGGTAATCGCGCAGCACCGGCCCGGCCACCGGATCGTCGACCAGGTCCGGGATCGCCACCTTGATATCGCGAACCGCCTTGCGGTCGGACTCCACGGAAGTGTGGCAGTACGGCCCGCTCCGCTGTCCGCCCAGTTCCGCGCAGAACGACTGCGGGGACGCCACCGCCGCCGGCGCGCACACCAGCCCGGCCACCGCCAGGGCACCGATCAGGATCCTCATGGCGCTCAGGGCAACTCGACCTTCGAGGCCCGCCACTGGCCGTCCACCTTGTCCATCGTCATCTTGATGCGGCTGCGGTCGATGCGCGGATCCGGCACGGTGGAATTGGTCACCGACTGGTCGACGAACAACAACACCACCACCTGGTCGGGGCTCGCCGACTGCACCGCGGACTCGACCACGACGCCGTGCGCGGACGCCTTGTTGTCGATCAGCAACTGCCGCAACTGCATGCTGGACTCGGAGTACATGTCCTTGAACTCGCCGGTGGCACCGGCGAGCACCTGGTCGAAGTTCTCGTCGACCTTGTCGGAGTCGATGCTCGTCAACACCGGGGCGTACGCCACGGCGGCGTCGCGGGCCTGCTGCGCGGCCTGATCCACCCGGTGGTCCTGCCACACCAGCCACCCCAGGAAGCCCGAACCGCCCAGCAGCGCAGCGACCGTCACGGCCGCCGCGGCGATGACCAGTCGTCGGCGACCGGGCCTGGTGGTCTCGGTGTCCGTCTCGGCTTCGGCTTCGGCCGCCGCCTCCACCTCGCTTTCGTCGGCCGGCGTGGTGTTCTCGCCATCGCACTTCTTGTCGGTCGTCACAGTCACAATGTGTCCTTTCTCAGCGAGGCGGTTCGATGGGCAGCACCGGACCCCCGTACGGCGTGGGAATCGTGTAGCGGCCCTTCGGTGTCGGATCGGTGGTGCGGCCCAGATCCGCCCCGGGCGGCGGGCCGGCGGTGTCATCCCCCGCAGGCCTCGGCGCGTTCTTCGCGCCGCGCACCAGCAGACCCGGGTGATCGTCGCGGCAGTAGGTGTACATGAACGGCTCGGGGTAGTCCGCGTTGGACGGTGGCCGGCGCGGCGTCCCGTAATCACAGGAGTACCGCGGGTAGATGTCACCGGTCACCCACAACCCGTTGTCGTGCATGATGCTGCCCAGTGCATCGAGCACCGAGGTGCGGTAGGTCGGGAACAGTGCGTTCAAAGCCGGCACCCGCAGATACAACAGTTCCGCGGTGGTGGTGAGATCGCCCAGCAACTGCACCATGGTGTCGGAGTTGTCGACGAACAGGTTGTCGACGTGGGTGAGCGTGCCCGGCGCGCGGTCGGTGAGCCGACGGAACCCGTCCCGCATGCGGTTCACCCCGTCGAAGGTTGCGGTCAGGTTCTCCGAGGCCACCCCGATGCCCTCGTTCTTGTCAGCGGCCAGTTCCAGCACCACACGACTGGTGCGCAACAGGCTCGACGTCTCTGGCAGCACCGTGTCCAGTGTGGACAGCAGGAAGGTTCCGCCGTCGATGATGTCCTTGAGCTTGCCGGGCCCGGCCTCGCTCATGCTCAATTCGCGCCGGATGATCTCCAGTTTGTCGACGTCGACCTGTGCCAGTGCACCATCGGCGTCGGCCAGCAGCTCGGCGAGACTGACCGGCACGGTGGCCCGCCCGAGCACCACCGTGCTGCCGTCCTGCAGGAAGGGCCCCTGGTCACCGTCCGCCGAGAAGTCGATGTATTGCTCACCGGCCGGCGACAACCCCGACACCCGCACAGCGCTGGACTGCGGAATCGGCACCGAGGAACGGATGTTCACCACCGCGTTGACGCCGGCGGGGGTGATGTCGAGGCGCTCCACCCGGCCGATCGGCACACCGCGCAGCGTCACATCCTGATTCGGCAGCAGACCGGCCGACTCCGGAAGCTCCACGGTGACGCGGTAATCGGAGGCGAACAGCCGGATCCGCAACGCGCCGACCAACAGATACCCGGTCGCGACGACCAGCACCATCACCAGGGCGATCGCCGACAGCCAGGCGCGCTTGCGGTGGCCGAACCGGACGACGTCGACGACGGTGTTCGCGACGGTGTTGATCATCGGGGCGCCTCCACGGGCAGCTGCGGCACCCCCGGCCCGCGGCCCACCACCCGTTCCTGCAGTCGCAGCAACGTGTACTGCAGGCTGCCGACGAGCTTGTGCCAGTCATAGCGTTTGGGTCCGTGCAGGCCGGGGTCGCCGGCGAAACCGATGTCCGGGATCGAACCCAGCACCAACCGGTCGATACTGGCCCGTGTCGAGATCGCATTACTGGCAGTGGCTTTGACGAACGGCGGCATCAACTTGTTCAGCTTGTACAAGGTGGCATCCGGGGTCAGTGCCACATCGTTCCAGGCCTCGGCGACCTGGTTCGCGTCGGCGATGACGCTGCGCCCACTGGTGTCGGTACCGGCGATCGACGGGAACTTGCGCAGTTGCTCGGTGGTGTCGCCGATCTGCACCACCAGGTCGGCGATATCGCTGGTGTGCTCGGCAAGCGTCTCGGTCGCCGGCGCCGCGGCATCCATCAATTCACCCAGCGCATCGTTCTTCGCCGCGAGTTGATCGACCAATTCGGAGGTCGCGGTCATCGCGTCGGACAGCTGATCGGCGCGCGCATTCAGCGTCCCGAGGGTGTTGTTGGTCTTGGCGATCAACGTGCCGAAGGCTTGGCCCTGGTCACCCGTCGCCTTGCCCAGACCGTTGATGATGTTGGTGAAGTTGCGCACGGCTCCGCCGTTGACCAGGACCGCCGCCGAACTGAGCAGCGACTCAACCGTTGCGGCCGCCTGCGTCGACTCCAACTCGATGGTGTCGCCGTCCCGCAACATGGGGGTACCGGCGACTATCTCACCGGCCGGCGGCCGGATCGAGACGAACACATCTCCCAACGGTGTGGCCGAACGCAATTCGGCCGTGCTGCCGTGGGGCAATTGCACCCCGTTCATGATCCGCAGGGTGGTGACGGCGGTGTAGTTGCGAGCCTCCATCGACTCCATCTCGCCGATATCGGCGCCCGCGAGTTTGACCTTCGCATTGGCCGGCAAATTCAGCGCGTTGGAGAATACCGCGGTGATCGTGTAGCCGCCGGCGCCGGAACCGGGCGCAGGCAGCGGCAGGTCGGCCAGCCCCTCGGTGGCGCAACCGGTGGCCAGCAACCCCGCCAACGCCAGTGGGAGAACCCGTTTGGTGACGATGTTCATCAGCGCTGCCCCATCGCCGTCATGCCGTCGAGAATGTAGGACAACCCGAAGTCCGGTCCGAAGTCCTGCAACGTTCCGGTGCTGCAACCCAATTGGCGCAGACCCATCATGTTGCACATCTCCTTGACCGTCTGGGTGTCGAACAGCACCTTGTCCACCAGCACGTGCGCACGCGCCGACCCGTTGGTCTTGTCCACGATGTTGTAGAGGTTGTCCAGCGTCATCGGGGTGAGGTCCAGGAACTCGGCGAGATCACGCTGATGGTCGGTCAGGGTGGTCATCGCGACGTCGCCGTTGGCCACGATCGCCTTGATGGCGTCACGATGGGTCTCCAGCACCTCACCGACCTGAGTCAGCACCTCGTCGATCTTCTTGCCGGTGGTGCCACTGCCGAAGTGCTCGTCGGCCAGCACCTGGCTGAGTTGGCGCACGCTGGAACCGAACTCGCGCAGAGTGGCGTCATTGTCGGCCGTCGCCTGCATCAGCGAACTCAGGTTCTCGATGATCGTCGTCAGCTGATCACCGGTGACCTCGCCGCGGTCCGAGCTCATCCGCAACGCATCCGAGAGCGCGCCGAGCGCGTCCTTCATCTGCTGCCCGTTCCCGTCGGCAATCGCGGCGCTGGCGTTCACCACATCGGCCAACGGCCCGTTGCCCTTGCCGTCACCACGCAATGAGGACGACAGCTTGTCCAACACATCGAGCACCCTGGCGAACTCGATCGGGGTCTTGGTCCGGTTCAGTCCGATGGTGTCACCTGCCACCAGGACCGGGCCCTCTCGGTAGGGCGGGGTGAGTTCGATCTGCCGGTCGGTCAGGATCGAGTTCGAGATGGTGACCGCCTGCGCGTCGGCGGGGATCTTCACGTCAGCGTCGACGGTGAACTCGACCTCGACGTAGCCGCCCTTGGGGGTGATCGTGGTGACCTGGCCGACCGGCATGCCGAGGACCGCGACCGTGTTACCGACGTAAAGACCAGCCGCACTGTCGAACTGCGCGGTCAGCGTGATGGTGTTGAACCGATCGCCGAGGTAGGACCAGCCGACGACGCCGGCCACCAGGGCCAGCACCGCACCGACGGCGCCCAGCAACAGCAGTCTGCCTCGTGTCATTTGCAGTCCTGGAAATACTCGATCATGCCGAACTGTTCGGCTCGTCCGCTGATCGCACACATCCACGAATCGATCAGCAGACCGTTGCTCACATTGATATCGGCGGCATTACCGCTTCCGGTGGCATTGGCCAGCCCGCGCAGGGCGACCGGCCCCGACTGCAGGATGCTGCGCAGCAGATCATCATGCTTGCCCAGCAGGTCCGACAGTTCGCGCAGATTGACCAGCGTCTTCTCCAGTTCGGGGCGGTCTTCGATGATGATGCCGCTCAGTGTCTCGACCAAGCTCGTCAGCGCGGCCATCATCGACTGGAAGGACGCCCGGCGTGCCACGAACTCGCCGACCAGGGCATTGCCCTGGTGGACCAGATTGCCGACGGTGGACTGCTGCGCGCGCAGCGTGTTGGCCACCGTCTCGGTGGTCTGCAGCAGACTGCCCAACTGGTCGCGCCGGCCGGCGATGATATTGGCCAGGTTCTGGGTGTTGGCCAGCGCCTGGGGCACCACCTGCGGCAGGCCGTCCATCTGCTTGCCCAGCACGCTCAGCGTCTCGGCGAACTTGTCCGAGTCGACCTGTTCGTAGGTGGTGGTGACATCGGCCAGCGCCTCCTGCAGGTCGTAGGGCACCTCGGTGCGCGACAGTTCGAAGGTCCGGTTCGGCAGCGATCCGGAACCGGCCGGCTCCAACGACAGATAGCGCGAACCGAGGATAGTGGTGATCTTGATGATCGCCCGCGAATCCTCGCCGAGGGCAACGTCATTGCGCACCTTGAGTTTCGCCTCGACGTG
This sequence comes from Mycobacterium sp. NPDC003323, assembly GCF_053589535.1. Classification (NCBI taxonomy): domain Bacteria; kingdom Bacillati; phylum Actinomycetota; class Actinomycetes; order Mycobacteriales; family Mycobacteriaceae; genus Mycobacterium; species Mycobacterium sp. NPDC003323. Next base: position 226,981 of record NZ_JBSFSB010000007.1, read on the forward strand.
ATCGCCCATCAGCTTCATGCTCTTGACCTCGCCCACCGGGATACCGGCGACGGTGATCGGGTTGCCCACCTTCAGCGCCGCGGCCTGCAGGAAGCGCGCCGTGTAGCTGGTGTAGCCCACATCGGCGACCTTGACGATCATCAGGATCCCTACCAGCACCGACACCGCGGCAATGGCCATCACCCCGAGCCACAGCCGGTTGTAACTCTCCAGAATCCGCCTGCTGCTCTTAACCATTGGCCATATTCCTGCACCGCGGCGTGTACGCCGTCTTGTTTCCGGGGGTGGCCGCCGCGACGATGATCGGCGTCACGTCGTTGAGGCCGGGGAAGAATCCGGTCGCGTTCAGATCACATGCGTAGGTGTTCGCGTAGGCACCCTCGTTGGTGATGCGGGCAAAACCCTTCAGCAGCAGCGGCAGATTCGCGCCGGTGAAGGCCAGCTGCGGCTCGATGGTCACCAGGTGCGCGGCGAAGCCGGGCTGCCGGACCACCAGCTCGTTCAGCGGCGGGTACACATCGTCGGCGACGACCGAGAGCTGCTGCACGACACGCGAGATCGACCCCATGGACTGGACGAGTTCGGGCCGGCGCGCATCGAAAGTGCTGACCAACGTGCGGGCCTGACCGATCACATGGTCGAGTTCGGAATTGTGTGCCGCCAGGTTCGACGCCACAAGGTTCAGATCGGTGATGACATCGCCGAGTTCCTCGTCGCGCCCGGCGAACGCATCGGTCAGCTGAGCGGTCTGGTCGACCAGCGCGACGATTGAGGCGTCATCGCCCTGCAGCGAGGCGATGACCCCCTTGGTGAGGTTGTCCGCGTCGCGGGGGTTCAGCACGCTGAACAGCGGCTCGTACCCGTTGAGCAGGGCACCGACATCGAACGACGGATCGGTCCGCTCGATCGGGATGGTGCTGCCCGCCGGCAGCGGATCCGGATCACCCACGTTGCCCAACGACAGACCGAGATAACGCTGACCCACGATGTTCTGATAGGTCACCGATGCCACGGTGTTGCCCAGCACCTGCTGATCGGCCTGCACCACAAAGGACACCTTGGCGTCGGCACCTTCGAGTTCGACCTTCTCGACCCGGCCGACGCGGACCCCGGCCATGCGCACGTCGTCGCCCTCACGCAGACCGAACACATCCGTGAACACCGCCGCATACGGCACCGTCTGCCCGGCGACATCGCGCCGCAGCGTGACATACACCAGCCAGGTCAGCGTCACCGAAACGACCATGAACAGCGACAGCCCGACGAGCGCGCCGCGATATCTGATCATGCTGCTCCTCCCGCCGAGATCGTGGTGCCCCGAGCGACCGGACCCAACAGCAGTTGGGTTGCCGTGCTGGCAGGTTGGCCGATCGCCGCGCTCAGCACATCACGCTCCTGGGTGCTGCCGACCGGACCGACGTTGCCGCCGAACGACGCCGGGGCGGCCTCGGCGGCTCCGGGCGCGGGCAGTGAAGGAGGCGGCGCGCCGGGTTTCGGCGCGACCGGCGCCAGCGGTGACAAAATCACCGGGGGCGGTGGCACCGGCACCAACGCCGGGTTGGCGGTCAACGGCACCGGCGGTGACGGGAACATCCACGGCGGCAGCGGCGGATTCGGTTCCGCCAAGCTGGGATTCGGATTGATCAGCGGCGGACCGACGGCCACCAGGTTGCCGTTCGGGCCGACCACCGTGCCGGGCGGCGGCGCCAGGTCCTCGGGTGGCTGGTAGTTCTGCGGCAACAGCACATCGGGCAGGTTGGGCCGGGTGGGCACGAGTGGCGCGGTGAAACAACTGGGCCCCTTGAGCCCGGCGTACTGCGGGCAGTCCGCGCGGGTGTAGGTGTGGCTCGGCGTGAAGGACAGGTTGATCCGCATGTTCCCGAAATCGTGCTCGGCGATCCACGCGTGCTCGAAGAACTTGTCGGACAGCTGATTCAGCTTGACGAAGGCGGGCACCCAGTGGTGCGAGGTGTCGGCGAGCTGGCCCAGTACCGGCGTCAGGTCCTTGGTGATCTCCACCATCCGGTCGGTGTGATTGTTCAGTGCGGTGTGAGTGGTGCCGACGGTGTACATACCGCCGTTGATCAGCGACGTGAGTTGCGCGCGCTGCTGAACCAGCGTCTGCATGGGCGCCACGGCCTTGTGCAGCGAGTTCACCAGTTCCGGTGCGGTCTGCTGCAATCCGTTCGCGGCGTCGATCAGGGCGGAGACGGTGGTGCCGTCGGGTTCGGTGGCGACGATGGCGTCGAGCTGGTCGATCAGCCGGTTGAGCTGAGCACCGCTGGTGAGCAGCTCGGTGCGGCGGTTCTCGGTGGCCGCGTTGACCGCGGCCAGGACACCGATCGTCTTGTCCTCGCGACCGCGCCCGGTCGCGGCCAGGATATCGCGCAGCTTGCTGATGGTCGTCTGGAACAGCACCGTCGGCAGCTCGGTGTCCTCGGGGATTTTCGCCCCCGCCTGGATCGCGGGCCCCGGCCCGTTGTCGACCAGCTGCACCGAGGACACCGCGAACACGTTGCTCGGGACGACGCGAGCCGTCACGGTGCTGGGAATCGATCCCGCGTAGGTCGGATCGAGGTTGATGTCAACGTAATTGGGGTGACCGTGGGTGGCCGGGGTGACGGCGTCGACCATGCCGACGAGCAGCCCGTGGTACTTGACGTCGGAACGTTGCGGCAGCCCGTCACCGACGTTCTGCAGCGCGGCGACGATGCGCACGTAGGGGTCGAGCCGACCGGTCGATTTGATCAGCAGCAGTCCGGCCACCAGCGCGCCCACCAGCGCCACCGCGATACCGCAGATCAACAGCTGGGTGTTCGAGGGCCCGCGCCCGTCCATGTCCAGGGAGTTGCTCATCTAACCTCCGAACCTCGCACCGGAGTCGACCGTCCACAGCGCCATGGTCAGCAGCATGTTCACCAGGATCACCACCGTGATGCTGGCCCGCATGGCGTGCCCGGCCGCGACGCCGACGCCGACCGGGCCGCCGGATGCGTAAAAGCCGTAGTAGCACTGGATCGTCGAGGCGATCCAGACGAAGATGACCGCTTTGATGAGCGAGTAGATGATGTCCTGACCCGACAGCATCAGCGAGAAGTAGTGCATGTAGGAGCCGTCGGACCCGCCGCTGATCACCAGGACCACGATCTGCGTGGTCAGATAGCTGACCGCAAGGCAGGCGACGTAGAGCGGGATGGTGGCCACCGTGGCGGCCATAAGCCGGGTGGTCACCAGATACGGGATGGGCCGGATGGCGATGGCGTTGAGCGCGTCGATCTCCTCGGCGATGCGCATGGCGCCCAGTTGCGCGGTGAATCGGCAGCCCGCCTGCGTGGCGAATGCCAAAGACAGTGCGATGGGCGCCAATTCGCGGGTGTTGACCAGCGACGAGATGATCCCGGTGGCCGGTCCCAATCCGAGCAGGTCCAGGAAGTTGTAACCCTCGATACCGACCAGCGCACCGACGGTGACGCCGAGGACGACGGCGACGCCGACGGTGCCGCCGCCGACCACCAGAGATCCGTTGCCCCAGGTGACATCCGAGAGCAGCCGGATGAATTCCTTGCGATAGTGCCTCAGCACCAACGGAACCGCGGCGATCGCCTGGCAGAAGAACACCACCATGTGCCCGAGCCGGGTGAACGGCATCGCGATGCGCCGGCCCCCTGCCTTCCACGGCGCCAGCAGCTTCGGTACGTAGGTCGTGGCCGCCATGTCAGAGCCCGACCCTCGGGAACAGCATGATGTAGAGCTGGCTGATCACGACATTGACGACCATCAGCAGCAGGATCGATTCGACGACCGCGGCGTTCACCGAGTTGGCCACACCCGTCGGACCGCCGGCGGTGGACAGCCCCTTCTGGCACGAGACGACGGCGACGATGGCGCCGAAGATCACCGCCTTGACCAACGCGACGACCATGTCGCCGGTGGTCGCGAAGGACGCGAACGTCGCCACGAAGCTGCCCGGCGCACCGTTCTGGAAATACACGTTGAAGATGAAGCTGGCCAAAAAGCCGACGAAGCACACCATGCCGGTCAGCGCGACGCCGATCATGATCGCGGCGGCGAACCGCGGGACGACCAGGCGGCGGATCACGGAGACACCCATGACCTCCATGGCGTCGGTCTCTTCACGCATGGTCCGCGAACCCAGGTCGGCGGTGATGGCCGAACCCACCGCGGCCGCCATCAGGATCGCCGCGGTCAGCGAGGCCGCCTGCCGGATCACCGCCAGGCCGCTGGCCGCACCGGCCAGTGAGGTCGCGCCGACCTGACCGGCCAGCAACGCGAACTGGATCGACAGCGTCACCCCGATGGGCAGCGCCACCAGAACCGTCGGCACCACGGCAGTGCCCGCCATGAAGGCGCCCTGCCGAACGAACTCCTGCCACTGGAACTTCCCGGTGAACAGGTCGACGAACAGATGCTGGATGGTGCGGACGCCGAGGACGAACTGGTCGCCGACGGTCTGCAGCGACGCGATCGGATGACGTCTGGTGAATCCGGCGGTCCACTCGCCGATGGCGTCGAGCCCGTTCGTCGGCCCGCCGGCACCGGACACACGCTCGGTTGAGGAGGTCATCCTCTCCCGTTCGGCAGCTGAGTAGACGGCAGCTGAACAGACACAGCGAATCCCTCCCGACACCGCGCCACGGCCACCTCCTGGCCGATCACTCACGGTGGTTGGCACGGTATCGGCGACGCTCGATCATCGTCAACATTTTGAAGAATTTTCATTCACATATTTCGAGCGAGCAGCCTAACACTTACAGCGAACATCGGATCTGGGCGCTCTATGCTGCGGATCAGCGGCCGACGGATCCTGTCGTCGATGCACACATAGCCATTAACTTAGCCGCGCCGGGCACGCGACAACGACGGATACAGTTGCCCAACTCGCGGTCAACGGACCCTCACCGCAATACGCTGACCGGATGGCACCTGCACAACGCGAACCGAACGTCGTCGTCCTCGGCGGCGGATCTTGGGGAACCACCGTCGCCTCCATCTGTGCGCGGCGCGGGCCGACCCTGCAGTGGGTGCGTTCGGAGGAGACCGCCAAGGACATCAACGACAACCACCGCAACGCGCGGTATCTCGGCGACGCGTGCGCCCTGCCCGAGGGATTGAAGGCCACCACCGACTTCTCCGAGGCCGCGCGGTGCGCCGATGTCATCGTGATGGGCGTGCCGTCCCACGGGTTCCGCGGCGTGCTGATCGAACTGGCCCGCGAGTTGCGGCCGTGGGTGCCGGTGGTGTCGCTGGTGAAAGGCCTTGAGCAGGGCACCAATATGCGGATGAGTCAGATCGTCGACGAGGTGTTGCCCGGGCATCCGGCCGGGATCCTGGCCGGACCCAATATCGCCCGCGAGGTCGCCGAGGGGTACGCCGCGGCGGCGGTGTTGGCCATGCCCGACCAGCATCTGGCCGCCAACCTGGCCGGCCTGTTCCGCACCCGGCGGTTCCGCACGTACACCACCGACGATGTCGTCGGCGTCGAGATGGCGGGCGCGCTGAAGAACGTCTACGCCATCGCCGTCGGCATGGGCTACTCGCTGGGCATCGGGGAGAACACCCGCGCGATGGTGATGGCCCGCGCGGTGGCCGAGATGTCCAAGCTGGGTGTGGCCATTGGCGGGCACCGCGACACGTTCGGTGGGCTGGCCGGGATGGGCGACCTGATCGTCACCTGCACCTCGCTGCGCAGCCGCAACCGGCACGTCGGTGAGCAACTCGGCTCGGGCAAGACCGTCGAGGAGATCATCGCCGCGATGAATCAGGTCGCCGAGGGCGTCAAGGCCGCGTCGGTGATCATGGAGTTCGCCGAGAAGTACGGCTTGACCATGCCGATCGCACGCGAGGTCGACGGCGTCATCAATCACGGGCGCACCGTCGAGGACGCCTACCGCGGCCTGATGGTGGAGAACCCCGGCCACGAGGTGCACGGCTCGGGGTTCTGAGCTCAGTTGAAGTACGGGTTGCGACCCTCGGGCCGGTCCAGCAGCGGGTTGGTCGGGTTGACGATCCAGCTGCCGCCCGGGCTGATCACGAAACCCGACTGGTCGAACGAGTTCTGGCACGTCACCATGGCGCCGTCGGTGCCACACGTGACGTGCTGGAAGCTGATCCGCGAGTTCGCCGGCAGCGGTGTGGCCGGCTTGTCCCCCACGTACACCGGATTGGCGGCGGTGGCGAAGCCCGGCGCGCCGACCTGTCCACCGCTGACGACGTTGGCTCCGTTGGGTGCGCCCGGGAAGGCTCCGCTGCAACCGTAGCTACCGTTGGTGCGGCTGAGCACGCAGGTGATCCCGGCACCGGCGGTGAAGGCGTACAGGCTGCCGTCGTTGACCGCGTACTCCGACGGCTTCACCAGGGCGTAGCCACCGATGTTCGGCGCCGGCGGCGGAGGTGGCGGCGGCGGGGGTTCGGCCGACGCCACGGCGGCGGTGCTCACAGCGGCAGCGGCCGCCACCGCAAACAGCAGACCACGGGTACGCATGCGCCACACCCTATCTCTTCTCGCGATTTCGGTGAGGGTACGTGCGGCAGTCGCACGAATCCTCACCGAAACCGCAGAGAGTGGAACCGGTCGGGGCGGTGCCGCGTCCGAGTAAGCATGTTGAACGATCACCTGCGGTGCCACGACGGCGTCATCACCCTGACGCAGGCCCGTGCGCTGGGATTGAGTCCTGACGCGGTGCGGCGGCGGGTACGGTCCGGCCTCTGGCGACGTTGTGCACCGGGGGTGTACTTCGTCGACGACCGTCCGTTCGGGGATGCCGCGCGGGTGCGGGCCGCGGTCTGGTCCTATGGACATACCGCCTGCGCCAGCGGACTTGCTGCGGCATGGTGGCACGGACTCACTCGTTTCGCACCCAAGGTGGTGGAGGTGACGTTGGCGCGCAATGGATACGGCCGCGCCCGTCCGGGCTGCCGGCCCAGGCGGCGCGATCTCGATTCCCGCGACGTCATCGAACTGCGAGGTCTGCGCGTCACCGATCTCTGCCTGACAGCGGTCGAAGCAGCCGCCCGCCGCGGCGGCGGGCCGAAGATCATGGATTCGGCTCTACAGACCAGCACCACGCTGCCCGACCTGTGGGACGCACACATGCGCAACAAGGGCCGGTACGGGTCGCCCGCCGCGCGACGACTGCTGCGCGCTGCGGCGAGCGGTGCCCAATCCGAAGCTGAACGGCTGCTGATCAAGCTGCTGGAGGAGCACGGCATCACCGGATGGGTGGCCAACTATCGGGTCGGACCATACAAGGTCGACGTCGCGTTCCCGGGTCTCATGGTGGCCATCGAAGCCGACGGCTGGGCCTTTCACAGCGATCCGGACAAGTTCGTCAAAGACCGCCGCCGGCAGAATTATCTCGTCCTCAACGGGTGGACGGTGCTCCGGTTCACCTGGCTGGACCTCGTCGAGTATCCGGAGCGGGTCATCGCGGTGATCCTGGCCGCGATTTCGGTGAGATAACGTGCGCGCTCCGCACGTATCCTCACCGAAATCGCAAACACTAACCGCGGGCCATCTGCTCCAACCGGCGGATGCGGTCCTCGATCGGCGGGTGCGTCGAGAACAGCTTGCCGATCTTCTCCCCCGCCCGGAACGGGTTGGCGATCATCAGATGGGCCTGATCGGCCAGCTGAGGCTCCGGCGGCAGCGGGGCGGCCTGCACGCCGTAGGCGATCTTGCGCAACGCACTCGCCAGTGCCAGCGGATCCCCGGTCAGCTCGGCGCCGGACTGATCGGCCTGGTACTCGCGCGAACGTGACACGGCCAGCTTGACGACGGTGGCCGCGATCGGGCCGAGCAGCGAAACCAGCAGCATCGCAAACGGATTCACGCCACCCTCACGGTTCCCGCCGAACATGCCGGCGAACATCGCGATATTGGCCAGCGCGGTGATGACCGACGCCATCGCACCGGCGACGCATGAGATCAGGATGTCGCGGTTGTACACATGGGACAGCTCGTGACCCAGCACCGCGCGCAGTTCACGCTCGTCGAGGATCTGCAGGATGCCGGTGGTGCAGCACACCGCGGCGTTACGGGGATTGCGGCCGGTGGCGAACGCGTTGGGCGCGGCGGTGTCACTGATGTAGAGCCGCGGCATCGGCTGGCGCGCGGTGGTCGCGAGCTCGCGCACGATGCGGTACATCGCCGGGGCCTGCATCTCGTTGACCGGCTGCGCGTGCATCGCCCGCAGCGCCATCTTGTCGCTGTTGAAGTAGACATAGGCGTTCATGCCGACGGCGAACAGCACCGCCAGCATGAGGATCGACTGGTTGCCGAACAGCGAGCCGATGAAGACGATCAGCGCGGACATGCCGACCAGCAGCACGAACGTCTTCATCCGATTGGCATGAGGATGCCAGGTCATCAGCTTTTCCTCCTACGAAAGTCTTCGCTGACCTAACGAACGAACGACCCCCGCGGGTTCCACTAGCCGTGCCGGTTGACGGTGTAGTCCACCAGGGTGGCCAGCGCCGCCCGGCCCGGACCGTCGGGCAGATTCGCCAACTCGTCACGCGCCCGCACCGCGTAGTCGGCGACGGTCTCCTTGGCCTTGGCCATGCCCGGCGAGCGGCGCAGCAGCGTCAGCGCCTCGGCGACCTCGCCGTCGTCCTCCAGCGGCTTGGCCAGCAGCACGCGCAGCCGCTCGGCGTCCTCGCCGGTCTCGCGCAGGGCGTACAGCACCGGCAGGGTGTGCACGCCTTCGCGCAGGTCAGTGCCGGGAAGCTTGCCCGACTCGTCGGGGTCGCTGTCGATGTCGATGATGTCATCGGAGATCTGGAACGCCGTCCCGACGATCCCGCCGAGCCGCGACAACCGCTCGATCTGCTCGGTGTCGGCGCCGGAGAACGTCGCCCCGAACCGGCCCGACGCCTCGATCAGGCAGGCCGTCTTCTCGTAGACGACCTTGAGATAGTGCTCGATCTCGTCGGTACCGTCGGCGGCCCCGCGAGTCTCGCGCATCTGTCCGGTGACGAGCTGGGCGAATGTGTCCGCAATCACGCGCACCGCATCGGGCCCGAGCCGCGAGACCAACCGCGACGCGGTGGCGAACAGGTAGTCGCCGGCCAGGATCGCGATGTTGTTGCCCCAGCGGGCGTTGGCGCTGTCCGCCCCGCGGCGCACCTGCGCCTCGTCCATCACATCATCGTGGTACAGCGTCGCCAGGTGCACCAGTTCGATGACGGCCCCGGCAATGGTGACCTCGGGATCCTCCGGCCGCGGCCCCAGCGACCCCGCCAGCACCGTGAACAGCGGCCGGAAGCGCTTGCCACCGGCCTGGAACAGGTGCTGGACGGCCTCGGCCATCAGCACGTCGGCCTTGCCCAACTCGGTGGACATCAGGTCCTCGACACGTGCCACGCCGTCACGCACCCGCGCCGCGAAATCGGGGTCCCCGAAATCCACGCCCGCCACCACGCTCGCCGGTGTCCTCATTGTTCCAACATACTGTGGGGGTGCCCAGTCCAGCAGATGTGGTTGTTGTCGGCGCCGGTCCCGCCGGTTCGTCGGCGGCCGCCTGGGCCGCCCGCACAGGTCGCGACGTGCTCGTCATCGACTCCGCGCAATTCCCCCGCGACAAGGCCTGCGGTGACGGACTGACCCCGCGCGCGGTCGCCGAGCTACGTCGACTGGGCCTGGGCGACTGGCTGGCGGGCAGGATCCGCCATCACGGGCTGCGGATGTCGGGCTTCGGTGCCGATGTCGAGGTGCGGTGGCCCGGCCCGTCGTTCCCCGCGGTGAGCAGCGCGGTGCCGCGCACCGAGCTGGACGACCGGATCCGCATGGTCGCCGCCGACGACGGCGCCAAGATGCTGCTCGGCGCCAAAGCCGTTGACGTGCGTCATGATTCGTCGGGCCGGGTTCGCGAGTTGATCCTCGACGACGGATCCGAGGTCGGGGTGGGTCAGCTGATCGTTGCCGACGGCGCGCGCTCGACGCTGGGTCGGGTGCTGGGCCGGACCTGGCACCGCGAGACCGTCTACGGCACCGCCATCCGCGGCTACATCGCCACGCCGCGGGCCGACGAACCATGGATCACCTCGCATCTGGAGTTGCGCTCCCCGACGGGTGAGGTGCTGCCCGGGTACGGCTGGATCTTTCCGCTGGGCAACGGCGAGGTGAACATCGGCGTCGGCGCGCTGGCCACCGCGAAACGCCCCGCCGATGCCGCGCTGCGACCGCTGATGTCGTATTACTGCGGGCTGCGGCGCGAGGAGTGGGGGTTCGAGGGTGAGCCCCGGGCCGGCCTGTCGGCGCTGCTGCCGATGGGCGGGGCCGTCTCCGGCGTCGCGGGACCCAACTGGATGCTGATCGGGGACGCCGCGGCGTGCGTCAACCCGCTCAACGGCGAGGGCATCGACTACGGCCTGGAGACCGGACGGTTGGCCGCCGAGATGCTCGGGTCCGGCGATTTGAGCGCCGCCTGGCCGGCCGTGCTGACCGAGCATTACGCCCGCGGCTTCTCCGCCGCGCGGCGCCTGGCGCTGTTGCTGACGCTGCCCCGCTTCCTGCCCGCCGCCGGGCCGGTGGCGCTGCGCTCGCATTTCCTGATGCAGGTCGCGGTGCGGATGATGGGCAATCTGGTCACCGAGGAGGACGAGGACTGGATCGCGCGGGTGTGGCGATCGGCGGGCAAGCTGTCGCGGCGTTTCGACGAGCGCACACCGTTCAGCTGACCGGCGCGCGCCCCAGCAGCGTCAGCTCCATCATCAACCGGACACACGCCCGGGAATAAGCGGTGTCCTCGTACTGCACCAACCGGCCCAGGTCCACCACCAGTCCGAAGGCGGCGTGTACGGCGAATCGTGCTTGCGCAGCACTGAATTCGGTGCGCGCCTCGGACACCAGGCGTGCCCACTCGTCGATGGTGGCGCGCTGGATGTTGCGCAGCACCATGCGGTCGGGTTCGGGCACGTTGCCGCGCTCGGTGTAGTAGACGTAGGCCAGTTCGGGTTCCCGGAAGGACCGGCTGACGTACAGGTCGATCAGTTGGCTCAGCGCGCGTCCCGGATCCGGTTCCTCGGAAAGGACATTGGAGAGGTCTCCGGACACCCGGTCCGCGCTGCGCCGGTAGGACGCGGCCAGGATATCGGCCTTGGCCGGGAAGAACCGGTAGATGCCCGACGGTTGCATCCCCACCGCCGCGGCGATGTCCTCCATGCTGGTTTCGCGGAACCCCTTGCGGTGAAACAACATCAGGGATTCGCGCAGCAGGATCTCGTATTTGCCGCCGACCGCAGAACCACTGTGCGACAACCGCTTGCGCGGCGGTGAATCGTCGGGCGGCGGTAGCGGCGCCCACAACACCGCCGAGGCCAGACCGGCCAGCAGCGCCCGCATCTCACCCAGCGGCAGCGCGGCGCGATGATCGGTGACACTGCCGATGACGCTGAGCGCCGCCGACGACAGCGTCCACCGTTCCCGCGAGGTCAGGTCGGGACGCAGCCGCATCAAGGGCTGCTGCAGCCGGCGGTTCACCAGTTCGATCTGACCGTTGAGGATCTCCTGATCCTCCGGATTGAGGTAGCGACCTTCCCAGCGGTAGAGCCCGCCGCTGCTGCGGTTGGCGATGGCTGTGTCGACCAACGCGTCGACCAGGTCGTCGAGCAGCGCCGCCGGATCGGAGTCGGGGCTGACCACCTCGGTGCCGTCCACCAACTGCTGTCCGAGGCCGATCACGGCGTCGCGGAACAGTTCGTATTTACCCGGCGAGTGCCGGTACAACGCCGCCGCGGAGATCCCGACCCGCGAGGCGATGTCCTCCATGCTGACGGCGTGGTAGCCCAGCGCGCTGAACGCATAGGCGGACGCCTTGACGATCTGCGCCTTGCGGTCCCGCGGACGCCGCCGCACGACCGGTTGCGCGGGACGTCCGACGGTTGCCATGGTCTCACGGTAACGCATCTGGTACCGGCCGCGTACCACGCCGAATGATCCTTCACGCTGTACCGTCAAAATCTCTGCCAAAAGCCGGTCCCGAACACATATGCATGCACGGGACTGAAGAATGACCATTCACATATCCTTGCCCCGTGGCCGATCGCTGTGCCAGGCTGTGATCGGACAGGGAGGTCTGATGATGACGGCGCACGCAGACGATTCCGGACCGCGGCCGCAGCCGACGACCGCCGAGACCCGGATCACCATCGAGCAGCGCACATCGCGCTGGGACCACGGCGAGGTCGACCTGCGCGACGCCGTCGATTTCTGGTCGTTCGCCGGGGCCGCGGCCAACGTCATCATGCAGATGGCCCGCCCGGAGGTCGGCTACGGCGTGGCCGAGAGTCGGGTCAAGTCCGGCAGCCTGATGGAACATCCGTGGAAGCGGGCCCGCACCACCACCCAGTACCTGGCGGTGGCGGTGCTGGGCACCGACGAGGAGCGCGCCGCCTACCGCGCCGCCGTGGACGTGGCGCACCGTCAGGTGCAGTCCACCCCGACCAGTCCGGTGCGCTACAACGCGTTCAACCGGGAACTGCAGATGTGGGTGGCGGCGTGTCTGTTCGTCGGATTCGAGGACACCTTCCAGCTGTTGCACGGCCCGATGTCGCCGGAGCAGGCCGAGCAGTTCTACCACTCGGCGCAACCGCTGGGCACCACCTTGCAGGTGACGGCCGACCAGTGGCCGCCGACCCGTGCCGAGTTCGACGACTACTGGAACATCGCCTGCCAGAAGGTGGTCATCGACGATCACATCCGTGACTACCTGATGGCCCTGGTGGATCTGAAGATGATCAACTGGCCGCTGCGCGTCACCTTCGCCCCGCTGCTGCGGTTCCTGACCATCGGGTCATTGGCGCCGATCTTCCGCGATGCGATGGGCCTGCGCTGGTCGGCCGCCGACCAGCGCAGGTTCGAGAACCTGTTCGCCTTCGTCGCGTTCGTCAACCGCTTCATCCCGCGGTTCATCCGGCACGGCGGCAGTCAGATCCTGCTGGGTGATGTCCGGCGCCGGATCCGCACCAAGAAAGCGCTGATCTAGCGGTACTGGCAGAGGTAGGCGGTTTCCACCTCGACCCGCACCGTGAACTTGCTGTCCGCGGGCACCGTGAACTGCGTTCCGGCGGTGAAGGTTTCCCAGCTGTCGTTGCCGGGCAACCGCACCGTCAGCGCACCGCTGACCACATGCATGATCTCCAGCTGCGAAGTCCCGAACTCGTACTCGCCGACCGCCATCACGCCGACCGTCGCCGGGCCGTCCGCCGGTGCGAACGCGATGGAGGCGACGGCGCCGTCGAAGTACTCGTTGACTTTGAACATGCGCGCACACTAGCGAGTGCGCGCGGACAGCCCGTCGGCCGGGGCCAGCATGGCCTCGAGCTCGGTACGCCCCTGCGCGTCCAGCGGCAGCAGCGGCGCCCGCGGATCCCCGACGTCGGTGCCGAGCAGTTCGAGCCCGGCCTTGACGGTGGTGGGCAGACCGCCGGCGACGATGAACCGCAGCAGCGGCGCGAGATCGTCGTAGATGCGCTGGGCGCGAGCGCGGTCGCCGGCGCGGACGGCGTCGTACAGGTCCACGCACGGTTGCGGCCGCAGGTTCGGCGCCGCGGTGCACCAACCCGACGCGCCCTCGGTGAGCGCGTCGAGCACCAGCGGATTGCTGCCGTTGTAGAACGGTAACGCGCCCCCGGAGAGCTCCTTGATGCGCCGCATGCGGGTGAGGTCGCCGGTGGACTCCTTGACCATCTGCACGTTGTCGATCTGGTCGGCCATCTGCACCAGCAATTCCGGGCTCATGTCGATACCGCTGGTCGCGGGGTTGTTGTAGACCATGATCGGCAGGTCGACGGCGGCCGCGACGCTCGCGTAGTGCTGTGCGATCTCGCGGTCGGTGAGCTTCCAGTACGACACCGGCAGGATCATCACCGCGTCTGCGCCGGCCCGTTGCGCGTGCCGGGCCCGCCGGATGGTGTTGGCCGTGGTCAGGTCGGAGGCCCCGACGATCACCGGCACACGGCGGTCGACGACGTTGACGGTCGTGTCGACGACGGTGTCGAACTCGGCCTCGGTCAGATAGGCCGATTCGCCGGTGCTACCGAGCGGGGCGATGGCATGCGCGCCGGTGACGACCAGCTGATCGACGAGGCCGGCCAGTTTGGCGGTGTCGATGGCGCTGCCGTCGGAGTTGAACGGGGTGACGGGGTAGGCGATGATGCCGTGGATGTTCGTCATGATGCGACCTTTCAGGCGGTGAGGGTGTCGGGATGGGCGGCCAGCGCACGGCGGGCGTAGTAGGCGAAGTTGGCCTGGCTGCGTTTCGGGGTCAGAGTCCAGTCGTGGGCCTCGCGCGCCAACCGAGCCGGTAGCGGCGCAATGGTTCCCGCCGCCATCGCCGCGAGTTGCAGCTTGGCGCCGCGTTCGATCAGCATGGCCAGCGAGCACGCCTCCTCGATGCTGGCGCCGGCCACGACATGGCCGTGGTGGGCCAGCAGGATCGCCTTCTTGTCACCGAGGGCCGCGGAGATGATCTCGCCCTCCTCGTTGCCGACCGGCACCCCTGGCCAGTCCGGCAGGAAGGCGCAGTCGTCATATAGCGGCGCGATGTCCATCTGGGACACCATCAGCGGCACCTCCAGCATGGACAGCGCCGCGACGTGGAAGGGATGCGTGTGCACGATGCAGTTGACATCGGGACGGGCCCGGTAGATCCACGAGTGGAAGCGGTTGGCGGGGTTGGCCATTCCCGATCCGTCGAGGACGTTGAGGTCTTCGTCGACGAGCAGCAGGTTGCCCGCGGTGATCTCGTCGAACCCGAGCCCCAGGCGCTGGGTGTAGTAGGTGCCCGGTTCTTCGGCGCGGGCGGTGATCTGGCCGGCCAGACCGGAGTCGTGACCGGCGTCGAACAGTGCGCGGCAGGTCAGGGCGACCTTCTCCCGGTCGGTCAGGCCGGATTCGGCGATATTGCGGTTCAGGCCGTCGAGCGCGCGACGCATCAGGTCGGACTTGGAATCTCCGAGGGTGCTGGTCATCTCTTTCTCCTTTCACAATGACACTGTGGTCACGATAGGACACCTTGTGTCATATCGTCAATGAGGTAATCTGGTCGGCGTGAGTGGCTTGTTACGCGCGGTGCGCCAGCAGCGGGGCATGACGCTGGACGAGGTGTCAGCGGCGACCGGGCTGACCAAGAGCTACCTGTCCAAGGTCGAGCGCGGACACAGCGTGCCCTCGATCGCCGCCGCGCTGAAGATCTCACGTGCACTGGATGTTGATGTGGCACAGCTGTTCTCCGAGGACGCCGAGGAGTCGACGCTGACCGTCGAACGCGCGGCCGACCGCGGCGCGGAGCGGCATCACGCGGTGGCCGCGGCCATGCTGGGCAAGGCGATGTCACCCTTCGTGGTGCGTCCGGGCCGCCAGTTCGCCACACACCCGCATCCGTCCCACCCCGGCCAGGAGTTCGTCTTCGTACACCTGGGCGCGGTGGAACTGAACCTCGACGGCCGCGTGGTGCGCCTGGACACCGGCGACTGCGCCTATTTCGACGCCTCGGTCTCCCACAAGTTGCGCCAACTCGGCGATGATCCCGCCGAGGTCGTGGTGGTGGCGCATAGCAATCCGGGGCGCCGGTAGTTTCCGCGACGCTCGTTCAGCTCGACCTCAATTCAGCCGGGAGCCCGCCATCCACGACTCGGCTGAAGCCAGGTGGACAAATCGCGGCACAGGCCTACCCCAGCTCAGTCCAGACCCGTTGCGCAGGCCCTCGCCGCCGGCTGACGCGCCCGTCAGCGCCGCGTCAACCAGTCCGTCAGCCGCGTGCTGCACAGTTCTGCTGCCGGTCCGGTGACCAGCGTCGTGTCGTCGACCGGCAGCCCCTCATAGGTCGCCTCCGGATCGTCGATCACCGACAGGATGCGCCCTTGGTGTTCCAAGACCGCGCGGGCCATCTCGGCGAAGGGCATCTGCTCCGGGCCACCGACCTCGTGGATGACGTTGAGTGGGATGCCGGTGGCCACCCGCGCCAGTACCGCGCTCACCTCGCCCGAGTCGACGGTCTGGATCGACGCCACCGGCGCTCGTACTTCGGCACCCCGGACCAGCGATTCGGTGATCGGTATGGCCAGCTCATGAAACTGCGTCGCCCGCACCACGGTCCACGGTGCGCCGGATTCGGCGGCCGCTTCCTCCTGAGCCATTTTGCCGCGCAGGTATCCCGCGAGCGGGGCCAGCCGATCAGCGCCGACGATCGACAGCACGACGTAGTGCTTTACGCCGGCGCGTCGGGCGCCGGCGGCCAGGTTCGATGACGTCTGCTCGAAGAAGGCCTGCGATGAATCCTCCGGTGTCGCGGAGTTGATCACATCGATGACCACGTCGGCCCCTGCCAACGCGTCATCGAGCCCGTCCCCGCTGAGCAGGTCCACTCCGGTGGCACGGGACGCTTCGACGACATCGTGGCCGGCCGCGGCCAACAGCGGCACCAGTTGCCTGCCGATCAGGCCTGATGCGCCCACGACGGTGATCCTCTTCTTCACTGCGGTCATTTCCATGACTCCGACGCTCTCACCGGTCGGCGTCGTCCGGAGTCCTGGAAAACCCGTAGTCGCGCATCGATACCGGAGTTCAGCATGGTTGCGAGCAACCCGACCAGACCGACACCAGGTCGGCCGGTTCGCCCGCGTCGTGGCTAGACGACGTACTTACCGATGCCCAGCATCGCGTTCTCGTCGGCGGGTTCGCGGGTGCAGTCCCGCAGCGCAGCCGTCAGGGCGGCCGCATCCATGCCGGTGCCGATGAGCACCAGTTCGGTGCCGCGGCCCCGCTTCTTCGAAAACCGCAACGAGCTGCCGACCAGCTGCACCAGGAATCGTCCGTTCGTCCCGAAGTCGACGAAACCCTTTGCCCGATAGAGCCCGTCGGGTCGGTCGTGCAGGAACTGCAGGAAGTGCCGCGGATTCATGGTGTCGGCGGTGGCAAACTCGACGCTCTGATATTCGGGATGGTCATGGCTGTGGTGCTCGTGCAGCAGTTCGTCGAAGGACAACTGGGCTTGCGGTTTCCGCCTGGTCGGCGGATCGATCAGCAGGTCGGGGTCGATGCGGGCGAAATCGGTGGGCAGCACCGGCACCCGGGGGTTGAGTTCGCGGATGCGGGCGAGCACCTCATCGGTTGACGCATCACCGATCTTGTTGAGCACCACCAGATCCGCCACCGCGACGCCATGGCCCAAGTCGGCGGGCTGCACGGCGTCGACCACCAGGACCAGCCCCGCGTAGTGGAAGCGGTCATCCTCGGCGGTGGCGATGGTGCGGGCCAGCACCGGCGGCTCGGCGACGCCGCTGGCCTCGACGATGATCAGATCGAGTGCCGGGCGCACCGACGCCAGCTTGCCCAGCATCTCGGCGGCCTCGGAGGCGTCGACCGCACAGCAGATACAGCCGTTGGACAGCGAGGCCATCGCGTCGACCTGACCGGCCACCAGCATGGCGTCGATGTTCACCGCACCGAAATCGTTGACCAGGGCGCCGATTCGCACGCCGCGGCTGTTGCGCAGCAGGTGGTTGAGCAGGGTGGTCTTGCCGGCGCCGAGGAAGCCGGCCACCGCCAGCACGGGGGTACTCATAACTCAAATCTCATAGCTCGGCTCCGCCTCGCTCAAGGCTTGACGGCGGCGTGCAGCGCGACGATCCCCCCGCTCAGGTTGCGCCAGCGCACGGCCTGCCACCCCGCCTCGCGGATGCGCTCAGCCAGTTCGGCCTGCGTCGGCCAGGCCCGGATGGACTCGGCCAGATAGACATAGGCCTCCGGATTGCTCGACACCGCCCGCGCCATCATCGGCAGCGCCTGCATCAGGTACTCCTTGTACGCGGTGGCGAACAGCGCGTTCGTCGGGGTGGAGAACTCACACACCACCAGCCGGCCACCGGGACGGGTCACCCGCGCCATCTCCCGCAATCCCGCCACGTGGTCGACGACGTTGCGCAACCCGAAGCTGATGGTGACGGCATCGAAAACGTCGTCGGCGAACGGCAGTTTCGTGGCGTCGGCGCCCACCTTGGGCACCTCGCGCGTCGCGCCGGCGGCCAGCATGCCCACCGAGAAGTCCGCGGCCACACACCACGCCCCGGACGTCGCCAACTCGACCGTCGACACCGCGGTGCCCGCGGCCAGGTCCAGCACCTTGTCGCCGGGGCCGATTCCCAGCGCCGCGCGGGTCTCCCGACGCCAGAACCGGTCCTGGCCCAGCGACATCACGGTGTTGGTGATGTCGTAGCGGCGGGCCACGGCGTCGAACATCGACGCGACCTCGTGCGGGTTCTTCTCCAGTGACGCCCTGCTCATCGGTTTAAAACTACCTGTGGATCCCGGGGTTGGCGGAATGGGTCGGACGTGGTGACGTTGATACCGGTCGTAGGCTCGCGAGAAAGGCATGCACATGACCGAGAAGATCTGGTTCATCACCGGCGCATCCCGCGGTTTCGGCCGGGAATGGGCCATCGCCGCACTCGAGCGCGGGGACAAGGTCGCCGCCACCGCCCGGGACACCTCCACCCTGGACGACCTGGCCGCCACGTACGGCGCAGCGCTGCTTCCGCTGCAGCTCGACGTCACCGACCGGGCGGCCGATTTCGCGGCGGTGGCGCAGGCACACGCCCACTTCGGCCGCCTCGACGTGGTGGTCAACAATGCCGGGTACGGGCAGTTCGGGTTCATCGAGGAGCTGTCCGAGGCCGAGGCTCGCGACCAGATCGAGACGAACGTGTTCGGCGCGCTGTGGGTCACCCAGGCCGCCCTGCCGTTCCTGCGCGCCCAGCGCAGCGGCCACATCATCCAGGTGTCCTCGATCGGCGGCATCACCGCTTTCCAGAACGTCGGCATCTACCACGCCTCCAAGTGGGCGCTGGAGGGCTTCTCCCAGTCGTTGGCCCAGGAGGTCGCCGGCTTCAACATCCACGTCACCTTGATCGAGCCGGGTGGCTTCGACACCGACTGGGCGGGTTCCTCGGCCAAGCGCGCCACCCCGCTGCCCGATTACGCGGACGCGCACGCCGCCGCCGATGCGGCCCGCGCCAAGCGCACCGCCAGGTCCGGTGATCCAAAGGCGTCGGCGGCCGCGGTACTCAAGATCGTCGACGCCGACAAGCCGCCGCTGCGGGTGTTCTTCGGCGAGATACCGCTGCAGCTTGCCGAGGCCGATTACGCGCAGCGGCTGGAGACCTGGCGGCAGTGGCAACCGGTGTCCATCGAGGCCCAGGGCTGAACCCCGGGCGCGAGCGACCGTGGACTGCGTGTCTAACCGGCGTGTCGGCGCGCCGACACGGTCGCTCGCGACTGCATGACGGCCTCGTAGTGGCCCAACAGTTCATCGCAGACGGCCGGCCAGGTGCGGGCGAGCACGCTGCGCCGGGCCGCGGCCGAATATCGGGCACGCTCGGCGATCAGATGGTCGACGGCACCGGACAGCCGGGACTCGAACTCGTCGACGCCCAGCAGCATGCCGGTGTGCATCGGGGTGACCAGATCGCGCGGGCCGCCGGCGTTGGGCGCCACCACCGGCAGACCGGAGGCCATGGCCTCCTGGACCGCCTGACAGAACGTCTCGTGCTCGCCGGGGTGGACGAACACATCCATGCTGGCATAGGCCGCCGCCAGCGCCGAACCCCGCAGTTCACCGGTGAAAACGGCTGCGGGCATTCGTGATTCAAGCTTGCGACGGTCGACGCCATCACCCACGACGACCACCTGCAGGTCATCGCGGTCGGCCAGGACGGCCAGCCGCTCCACATGCTTTTCCGGTGCCAGTCGGCCGACGAAGCCGATGACCGGCTTACCGGCCGGGGACCATCGGGCGCGCAGCGCCTCATCGCGGGCCGACGGCACGAAGCCGGTGATGTCCACCCCGCGGCCCCACTTGTGCAGCCGCGGAACACCATGGGCGGCAAGATTTTCCATCGCCGAGGTGGACGGTGCGAGGGTACGGTCGGCCTTGCTGTGCAGCCGTCGCGTCCAGGCCCAGGAGGCGCGTGACAACACGCCCACACCGTAACTCTCGGCGAATCCGGCGACATCGGTCTGGAACACCGCCACGGTCGGCACGCCCAGGTGGCGTGCGGCGTGCACACCGCCCCAGCCCAGCAGCGCGGGTGAGGCCAGATGCACCACGTCGGGATCGAATCCGCGCAGCACACCGACGATGCGCGGGCGCGGCACACCCAGCGGCAACGAGGTGACCTTGGGGAACATGTGCGACGGCACGCGGTGCACGCGGACGCCGTCGTGCACGCGATCGGCGGGTGCCTGGCCGCGCGGGGTGTCCGGGGCGATGACCAGCACCTCGTGACCGGTGCGGCGGAGATGCTCGATCACCCGCAACACCGAGTTGGTGACGCCGTTGACATTCGGGAGGAACGATTCGGCAACGATTGCAACGCGCACGGCTTGACTGTCGCAGCGGTGGTTGACCACACGGTTGCGTACGGGCATATGGCATGCGAACACCACGACAGCGGTACGGTGGTTTGCGTGCATCGAATGTTGGCCGTGCTCACGGGTTTGACGCTGCTGGTCGGCGTGGGCTGCACGAAACAGATCGAGGGCAGCGCGCAATCCGATCCGAATCAGCCGCTGACGCAGGTGAGCGAGGACGGGTACGGCGTGACCGCCGGTTTCCCGCAGGCACCGGTGCAGATCGAGATCTTCGCCGAACCGCAGTGCTCACACTGCGCGGACCTACAGCGCGATTTCGGGGAGGACCTCCGCCACCACATCGGCCTGGGCCGGCTGGCCGTCACCTACCGGCCGATGACGTTCCTGGAAGCCGCCGATTTCCACTACTCCGAGCGGGTCAGCAACGCCCTGTTCGTGGCGGCGTCCGAGGGCGACAGCCCGGCGGTGGCGTTCCAGTCGTTCGTCGAGGATCTGTGGGCCGACCAGGACCCGTCGGGCCGGGGTCCCACCGAGGAGGAGATCGCCGAAAAGGCCCGCGCGGCCGGGTTACCCGATGAGGTCGCCCAGCGCATCGCCGGGGGCAAGGCCGCCGTCGACGCCGTCGAGATGGACGCGATGAACTACGACCTGCTCTACCTCATCGACCCGATAGACACCGGGACACCAACGGTTTACGACCTGACCAACGACGAGAAACTCGACATCTACGACGAGGACTGGCTCGACAAGCTGATGTCGTCGGTCTGATCCTCCGCGGGCTGCGCTGCGTCGAGGCGGCGCGCGACGACGGCCACCACCAGCAGGGCGGCACCGGCAACCAGCCAGCCCAGCACCGCGATCGAGGCGGCCGGGATGATGGCCAGCGCCGCGTTACGGTCCTGCACCCGAACCAGATCCGGGTCGGTGCGGTCGTATTCGACGTAGATGCGCATCCCGGTGTCCAGCTCGGACGGATACAGCACGCCCAGTTCGGGCCGGTAGGTCACCCGATCCGGGGTGACGAACTCGATGGTGGAGCGCCGCGGGCCGGCGTCGAGCACCTCGGCGGCGGCCACGCCCATATTGCGTTCGATCTGCCGGTCGTTCTCCCACGCGCCGAGCACCAGCAGCACCGATTGGAACGACGCCAGCGCTGCCATCAGCAATATGCCGACCCGGACCCGCCGGATGATGCGCTGCCGACGGGTTTCGGTGCCGTCGCCGAACATCCGCGGCATCCGGCGCCACAGCTGCGCCAACGCGGCGGGCACCTTCACTACAGCGCCGCCCGGATCGAGGCGTGCAGGGCACGCAGCGAGGACCGGTCGGCCTTGACCTCCAGTACCCGCATACCGTCGGCCGGTTCGCGCAGCACCTCGGCCAGCGCGTCGACGTCGACCTGCTGATTGGGCACGTGGTAAGCCCGGCACAGTGCGGCGATATCGACATCGTGCGGGGTGCCGAACACCCGGGAGGAGACGTCGGAGAACCGAGGGTCCCCTTGTTCCAGCAGCTCGAAGATGCCACCGCCGTTGTCATTGGACACCACGATGGTCAGGCTGCGCGGAGTCGGTTCGGTCGGGCCGATCAGCAATCCGGAACTGTCGTGCACGAAGGTCAGATCGCCGACCAGCGCCACCGTCGCGCCGCCCTCGCGCTCATGCGCCAGCGCCGCGCCGATGGCCGTCGACAGCGTGCCGTCGATGCCGGCCACCCCGCGATTGGAGCGCACCTTGACCCCGTCGGCGCGGAAGCCGACCAGGGCGATATCGCGGACCGGGTTGGACGCGCCCAGCACCAGCTGGTCACCGTCGCGCAGGCCGTCGGCCACCGCAGCCGCGACATGCAGGCCGGTGGTGTGCGGATGCCGGTCCAGCTGGGCGCGCACCGCCGCGCAGGTGCGTCGGTGCAGTTCGGCGCTGCGCTGCAACCAGGCCGGGTCAGGGCTGCCGCTGGTGACCGCGCGGGTGCCGGTGGCCTGCGAGTTGCCCGACACGTCGGGCCAGCGCGGGCCGGTGGTCAGCGCGAACACCGGCACCGACGGGTCCGCCAGCAGGCTGGACACCGTGCGGTGCAGGGTCGGGCGGCCCAGCATGATGACCTGCTGGGGCCGCAGCAGCGGCAGGGCCAGCGGGTGCAACGGGTTCGCTGCCGCAGGTGCGGTCGGTTCGGCGACGGTGGGCAGCGCGGCCAGGTTGGGGTGGCTGCCCGCGCCGTGGCCGGCGATGACGACGGTGTCCGGCGTCAGGTCGATGTCCAGCGGCTGGTCGAAGCTGACCGGCGGGGTGTGCGTCCACGAGCGACCGTCGGGCCGGCCGGCCGGGGTGTCGGCGTTGTCGTCGGGGTCGGGCACCAGTGGCTCGCGCAGCGGGATGTCGAACTGCACCGGGCCGGCGTTGGCACTGCGAGATCCCTTGGCGGCCACCAGAACTCGACACGTTGCCGAACGCCACTGGGCGTTCAGCGCGGTCAGGTCACCGCTTTCGGCCAGACCGAGACTGATGCTGGCGCGCACCTGGTTGCCGAAGTATCCGAGCTGTTCCATGGTCTGGTTGGCCCCGGTGCCCAGCAGTTCGTAGGGCCGGTTGGCGCTCAGCACGATCAGCGGTACCCGCGCGTAGTTGGCCTCCACCACCGCCGGGCCGAGGTTGGCCACCGCGGTGCCCGAGGTCATGGCGATCGGCACCGGCGCCTGCCCGGAGATCGCCAGACCGATCGCCAGGAAACCGGCGGTGCGTTCGTCGATCCGGACGTGTAACCGGATCCGGCCGGCGCGGTCGGCGTCGTGCAGCGCGAACGCCAACGGCGCGTTGCGTGACCCGGGGCACAGCACCACATCGCGGACGCCGCCGCGGATCAGTTCGTCGACGACGATGCGGGCCTGGGTCGTCGAAGGGTTCACCAACCCAGCCTATTGCTTGGCTTCGGCAAAGAAATCGAGGATCGCCTGGTTGACGACCTCGGGGTGCTCGATGAAGCCCAGGTGCCCGGCGTCGGGGATCTCCAGGTAGCGGCCGGACGGGATGGCATCGGCGACCTCACGGCTCAGGTGCGGGGCCATCAGCACATCGTCGGCGAACCCGATGACCAGCACCGGCACCTTGATGTGCTGGTAGGCGGGCAGCCGGTTGCCCTCCGGTGAGACAGCGAGCTGGCTCTTCAGGCCCGGGGTGTACTGGGTGGGCCACATGGTGAACATCTCGGCCCAGTCCATGACCGCGCGGTCGTCGTCGAGGGTCTTGGGTGAGAAGTTCTCCATCAGGCGGATCTTGGCGTCATAGCTCGGCGGCAGGGTGATGCCGGCGTCGTGGAAGTCCCGTTCGGCCTTGTTGAAGAAGTCGCGGGCCTTGTCGTGGCGACCGCGGGTGGCCATCAGCACGGCCTGGCTGACCAGCTCAGGGCGGGCCACCATCAGCTCCTGGGCGATGAACGAGCCCATCGAGACGCCGACGACGCGGACCGGTCCGCCGACCACCTTGGTGATCAGGTTGGCGGTGTCGGCCACCACCTGCTCGGTGGTGAATCCGCTGGCGTTCTCGGTGGCGCCGACCCCGCGGTTGTCGAAGGTGATGACGCGGTAGCCGGCGCGCTGGAATGCCGGTACCTGGTGCAGGTGCCAGGTGCGCCCGGCGCCGCCGCGGCCCGCGATGAAGAGCACCGGTTCGCCGGTGCCGCCTTTGTCGACGTAAGCGAGATTCACCCGCTCGAGCCTACTTGCGGGCGCGGACCTTGCGGATTGCCTGGTCCCAGAGCAGCTGGGTGCTGGCCTTGAGGATGGTGGGTTTGAGCACGTCCCGCGACAGCAAAGCGGTGGCGGTGGCCTTGGTGGCCGTCGACGCCTTCGAGATGTGGCCGGAGTCGAACGGCGGTTGCGGGTCGTATTCGATGCCCAACTGGATGGCCTTGGCCCGGGCGTCGCCGGCGATCTGGCCGGCCAGCCACAATCCGAGGTCGATACCGGCGGACACCCCGGCCGCGGTCACGTACTTGCCCTGGTGCACGATGCGCTGGTCGCCGACGGCCGTCACGCCCTCGAAGGTCTTGAGCATCGGGACCACCAGCCAGTGCGAGGTGGCGCTGCGTCCGGCGAGCAAACCGGCCGCGGCCAGCAGCACCGAGCCCGAGCACACCGACGTCGTCCAGGTCGAGGTGGCGTCGGCGCTGCGCAGCCAGGCCAGGACCGACTCGTCGCGGGCGTGCTCGAAGGTGGTCGGGCCGCCGGGGACCAGGATGATGTCCGGCGACGGCGTCTCGTCGAACGAGTAGGTGGCCCCGATGGTGAGCACGCCGGAGTCCGCGGTGACGGGACCGGGCTCGTGCCAGAGGAAGCGCACCTCGGCGTCGGGCAGGTAGTGCAGCGTCTCATAGGGCCCGATGAGGTCGAGCGCGGTGAAACCCGGGTAGAGGACGATGGCGATCTGGGTCATGCGATTTCCTTTCAGCAGAACGTCTTGCGGTACTGGTCGGGTGAGACGCCGACGCGTCGGACGAAGTTGCGCCGCATGGTTTCCGCGGTGCCGAACCCGCAGCGGGCGGCGATGACGGTGACGGTGTCGTCGGTTTCCTCGAGCTGGCGGCGCGCGGCCTCGGTGCGGATGCGTTCGACGTAGCTGCCGGGCGCCTCGCCCACCTCGTCGGTGAACACCCGGGTGAAATGCCGCGGGCTCATCGACGCGCGCCGGGCCAGTTCGCTGATGCTGTGTGCGCCACCGGGTTCGGTCTCGATGGCCTCCTGCACCTCGCGGATGGGAGCGCGTTTGGCGCGCGGCGCCCACACCGGAGCGGCGAACTGGGTCTGGCCACCGGGGCGGCGCAGGTACAGCACCAGCCAGCGCGCGACGGATTGGGCGATCTCCGTTCCGTGGTCCTCTTCGACGAGGGTCAGTGCCAGATCGATACCGGAGGTGACGCCGGCCGCGGTCCACACCGTCTCCGAGCTACGCACGAAGATGGGGTCGGGATCGACGGTGACTCGCGGGAATTGGTCGGCCAGATGATCGGCGAACGCCCAGTGGGTGGTGGCCCGGCACCCGTCGAGCAGGCCGGCCTCGGCGACCAGGAAGGCGCCGGTGCAGACGCTGACGATCCGGCGCGCGGTCTTGGCCGATCGTTGCAGCCAGGCCAGCAGATCGCGGTCTTCGCGCAGCGCGTCGATGCCGGCACCGCCGGGGATCAGGACGGTGTCGACGGGGTCGCGGGGCAGGGGTTTTGCGACGATCTGCAGGCCCTGCCAGCTGGTGGCCGGGCCGCCATCGGGTGAGGCGATGAGCACGTCGTAGCCGTCGTCGTGGCGGCCCTGCGCCGCCAGCGTGAGGGTGGCCGCGGTGAACACCTCGAACGGGCCGATCAGGTCGAGGGCCTGCACGTTGGCATAGCCCAGCAGCACCACCGATCGCTTCACAGGTCTCATCGTGGCCGCGATCGTCGATGGCGTCTATGCCATGGACCCCACAGATCAGGACATTGGCGGTCCTGGCGGTGATGCTGCCGCGTATGACCGAATACACCTATCGGGCGATGTGGTCGCCCAATGACGCGTCCTATATCGGCACCTGCCTGGAATTCCCCGGGCTGCGGGGCCGCGGCCAGACCGCGGGCGCGGCCGTCGCCGCGATCGAGAAGTTGGTGAACGAGGACGTCGCGGCGGCGGTGGCGACGGGATGGGAGCCGCCGGAGTCGCTCACCGACCGCGAATACAGCGGGCGGTTCGTCCTGCGGGTCTCCCCCGAGTTGCACGCCCGCCTGCGCGTCGAGGCCGCCGAGCAGCAGGTGTCGCTGAATCAGTGGGTGGTCCGGTTGCTGGTGGGTCGCACGGGTGCCTACTACTGAGCGCCGGAGCAAGTTTCTGAGGCGTAAAGCGTCTCCAGACGTGGTATCACCGGCAGTACTACGGATTCGGCAGTACCACCGGCAGTACTACGTTTCGCGGTGCTTTGTCGGTCCGGAATCGGGTCATGCCTACAACAACGCGTGACAATCCCGCACCCGGTCGATCCACCACTGCCGGCGGTCGGCGGGCGCGGCCAGTGCCGAAAGCCGGGCGGGATCCGGAGCCACCGCGCCCACCGGCAGGTACCCGTCGACCGGAACCACCGGCTCCACAACGTCTTCGACGAACAATCCGCCGGTGCCCAGACCGCAGGCGTGCGGCAACTCCGGCAGGCAGCCGGCCGCCAGCAGACCTCGCGACATCCCCACCGCGGTGTCCAGGGCGCTCGACACCACCACCGGTATGCCGATCCGGGCGGCGATGATCAGCAGCGGTTCCACACCGCCCAACGGTGCGACCTTGACCACCGCGACATCGGCGGCGCCCAGGGCCACCACCCGGAACGGGTCGGCGGCCTTACGGATCGACTCGTCCGCCGCGATCGGCGTCGAGATCTGTTGGCGCAGCGCCGCCAACTCCTCGACGGTGGCGCACGGTTGTTCCAGATACTCCAGCGATCCCAGCGCGGCCGCGGCCCGCACCGCCTCGGCCACGGTCCACCCGCCGTTGGCATCGACGCGCACCGTGGGCACCAACTCGCGGACGGCCTCGACGCGCGCGACGTCATCGGCCAGGGTCTGGCCGGCCTCGGCGACCTTCACCTTCGCGGTGCGGGCCCCCGGGAACCGCGCCAACACCTCGGCGACGCGGGCGGGTTCGACGGCCGGGACGGTGGCGTTGACCGGGATCCGGTCGCGCGCCGGCGCCGGGGCCTCGCGGTAGGCCGACTCGACGGCCGACAACAACCACTGCGATGCCTCGGCCGGGCCGTACTCGGGAAAGGCCCCGAACTCGCCCCAACCCGCGGGCCCCTCGAACAGGGCCACCTCGCGAACGGTTATGCCGCGGAACCGGACCCGCATCGGCAGGGCGACGACGTGCATGCGCTCCAGCAGGTCGTCCAGCGCGGGGAACTCAGATGGTGGCGCGATCGCGACCCTCCCAGTGCGGCCGGCGCATATCCTTCTTCATGATCTTGCCGGTCGGGTTGCGTGGCAGTGCGTCCACGAAGTCGACGGCCTTCGGACACTTGTAGGCGGCCAGGTGCTGACGGGCCCAGGCGATCAGATCGGCCTCGCCGACATCGTCACCCTGCAGCGCCACAACGGCTTTCACCGCCTCGCCCCATTTCTCGTCGGGCACCCCGAACACCGCGACCTCCACCACCGCCGGATGCTCGGCCAGGATCCGCTCGACCTCGATGGAGTACACGTTCTCGCCACCGGTGATGATCATGTCCTTGAGCCGGTCCTCGACGAACAGGTACCCGTCCTCGTCGAGGCGGCCGATATCGCCGGTGCGGAACCAGCCGTCGGGGGTGATCGCCTCGGCCGTCGCCTCGGGCTTGTTGTGATAGCCCTTCATCAACTGCCTTGTCCGGAACCAGATCTCACCCTGCTTGCCGGTCGGCTGGTCCACGAGCGTGTCGGTATCGACGATGCGGATCTCGACACCGTTGATCGGTTGGCCCGCACTGACCAGGCGCTCCTGGTTGTCGCCGCGGTGGTCCTCGGGCCCCAACCGGGTGGCGACGCCGCACACCTCGGTCAGCCCGTACACCTGGATGAAGTCGGTGTCGGGCCACGCCTTGAGCGCGTCGCGCAGCAGCGGCAGCGGCATCGGCGAGGCGCCGTAGGAGAAGATCTCCAACGCCCCGAACAGCTTCACCGCGTCAGGCCCGGCCTGCAGCACGGTGGCCAGCACGGCGGGCACCAGGAAGGTGCGGTTGGCCCCGGCCAGGATGCCGGCGGCCAGCGCGCCGCCCTCGATATCGCGGGTCATGTAACTCGGTGCGCCGTAATACAGTCCGAACTGCATGTAGGAGGTGCCTCCGACGTGGAACAGCGGCATGGACACCAGGTTCTTGTCGCCCGGTTTGAAGGGCCACTGGTCGAAGGCGCTGACGGTGTGCGCGATCAGATTGGCGTGGCTGATCATGACGCCCTTGGGCCGGCCGGTGGTGCCCGAGGAGTACATCACCACCACGGTGTCATCTGTGTGCGCCTCCGGCGACCGGTCGGCCGGGTTCGCCGCGGCCAGCATCGCCTCGTATTCGTCCTCGCCGTCGGGCTTGACCTCGATGATCTCCGACACCCCGGGGATCCGGTCGCCGATGGACTGCACCGTCGGGGCGAACTCGGCCCCGACAAACAACACCTTGGCACCGGAATCATTGAGAACATAGTCGATTTCGTCACCGGCCAGCCGGAAGTTGATGATCGACGTCGCCGCGCCCAGCGAGGCCGCGGCCAGCGTCACCTCGACACACGCCGGGTGGTTCTTGTCCAGGAACCCGACGACGTCACCGCGGCCCACACCCCGCGCACGCAGCGCCCCGGCGACCCGCCGGATGCGGTCATGGAATTGCGACCAGGTCCAGGTCCGACTCAGGTAGGTGATGGCCTCGTCATCGGGTTTGACCGCCGCCCAGTGTGCGACACGCTCATCGAGGAAGCGGGGCTCGGCGAGTGACTCAGACATGCCCGACAGCCTGCCACGGCACCCGTCGGCTCATGCGGATTTCGGATGAACCTGCCGACCCGCCAGGTAGGTGGCCTTGATCTCCAGATCGGCCACCTCCTCCGGGTCCACCACACGCGGATCCGCCGACAGCACAACGAGATCGGCATACTTGCCCACCTCGATCGAGCCGATCCGGTCATCGGCGAACAGCTGGTAGGCCGCATCCAGGGTCTGGGCGCGGATGGCCTGCTCGACCGTCAGGCGCTCCTGCGGGGCCAGCACGCGCCCGCTCGGGGACTTGCGGGTGGCGGCCACGCTGATATTGCGCAGGGGCTCCTCCGGCGTCACGGGCGGGTCGTTGTGCAGTGAGATCCGCATCCCGGTGGCCGCGGCCGACCCGCACGGCATCCACCGCTCACCGCGTTGCGGGCCGAACAATCCGTCGACGATGACGTCACCCCAGTAGTGCAGCTGGTCGACGAACAGGCTGCAGGTGACGCCGAGGGCGTGTGCGCGCGCCAACTGTTCGTCGGTGATGGCGCCGACGTGTTCGAGTCGCAGCCGGTGGTCGTCACGCGGATGTGCCCGCAGCGCTTCCTCGTACACGTCCAGGATGGTGTCCACGCCGTTGTCGCCCTGGACGTGGCAGGCCATCTGCCAGCCCTGCGGATAGAAGGTGTGCACGATCTCGGCGAGCTGTTCGCGGGTGTAGTTGGCATGCCCACACGACCCGGGCACGACGCCGATGGAGCGGGTGGCCTCGGTGTCCAGGTAGGGAAAGGTCAGGTCGATGTTGCCGATCCACGGCGAGCCGTCCACCCAGATCTTGATGCCGACCTGGCGCACCATGTCGTCACCGTCGAACGGGCGGGCATCGGTGCGCAGTTCCGCGGTCGACATCTCATAGGTGCGCAGCCGGACGGTCAGCTGATCGTGCAGCGCGGCCAGCATCGGTCGGAACATCGGGTCGAAGGCCATCTCCGAACAGGTGGTCAGCCCGGCCCGGTTCAGCCGGTCACACTCGGCCAACAGCATCGCCGGGTAATCCCCCACCGAGATGGCCCCACCGATCAGCGGGAACACCGCGGCCGACTCCTCGGCGGTGCCGTCGAGGTCGCCGTTGGCGTCCCGGCCGTAGCGCGCGCCCTTCGGGTCGGGGGTATCGCGATCGATCCCCACCGCCCGGGCGGCCGCGGTGTTGAAGAACGCCTTGTGCCCGGAGTTGTGCATGATCACCAGCGGGGTGTCCGCGACACCGTCCAGCCATTGCAGCGTCGGCTCCGGTAACCCGTTCTGCAGCAGCGGATCCCAGCCGTTGAGGTAGGCACCTTCGGCACCGCGGCGGGCCACCTCGGCATGCACGGCTGCCACCACCTCCTCGGCGCGCGGCAGCGTTACGGGCCGGATGTCGACCATCCGGTCCGACAACGCCACCGCCTCCATCAGCGGATGCCCGTGCGCCTCGACGAAACCGGGCAGCACACAACCATCGCCGACCGACAGCACCGTGGTGTCCGGGCCGATCCAGTCCTGCAGTTCGTCATCGGACAGATCCAGCGCGGCGATCCGGCCGTCGGCGACGGCGAGATTGTGCGCCGTCGGGCGGGCGTCGTCGACGGTGAGAATGGTGCCGGTGATGACGAGGTCGGCCGGCTGCGCGGGGCGTGGCATGGGGCCAAGGTTATGGCGCGATGAAAAAAGTTGCCGCCGGTTGTCGATTCTGCGTGCGTCCCATTCGACGTGTTGATGAGGCACGAACGACGTGCCCGGGAAACAAGGAGTGAACACGATGTCGCGTTACATGCTGATCATGCGAGTCGCCGATGCTGCCGCCGCCGAGGCCGCGATGGGCGACATGGACTTCGACGAGATCATCGCGTCGATGGGCCGGTACAACGAGGAACTGGTCAAGGCCGGTGTGCTGTTGGCCGGTGAGGGGCTGTGCGAACCCGAGGACGGATTCGTCGTCGATTTCGCCTCGGAGCCGCCGGTGGTGACCGACGGTCCGTACACCGAGGCCAAGGAATTGTTCAACGGGTTCTGGATCATCGAGACCTCATCGGTGCAGGAGGCCAAGCAGTGGGCGCTCAAGTGCCCGCTGGGACCGGGGGTCAAGCTGGAGGTCCGCCGGGTCAGTGAGACCGAGGAGTTCGATCAGAGCAACCCGTGGATCCAGAAGGAGATCCAGTGGAAGGCCGATCTCGCCGAGAAGGCCGCACAGGCCGCCCGGACCGCCGCCGGCCGCTGATCACGGCGTGGCGCGGATCCGGATGGGTCCGCGCCAGACGGCGTCGGGGTCCAACGCCGTCCCGCGCTGGGTGATCTGCACCTGGCCGCGGCGGGCCAGGTCCCGGGCGATATCGCGGGCGTCGTCCATCAGGTCGCGCCAGCCCTCGCCACCGATCGCCCGAGCCGCATCCGACGGGCAGATGGTCTTGTCCGGCCCCCGCTCACGGGTCAGTTCGAGGATCACCCGGCGCAGCTCGGCTCGCTGGCTCATGGTTCCAGTGAACACCCATCCTTGAAAGAATTTTTGGAACACGTTCTAATCTGATGCCATGAGTGATGAGCAGCTCCGCCATTTCCTGCACTCCGGACATCTCACCGTCGGCGCCCTCAAGCGCCACAAGGACCGCCCCGTGCTCTTCCTCGGGGACACCACGCTGACCGGCGGCGAACTCGCCGACCGCATCAGCCAGTACATTCAGGCCTTCGAGGCGCTCGGGGCCGGTACCGGGGCCGCGGTCGGGCTGCTGTCGCTGAACCGCCCCGAGGTGCTGATGATCATCGGCGCCGGACAAACCCAGGGGTACCGCCGCACGGCACTACACCCTCTCGGCTCACTCGATGACCACGCCTATGTGCTGTCCGACGCCGGGGTGACGTCGCTGATCATCGATCCCAATCCGATGTTCGTCGAGCGGGCGCTGGGCCTGCTGGAGAAGGTGCCCTCGCTCAAGCAGGTGCTGACCATCGGACCGGTCCCCGAGGCGCTGACCGCCGCGGGCGCCAACGCCACCGACCTCAGCGCCGAGGCGGGCAAGTATCCGCCGAAACCGCTCGTCGCCGCCGACCTGCCGGCCGACCACATCGGCGGGCTGACCTACACCGGCGGCACCACCGGCAAGCCCAAGGGCGTCATCGGCACCACCCAGTCGATCACCACCATGACCACCGTGCAGCTCGCCGAATGGGAATGGCCGGAGAACCCGCGCTTTCTGATGTGCACCCCGCTGTCGCATGCCGGCGCGGCGTTCTTCACCCCCGTCATCGTCAAGGGCGGCGAGCTGATCGTGCTGACCAAATTCGATCCCGCCGAGGTGCTGCGCGTCATCGAGGAACAGAAGATCACCGCCACCATGCTGGTGCCGTCGATGATCTACGCCCTGATGGACCACCCCGACAGCCACACCCGCGACCTGTCTTCGCTGGAGACCGTCTACTACGGCGCCTCGGCGATGAACCCGGTGCGGTTGAAGGAGGCGATCCGGCGGTTCGGCCCGATCTTCGCCCAGTACTACGGGCAGTCCGAGGCGCCGATGGTGATCACCTACCTGTCGAAGACCGAACACGACGACAAGCGCCTGACCTCGTGCGGGCGGCCCACCCTGTTCGCCAAGGTTGCGCTGCTGGGCGAGGACGGCACGCCGGTGCCCCAGGGTGAGGTCGGTGAGATCTGCGTGGCCGGGCCGCTGCTGTCGGGGGGCTACTGGAACCTGCCGGAGGCCACCGCCGACACGTTCAAGGATGGCTGGATGCACACCGGCGACCTGGCCCGCGAGGACTCCGACGGTTTCTACTTCATCGTCGACCGCACCAAGGACATGATCGTCACCGGTGGTTTCAACGTGTTCCCCCGCGAGGTGGAAGACGTTGTGGCCGAGCATCCCTCGGTCGCGCAGGTGTGCGTCATCGGCACCCCGGACGAGAAGTGGGGTGAGGCGGTGACCGCGGTGGTGGTGCTGCGCCCCGACGCCGCCTCCGACGAGGCGGCGGTCGCGACGATGACGGCCGAGATCCAGGAGGCCGTCAAGGAGCGCAAGGGGTCGGTGCAGTCGCCCAAGCAGGTGATCGTCGTCGACTCGGTGCCGGTGACGGCGCTGGGCAAGCCGGACAAGAAGGCCGTGCGGGCGCAGTTCTGGGAGGGTGCCGCCCGATCCGTGGGTTAGGCGAAACCCCGGCGGGGTATAGGAGCGTCGACCGAGTCGCTTTCACAGATAAGGACCCCGCCCGATGGACGACCGCCCCGCAGTCGCCGCTCGCCCCACCACCTCCGAGGCACTCAGCACCGGGGCGTTGTTCCTGTCCATGATCGCCATCGTCGGTTTCGCCCTGACCATCGGCACCTTCGGTCTGGAACGCATCGGGTTGACCTTCACCGTCGGCCTGCTGTCGCTGACGAGTTTCGTGGTCAGCATGTTCTTCTTCCGCGCCGAAGCCGAGGATCCCGGCGACATCTGAGTCGCGCTAGCGTGGCGGGGTGCCGGACTCCGACCTGCGCAGCACCGTCGACGCCATCTGGCGCATGGAGGCGGCCAAGATCGTCGCCACCCTCACCCGCGCCGTCGGTGACGTCGGGCTGGCCGAGGACCTGGCCCAGGAAGCGCTCGTCGACGCGCTGACGCAATGGCCGGCCGGCGGGGTTCCGCGCAACGCCGGGGCGTGGCTGACCACCGTCGCCAAACGCAAGGCCATCGATCTGTGGCGGCGCCAGGACAACCTGGACGCCAAGTACGCCGTGCTGGCCGGCGACCTGGAGCACGAGGTCACCGACGCCTGGGATCCCGACCGCATCGACGATGACGTGCTGCGGTTGGTGTTCATCGCCGCGCATCCCACACTGTCGCGGGAATCGCAGATCGCTCTGACCCTCCGGGTGGTGGGCGGGCTGACCACCGACGAGATCGCCCGCGCCTTCCTGACCTCGAAGGCCACCGTGGCCGCCCGGATCACCCGGGCCAAGAAGACGCTGGCCGGCGCGGCGTTCGAGGTGCCCGACCGCGACGAGTTCGGCCCGCGGTTGTCGGCCGTGCTGGCGGTGCTTTACCTGATCTACAACGAGGGGTACTCGGCCTCGGCCGGGCAGCGCTGGATCCGCGACGAGTTGTGCAGCGAGGCCTTGCGTCTGGGCCGCGTGCTGCAGGCGCTCACCCCGGACGAACCCGAGGTGCACGGCCTCGTCGCGTTGATGGAGTTCCAGTCGTCGCGGTTCGCGGCGCGCGCCGACGCCGACGGCAATCCGATCCTGCTGGAAGACCAGGACCGCACGCGCTGGGACCGGGCCCAGATCGGTCGCGGCGTCGCTGCCCTGGAGCGCGCCGGCCGGGTCCGCGGACAGCGCGGTTGGGGCCCCTACGCCCTGCAGGCCGCACTCGCCGAATGCCATGCCACCGCGCCCACGGCCGCCGATACCGATTGGGTCCGCATCGTGGCCCTCTACGACGCGCTGCTGCAGATCGCCGCGTCACCGGTCGTCGAACTCAACCGCGCCATCGCCGTCGCGATGGCCGAGGGGCCGGCGAAGGCGCTGCCGCTGCTGGATTCGGTGTCCGGGCTCGATGATTCCCATCTGCTGCCCAGCGTGCGCGGTGAACTGCTGGCCCGGCTCGGCCGCGACGCCGAGGCCGCCGCGCAGTTCACCGCCGCGGCCGGACTGACCGCCAACGAGCGTGAACGCGACGTGCTGCTGAAAAAGGCCGCGCGGATCACCGGCCCGGCACGGTAGACATGAGTATGTGGCTGAGCTGACCCTGCGCACCGTCCGCGACGACAACGACTTCGAGGCGTTCTACACGGCACTGCACTCGGTGTTCCTCTACGACGTGCAAGCCGACGAGACCCGACTGACCCGCAACTGTGCCGACCTGGACCGGATGTTCGGTTACCACGACGGCGACCGCTGGGTGACCACCGCCGGCGACTTCCGCAAGCAGGTCAACCTGCCCGGCGATGTGCAGGCACCGGTGGCCGCCGTCACCGCCGTCTCAGTGGCGCCGACGCATCGCCGGCGCGGTCTGCTGACCGACATGATGCGGTATCAGCTCGACGGAATCCACAGCCGCGCAACGGAGTCGGTGGCCATGCTGTTCGCCTCCGAAACGGTGATCTACGGTCGTTTCGGTTACGGACTGGCCAGCCACAACGCGGTGCTCGCGGGCCAGGTGCGTGATCTGGGCTTCCGGCCCGGCGTCGATCTGGGCGACGGCAGCATCAGCGAGGTGGACGCCGCGAACCTGCTCGCCGACGGTCCGGCCATCTATGACCGGGCGACCGCCGGTCTGCCCGGCCGGATGGACCGTCCGAGGCCGTGGTGGGAGCACCGACTCCACGACAACGACGAGCGGCGCAAGACCAGCGGCAGGATCCGATTCGTGCTGCATCACGAGGCCGACGGCACACCCAGCGGTTACGCCGTCTACCGGCCGAAGCCGGACTGGGACGCGACCGGCCCCAACGGCGAACTGCACATCGAGGAGGTACGCGCGGTCAATCCCCGTGCCTACGCCCGGATTTGGCAGTTCCTGTTGGAAATCGACCTGGTCCGCAGCATCAGATTCGACGGGGCGGCGATCGACGAGCCGCTGCGTTTCCTGGTGGCCGATGCGCGGGCGCTGCGATGCGAGGTGACCGACGGCATCTTCGTCCGCCTGGTGGACGTGGGACCGGCGTTGGCGTCGCGCCGCTATGCCGCACCGGTCGACGTGGTGCTCGACGTGCGCGACGACTTCTGCGGGTGGAACACCGGCCGGTACCGGCTGCGCGGCGACCTGGACACCGCGCAGTGCGAAAGCACCGACGCGCCAGCCGATATCGCGATCACCGCACGCGACCTCGGGGCCATCTACCTGGGCGGGGTGAGCCTGACCCAGCTTTCCGCCGCCGGCCTGGTCGAGGAGTTGACCCCGGGTGCGGTGCAGCGCACCGCGATCGCCTTCGGGTGGCCGGTGTCCCCGGCGATCCCCGACCAGTTCTGAGAGGATGCCATGGTGATCCGTGCAGTGCTGTTCGATTATTCCGGCACGTTGTTCCGCCTCGAGGAGGACGACAGCTGGTTCGAGGGCATCCTGGTCGACGAGAAGGAAGTCGACGGCCATGTGCAGGCCGAGCTGATGCGGCGCGTGACCGCGCCCACCGGCAGCTCGGTGCCGATGTCACAAGAGCAGCAACACAATTGGGCCAACCGCGACCTGGAGCCGCATCTGCACCGGGAGGCCTACCTGCACGTGCTGCGCGAGTCCGGCCTGACCGGCGAGGATGCCGCCGCGCTGTATCCCAAGCTGGTCGATCCGGCGTCGTGGACTCCGTACCCGGACACTGCGCGGGTGCTCAACGGGCTGCGCGCCGCCGGGGTCAAGACGGCGGTGGTGTCCAATATCGCCTTCGATCTGCGGCCGGCGCTGGCGGCCGCGGACACCGGCGTCGACGAGTATGTGCTCAGTTTCGAGGTGGGTGCGATCAAGCCGGACGCGGCGATTTTCGCGACCGCGCTCGGCCGCCTCGGGGTGGCGGCCGAGGATGCACTGATGATCGGGGACAGCGAGGAGGCCGACGGTGGCGCCCGCGCGCTGGGATGTCGCTTCGCGCTGGTGGATCCGCTACCCACCGAGCAACGCCAAGACGGACTGCTCGCGGCGCTGCGGGCACACGGGATCGACCTGTGACTGCCTACAGGTGCGGAGCTTCCTTGATCTTGGCGTCCGGGGTGCCCAGCGTCTGACACCAGGTCTGCACCGCCAGGCGGGTGCCGGAGATCTCCAACTGTTGAGGATCGGTGCCCTTCTCGTCCTTGAGCATCTTCGTGATGGCTTCGTTCTGCGTCTTTTCGTCCGCACCCGTGAAGTCCTCACAAGGGGTGTCCCCGCCGGTGACCGACGGTGAGCAGCCGACCAGCATCGCGGTGGCGGCAAAACCCGCTAGCAACACACTTGCCGACTTCTTCATCGTTCCTCCTCGCCATGCGTCCAGTACGCATCGTCCCGCGCTTTGTACCCCGCACTGTGCGGGGCGAAACCCGCTGCCTACAGTCGGGGAATGACATTCGACCCTGCGTTGTGGCAGCCGGTCGCCGGCTTCGACCTGACCGATATCACCTATCACCGGCACGTCGTCGACGGTGTGCCGCAGCCGACGGTCCGCGTCGCGTTCGACCGGCCCGAGGTGCGAAACGCGTTCCGGCCGCACACCGTCGACGAGCTGTACCGCGTCCTGGACCATGCCCGGATGTCGCCGGATGTCGGGGTGATCCTGCTCACCGGCAACGGGCCGTCCCCCAAGGACGGCGGGTGGGCGTTCTGCTCGGGTGGGGATCAGCGGATCCGCGGCCGCAGCGGCTACCAGTACGCTGACGGTGAGACCGCCGAGACGGTGGATCCGGCCCGGGCCGGCCGCTTGCACATCCTGGAGGTGCAGCGCCTCATCCGGTTCATGCCGAAGGTCGTCATCTGCCTGGTCAACGGGTGGGCCGCCGGCGGCGGGCACAGCCTGCACGTGACCTGTGATCTGACGCTGGCCAGCCGGGAGCACGCCCGGTTCAAGCAGACCGACGCCGACGTGGGCAGCTTCGACGGCGGATTCGGCAGCGCGTATCTGGCACGCCAGACGGGCCAGAAGTTCGCCCGCGAGATCTTCTTCCTGGGCCGCGCCTACGACGCGCAGACCATGTACCAGATGGGCGCGGTGAATGAGGTCGTCGACCACGATCAGCTGGAGAGCGTCGGCCTGCAGTGGGCCGCCGAGATCAACGGCAAGTCCCCGCAGGCGATCCGCATGCTCAAGTTCGGTTTCAACCTGATCGACGACGGATTGGTCGGCCAGCAGGTCTTCGCCGGTGAGGCAACACGTTTGGCGTATATGACCGATGAGGCCGTGGAGGGTCGCGACGCCTTCCTGGAGAAGCGCGACCCGGACTGGAGCGGGTTCCCCCGCTACTTCTGAGCCGCGATTTCGGTGAGGATACGTGCGGTAGGCGCACGTATCCTCAC
>NZ_JBSFSB010000008.1:0-219406 GCF_053589535.1 Mycobacterium sp. NPDC003323
CCAGTACCTGCGGCCCTCCCCGCGCCATCATCCCGTCGAGCGCTGGGTGCGCCCCGAGGAGTTCGTCGAGCATTCCGAGTACGCCACCAGCATCGACTTCCTCGGGGTACTGGCCGGACCGTTGGTGCGTTCCTCCTACCGCGCCGGCAAGCTGTACGCCGAGGCCGCACGGGTCAGAGCCGCCGCCGGCGCATAGCTGCGTGCGTGGCCGCCGGCCGCTGATCGACGGATCGCAATTTCCTGCTTCGAAACCATTCCTGGATACCGTGAAGACGGTGCCTGCATCATGGTGCAATGGCGGGACCGCTGCTGGGGACAGGCGGTGAGAGGGAGGGTTCGTGCGGCGTACCGGTCTGCCCGCCGGCATGGCGAGCTGGTGGCGTCAGCCGGATCGGTATGACTTCGTGGTCCAACTGGTCGAGTCCAGCGGGTACGGACGGCTCACCCGGCTGGGGGTCGCGGCAGCGTGCATGGCGATCGGCGCGTGGCCGATCCTGATGATCGTCGGCGGGCAGGGGGTCACCGGATTCGCCACCCAGATCGTGACCGCCGTCTGCGGCGCGATCGCACTCGTCCTGGGTTGTTGGTGGCTGATCGCCTGGCCGACCCACCGGCAATCGAAGATCATCGTGGTGATCCTCAACGCCAGCATCGCGGTGAACAGCGTGCTGTACGTGCTCGAAAACAAGCCCGCCACCATCACATTGGCGTTCGCGCTGACCGCCAGTTATGTGGCGTGTGTGCACACCCTGCCCCATTTGACGGTGGTGCTGATCCTGGCGATCATCCCGATCGGCCTGCGCATGGTGACGGCGGGGCTGACCGGGGACGGCGCCGACGGCCTGGCCGACGGGATGCTGCGGCTGGCATCGGTCATCGTCGTGCCGATGTCGATTCGCATACTGGTCCAGCTGCTCGGCGACGCGGCCGTCGAATCCGATATCGATCCACTGACGGGTCTGGCCAATCGGCGCGGTCTGGTCCGCGCCGTCCGACAGCTCGCCAACAACTCCGAGGGACGGACGTCCTTCTGCCTGACGATGCTCGACATCGACGACTTCAAGACCATCAACGACACGCGCGGCCACGCCACCGGCGATCATGTGCTGATCACCCTGGCTCAGACCCTGCGCCGGGTATGCCCGGACGATGCGGTGATCGCGCGCATCGGTGGCGAGGAGTTCGCCATGGTGACGCTCTGCGACGTCA
Organism: Mycobacterium sp. NPDC003323; assembly: GCF_053589535.1. Lineage (NCBI taxonomy): Bacteria > Bacillati > Actinomycetota > Actinomycetes > Mycobacteriales > Mycobacteriaceae > Mycobacterium > Mycobacterium sp. NPDC003323. The sequence continues at coordinate 1,210 of NZ_JBSFSB010000008.1, forward strand.
CGGATGCCGAACGCATCGCCCAGCGGCTCAGGGCCGAGTTCGTCTCCGCCCGCACGGAGTTCACCGCCAGTTTCAGTATCGCCGCCGGTGTGACGCCGGGAGCCTCCGTCGATGCGATCGCCCTGACGGATCGGCTGCTGGCCGACGCGGACAAGGCCTTGTACGCAGCCAAGTGGGCCGGCGGAGATCGTGTCGAGGTGTTCAGCCCAGCCGGCTGACGCGCTGCCACTCCCGGGCCGCCACCAGCTCGGGCACCAGGGTTTCGGTGAGCAATCGGACGTCGTCGACATCGTCGCCGGGATAACGCACCGAGGTGACGGCGGTGGGCACTGCACCGCCGACGCCGACGACACGCGTGTGGCGCGGACCGGTCCACTCGGCCATCTGCGCCTCCCATTTCGAGCCGGCGAAGACCAACATCCGCAGATCGGTGTTCTTGGTGCGATAGACGTCGACGTGGCTCCAGTCGCCGCTCTCGCAACCGATGGCCGACCGGCGTGGACCCTCCCGCAACATCAGGGCGCCCTGCTGGGCCGAGGACAGCCGGTGCGCCGGGGCGCACAGATGTGTCTCGTCCGGACCGAGCAGGTGCTCGGAGATCTCGGGGCGCCAGTCGTCCTCGGTGGACAGCAGCGTGTCGGTGGCGCGCGCCGCAGCGTCGATGGACGCCACGAGATCCGTGGCGGGCGCGCCGGTCACCTGGCATTCCAGCGCCAGTAGCAGCGCCAGGGTGTGCTGATAGCTGCGGCAGGCCACGCCGCCTGCCTCGGGCTCGGCGGCCAGATCGACGGTGGCATCGCAGCGTGCGGTGATCGCGGAGTCGACGGTGTTGGTGAGGGCCACCGTGCTTGCCGCGGGGTCCAGACGATCCAGCGCGTCCAGCGTCTCGACCGATCCGCCCGATGCCGAGGTCGCCACCACCAGGGTGTCGGGTCCCCACACGGGTAGCAACTCCGAGGATGCGATCTCGGACACCGCGCAGACGCCCCGCGCACGCAGGCGTGCCGCGGCCACACCGCCGGCGTAGGCCGAGGAGCCCATGCCCAGAAAGACGATGCGCGCCGGCGTGTCCGGCACCACCGTCGACCACGGGTTGTGCCGGGCCAGGGACCCGGCCAGCGTGGCGAGCACGTCGGGTTTGCGGGCCAGGTCGGCGGCGAAGGCGTCGGGGTTCATCGGCTCATCTCATCCAGGAGGGCGGGTAACGCCGCATCGGGTACGTACATCCAGCGCGGCAGGTGACGTCCGGCATAGACGATCTCGCGGAGCACCTGCTGCAGGCGCAGCGCGGTCAGACCTTGGGCGACATGCAGATCGGCATGCCCGGTCTCGGTCAGCCGGCACAGGTATGCCTCGTACAGCGCGTCGCGGGCGACCGTCTCGACCGGGCGGAGAGTCTCCGGTCCGAGTTCGCTGCGGTGGGCGGCGACGATGGCGACATGCGACAGTGACTGCAGGATGCCGGCGAGATCCACCGCGGCCGGCACCGGCAGCATCCGCTCGGTCGGTGGCAGCACGGGGTTGCCGTCGAAATCGGTGATCACCAGCGTTTCCCCGGACCGCAGCAGCTGCCCGACGTGCAGATCGCCGTGCGCCTCGATGACCGGGGTGCCGGCCAGATCGCCCAGTGTGCGCAGCGTCGCGGTGATGGTCTCGGCACGGTCGGTCAGCAGGTCGGCGGTCACGGGAGCGGCCAGTTCGCGCGCCGCGGTCAGCGTCGCGAACGCGTTGTCGCGCCAGCGTTCCGCGTCGGTGACCGTCGCCGTGCCGGTCGTGGCGGCCAGCGCGGCATGCAGATCCGCGACCACCTCGCCCAGCGTCGCGCAGATGCGTGCGATCGGTGTGCGGTCACCGGTGCGGGCGGCGGTCTTGAACAGATCCACCGCCCAGGTCCACCCGTCGACGGCGCCGGGCAGGTAGCCGGTGACGGTCGCCACCAGCGTCTCGGTCCCGCCGTCGGGGGTCCAGGTGACGATGCCCCACGGGGTGGGCATCGCGGTGAAACCGGCCGCGGTCAGCACGGTCAGTCGACGCGGCGCCGGATGCGGACCGCTGTCCAGATGCGTCGACCACTTCACCACCGCGGTATCTCCGACGATCACCGATTCGTTGGTCTGATCGACGGTCACCGGCCGCTCGCCGTCGGGTGTGCGGCCGGTGGCCCAGGAGACCACCTCGAACCGTCCCTGGGTCGCCCGGCCGGGCGTGCCGACGATCAACCCGAGCAGCGCCTCGGCGGCGCCGTCGCCGGCCGTTGCCCGCCACCATCTGTCCCCGTCGGTGATGGCCGGGACCGCCGAAAGCGTTCCGTCCCGGTCGACGATGGCAAGCGCGTGCCGATCCCCGAGCACCAGCAGATCCACCGGGTGCGCGAGCGGATCGGTCGTATCGGATTCCACGGCTCAGGCGCGGTGCGCGCGGCCGACGCGTTCGATGACATCGGCGGCGAGTTTCAGACCGTCCCGCTCCCGGATCTTCGCGCCGATCTCGGCGACCCGTTGCCGCATGTCGTCATCGGCGAGAATGCGGTCCAGCGCGCCGGTCAGCTCGGCGTCGGCGAAGTGATAGGTGTCCAGTCGCACGCCGAGGCCGAGTTCGTCGATGCGCTGGGCGTTCTCGTACTGGTCCCAGAACAACGGCAGCACGATCAGTGGCTTCCCGAAGTGCAGTGACTCGGTGGTGGTGTTGTTGCCGCCGTGGGAGATGACGGCGTCGACCAGCGGGATGATCCTGGTCTGCGGCAGCATCTGCGCGCCGACCATGTTCTCGGCCAACGTGATCCGGTCGGCCTGGGGCCCCTTGCTGACGATGAAGCGGTGCGGTGTGCGGCCGAGCACATCGACGAGTCGTTGCATCAGCGCGACATCGGCGGCACCCAGCGACCCGAGCGACAGGTAGACCAGGGCGCTGCCGGCCGGACGATCGGCCATCGCGGCGGGAAGTTCGTACTCCTCGTCGGTCTCCCGGATGCTGGAGTCGACGCGCGTCCAGGAATCGTCGAGGGTGCGGCGGTCGGTGTAATCGGCCTCGGCGGGGTAGATGTAGATGGTGGCGGCATTGTCACGCGGCATGAACTCCAGCTCGGGCAGCGCCGGTGCGCCCTGCGCCCGGACCCATCCGTCGAAGTCCTCCCACATCGGGCGGAGCACGCGGTCGAACTCGGCTCGGTACCCGTCCCAGCCGGACCGGTCGTCACTGGGCAGACCCGAAAACGGCGGTGGCACATCGGGTCCCGGTACCTCCAGCGGACTGCAGGAGATGAAGCGCACGAACGGTTTGCCCGCGGTGGTCAATGCGGGGAACAGGATGACATTGTCCTCGACGATGACGTCCGGTTGATGTTCGGCGATGATCTGACGCAGTCGCGGCTCGCAGTACTTGGCGCCGTCGATGAGTGCCTGGAAGGTCGGCGCGATGAACGTCTCGAGCTGCTCGATGGTCGGCTTGGCGAACTCGGGTGCGGTCTCGGAAATGAAATCGGTCCAGAACTGCCCGGCGTCGGCGTCGGCGTCATCGGCGCCGGGTTCGGCGAGATCGACCAGTTCCTCGATGAACCCGTATCGGGCGATCTTTCCGGCCCAGGAGGATTCGGCGGCGAACACGATGCGGTGACCACGTTCACGCAGCTTGGCGGCGACGCCGATGCACTGATTGGTCGGACCGTAGGCCGACTCCGGCCAGAACATGATCGTCAGGGCTTCACTCATCGTTTCTTCCTTTCACCATGCTCCGTGCGTGGCAACCGGTGACCGGTCGCCACCCGTGCGTAGTCGAGGATCAGTTCGGTCGATGCGTCGGCATCGAGGCTGGGGTGGCGTGCCACCATGCGATACCCGTAGGCATCTTCGAGCGCGACGATATTGCGGGCGATGCTCAGCGACGGCGATGCCAAGGTGAAGACGCCCTGTGCGGCACCGGATTCCAGGATCACCTGATACATGGCCACCTGCCGGTCGAACAGTGCGGTCAGCAGCACGCCGTAGGTCGGATAGCGGCCCGCGGCACCACCCAGTTCGCACAACAGCTTCACCGCCGGATCGTCGGAATCCACCGGGAGCCCGGATTCGATGGTGACGACAAGTCGGCGGTCGGGTTCGGAGATGCCCTCGATGGCGCGCAACCGATCGTCGTAGAAGCGTTCCATCCCGGCGCGATTGGCCTCGACCAGCAGCGTCTGCACATCGGGGAAGTGGTAGAGGACCGCGCCGGAGGTCAGGCCCGCCTCGGCGGCCACCTGGTTGAGTTGCACATCGGCGCCATGCTTCATCACCGCGCGCTGAGCGGCGTTCAGCAGGTTTGCGCGCCGTTCCGTGCGGCTGACGGGCACCGGGCATCCTCCTTCCGTCATGTCGTGCCTCACTGTGCCAGATCGTGCGACCATCTGGTTGAAAAACTTGAACAGTTACTCAGGTTTTACATCGACAATCGCCGCTACATGCGCTTATATGAGGCGCGATAGTTGAAACTACATGCAACTATTGCCCATCAGCCGTCACCGACACCGGAGCACCCCATGAGACCCGCCGATGAACTACGCGATGCCGAGCCGCGGCCGGTCTGGTGGGACGGGGCGGCGACGGGGCCGCGCACCGAGCCGCTGACCGGACGCGCCCGCGCCGATCTGGTCATCGTCGGCGCCGGCTACACCGGACTGTGGGCGGCCATCGAAGCGCTCACCGAGGACCCTGACCGCCGTGTCGTGGTGCTCGAGCAGGACTGGGTGGGCTCGGGCGCCTCGGGACGCAACGGTGGTTTCGTCTCCGAATCGCTGACCCGCGGTGTCGCGCACGGTGAGGCGATGTGGTCCGACGAACTCGACGAACTGCAACGCCTGGGCCGGGAGAACGTCGCGCAGATCGCCGAATTCGTGCACCGCCACGGTATCGACGCCGATCTGCGACTGGTCGGCAAGACCACCTTGGCCAGGACCCCGCACGACTACGAGTCGCTGCGCAGGGCCGTACAAACCTATGAACGCCGCGGGGAAGAGGTGTCGTTTCTGGGCCGCGACGAGATCCGCGCCGACATCCACTCGCCGGCCTTCCTCGGCGGACTACGCATCATGCGCGGCGGCCTGATCGATCCGATGGCGCTCACGCTCGGACTGCGCCGCGTCGCAGAACAGCTGGGTGCCAACATCTTCGAGGGATCGCCGGCGACCGGGATCGCACGGTGCGGTACTGCCCTGGTCGTGCGCAGTCCGCACGGCGAGGTCGAGACCGCCCGGGTACTCCTCGCGTCCAATGCCTACCGGCCGCTGCTGCGCCGGTTACGCGCCTGGATCCTGCCGGTCTACGACTATGTGCTGGCCACCGCACCGTTGACCGCCGCGCAACGGGAGTCCATCGGTTGGGCGCAGAACCAGGGTCTCACCGACGCCGGCAACCAGTTCCACTATTTCCGCAGAACCCGCGACGACCGGATCCTCTGGGGCGGCTACGACGCCATCTACCACTTCGGCAACGCCGTCGACGCGAAGCTGGAACTGCGGAACGCCTCGCATCGCCGGCTGGCACAACACTTCCGGGAGACCTTCCCGCAACTGGCCGATGTGCCGTTCACCCATCGCTGGGGCGGGGTCATCGACACCACCACCCGCTTCACCCCGATCTTCGGCACCGCATTCGGCGGACGGCTGTCCTACGCGGTGGGATTCACCGGATTGGGTGTCGCCTCGACCCGATTCGGTGCCCGCGTCGCCCTCGACCTGCTGGCCGGACGGGTCACCGAGCGGACCAGGTTGAAGGCAGCCACCGGTGCCGCCGTGCCCTTCCCGCCCGAGCCACTGCGCTGGCCGGCGGTGGAACTGACCCGCGCGGCGCTGGCACGCGAGGACGAAACCGGCCGCAGGGGACTGCTCTTGCGCGCCATGGACCGATTCGGTGTGGGCTTCAACAGCTGAGGAGACAGTCATGACCGCAGGACGATTCCACCGGGGCCGGCGCGTCCCGGGCTCCGGTGGCGAGCGGATGCTGGTGGACCCGTCCAACGGACAGCCGAGCGCCACCGTCACCGAGGCGTCCGTCGCCGAGGCGACACAGGCCGTCGGTGCGGCGGCCGAGGCATTCGCGGCATGGTCGGGGCACACCGCCGGTGAACGCGCCCGTGTACTGCTGCGGTGGGCAGACCTCATCGACGACCATGCCGACGAACTCACCGCCATCGAGGTCGCCGAGACGGGCAAGCCGGTGCCGGTCTTCCGGGATGGCGAATTACCCTTCGGCACCGACAATCTGCGCTTCTTCGCCGGCGCGGGACGTTCACTCGACGAGACCGGCGCCGGTGTGCTCAGTCAGGGTTATACGTCCATGATCGTGCGCCGAGCGGTGGGCCCGGTGGTGGGCATCGCGCCGTGGAACTTCCCGATGATCATGGGGCTGTGGAAGATCGGGCCGGCGCTGGCCGCCGGCAACACCATGGTGATCAAGCCGGCCCCCGGCACACCGACCAGTACGCTGCGCATCGCCGAACTCGCCGTCGAGGCCGGCATCCCGCCCGGAGTCCTGGAGGTCGTCACCGGTGGTGACGAAATCGGGCAAGCGCTGGTGTCCGACGAACGGGTGCAATTGATCTCGATCACCGGATCGACGCGCGCCGGGCGTCAGGTGATGTCGGCGGCCGCAGTTCGGGGGGCTCGGGTGCACCTCGAACTGGGCGGCAAGGCACCGTGCCTGGTGTTCGCCGACGCCGATCTCGACGCCACTGCACACGGTATCGCGATGGGGGCGACGTACAACTCAGGACAGGACTGCACGGCCGCCACTCGGGTATACGCCCACGAATCGGTGTACGACCAGCTGGTCGAGCGGATCACGGTGGCCTTCAAGCGGATTCGCGTCGGTGACCCACACGATTCGGCCACCGATATCGGACCGCTGATCAGCGTCGAGCACCGCGCCGCGGTGCACGGTTTCGTCGAGCGGGCCGTCGCCGCGGGTGCGGCAGTGCGCTGCGGCGGGATGCTGCCGACCGGTGACGGCGCGTACTATCCGCCCACCTTGATCACCGGTGCCGCGCAGGCGAGCGAGATCGTGCAGGACGAGGTGTTCGGGCCGGTGCTGGTGGCGCTGCCGTTCGGCGATGAGTCCGAGGCCATCGGTCTGGCCAACGATTGCCGCTACGGCCTGGCGTCCTCGGTGTGGACCACCGATGTGGCCCGTGCACTGCGCGTCGCGCATGCCATCGATGCCGGTGTCACCTGGGTCAACGACCATCTGCCGATCGCCTCGGAGGCACCGCACGGCGGCGTCAAGGCCAGCGGGTTCGGCAAGGACATGAGTCAGACGGCAGTCGCCGAATACACAGTGGCACGACACATCATGGTCAAACACGCACCGCGCGCCGCGCACGACTCGTTTCGCCCCTCCTGACCGTCAGGGCAGGGCGTAGTCCATCGGCGGGCCGTTCAGGTTCGTCGCCTCCCGGTGCACGACGGTCGTGGCCACCTTGTCCCCACCGCGGGCCACGCCGATGATCGACACCTCGTCGTTCACCGAGAAGGCAGTGGACGTACCGCCGATCTGGCTTCCGGCCGCGGTGATGCCGTGCGTCTGACCGTCGATGAGAAATGTACGGGCCACGCCGTCGGCGCCCATCGCGGTCAGCGACGTGGGTGAGACCGCGATCAACCGACCCTCCTGCATCACCGGTTGCACCGCGTTCACCACGGGGCTCGGGGCGGGTTCATGTGGACGGGCCGACTCTTGCGAGCCGACCAAGTTCATCACGAGCGCGGTCACCACGGCAGCGAACGCCACGGCGAAGGAGATCGTCAGGCTGATCGTCGTGCTGTACGGCGTACGCCGCGCGTGCTTTCCGGTTCGCATGTCCTTGACCTCCTTCGGTTGACGCACCGGTTACCCGGTGCCGGGTCGGGAGTAAACGCGCCGCGGCTGGGTAGTCCTGCGCCATGGCAAAGATCGGATACTTCCTCTCGTGTGAACAGTTCACCCCCAAAGAGCTCGTTGACCAGGCCAAACGGGCTGAGGATGCGGGTTTCGACGCACTCTGGATCTCAGACCACTTCCATCCATGGAACGACGAACAGGGGCAGAGTCCGTTCGTTTGGGGCATCATCGGCGCCCTGTCGGAGGCCACCTCGCTGCCGGTGTCGACCGCGGTGACCTGCCCGACCATCCGGATACATCCCGCGATCATCGCCCAGGCGGCTGCGACCGCCGCGGTCCAGCTGGAGGGCAAGTTCATCCTGGGCGTCGGCAGCGGCGAGGCGCTCAACGAGCATGTCCTCGGTGACCCGTGGCCGTCGGTCGGTGTCCGTCAGGAGATGCTCGAGGAGTCTGTCGACGTCATCCGTCTGCTGCTGCGCGGTGACGAGGTGAGCCATCACGGGCTGCACTACGAAGTGCAGGAGGCGCGTATCTACACCCGTCCGGAACAGCCGCTGCCGATCTATGTCTCCGGCTTCGGCCCGCAGGGCGCCGAACTCGCCGGCCGGATCGGTGATGGCTATGTGCTGGTCACCCCCGAGGCCGAGTTGGTCAAGAAGTTCCGCGAGTCCGGCGGCGGCGACAAGCCGGTGCAGGCCGGCACCAAGGTGTGCTGGGATGCCGACGCCGATGCCGCGGTCGACACCGCGCACCGGATCTGGGGCAATCAGGGCCTGCCCGGCCAGACCGCCCAGATCCTGCCGCGGCCGAAGGATTTCGCCGCGCTGCAGCAGCTGGTGCCCAAGCAGGACATCGCCGACTCGGTGGCCTGCGGACCGGATGTGGACAAGCATGTGGCCCAGGTCCGGCAGTACCTCGACGCCGATATCGACGAGGTGTACGTCTCGCAGATGGGCCCGGACATGGACGGGTTCTTCGCGGCTTGGCAACGCGACGTGCTGCCGCAGCTGCGCTAGCGCCATGCCCGCGGACCTTGCCGACCGCCTCCTCGATGTCAAACGGATCTACCTGGAACCCGATATCGAGCGATTTTCGCGTGCCCGTGAGGTTTTGGACCGCTTCTCCGATGCCGAGCGCATCGAGGTGCCGTCGCATCAGGGGATCCCTGGACTCTACGGCAACGCCGGCAACGTCGAGGACTGGGTGCGGATCAAGCAGGAAGTGCTGGTGCTGGGGGAGAAGAAGAGCCTGTCCGCGCGCCGCAACGAACGCTCCAGCGACTGGATAGCACCGTCGACCGCCAACGGTTGCGCCATGGCGTGCTCGTATTGCTATGTGCCGCGGCGCAAGGGCTACGCCAACCCCATCACCGTCTTCGCCAACATCGAGAAGATCTTGGGATACCTGGAGCGGCACGCGGCACGGCAGGGGCCCAAAACCGTGCCCAATCAATGCGATCCGGTCGACTGGGTCTACGACGTCGGTGAGAACAGTGACTGTTCCGTCGACGATCTGGTGTCCGACAACGTGCGGGATCTGGTGGAACTGTTCGCCCGCCTGCCCAACGCCAAGGCCAGCTTCGCCACCAAACTGGTGAACCGCCGGCTGCTCGAGTACGAGCCCCGCGGCGGCACCCGGGTGCGGTTCAGTGTGATGCCGGCGGCGACATCAAAACTGGTCGACGTGCGCACCTCCAAGATCGCCGAGAGGATAGCCGCCATCGACGATTTCGTCGATGCCGGGTATGAGGTGCACCTGAACTTCAGTCCGGTCGTCGTGCACGAGAACTGGCTCGCGGACTGGGCCGAGTTGCTGGAGCAGATCGCCGACGGCACCAATGAGCGGACCAAGTCCCAGCTCGCCGCCGAGGTGATCTTCCTGACGCACAACGAGGCGCTGCACCAGGTCAACATGGGCTGGCATCCGAAAGCCGAAGAGCTGCTGTGGCGTCCCGATCTGCAGCAGTCCAAACGCAGCCAGAGCGGTCAGTGGAATGTGCGCTACAAGACCGCGTGGAAGGGGCGGTGGGTGGCCCAGCTCACCGACCTGATCGGCGAGAAGCTGCCGAGCTGCCGGATCCGGTACGCGTTCTGATCGGAGGCCTCAGGTGGGCGGCCGCTGCGGGCCCACACCGATGGTGATGCGTGGTGCGGCGGCCGGGTCCAGCCATTCGACCAGTGTGCGCATGTCATCCCGATCGATCGCGATACAGCCCCAGGTCGGCTCGCCATCGGTGACGTGGACGAAGATGCCCGCCGAATGCCCCGGAATCCGCTGCGGGTTGTGGTCGACCAACACGGCATAGTCGTAGATGACACCCGAGCGCCCCAGGTTCTCGGCGTCATCGGACGGCTTGGTCGCCGAGCGCACCATGGTGTTGTAGGTCGCGGAATCGACGTCCTCATCCCACCAGTCGTTGCCGTCCACGCGGGTGTAGGGCAACGCGGTGCCGGGATTCGGTTCGCGCCCGAACGCCGGGCCCAAGGGGAAGGTGCCGACCGGCGTGCGGAAGACGTCATCCTGCGGTTCGCCGACCCCCAACTCGCCGAGATCGGCAGGGGTGGGACCGAGCACGGTCCGCCACTCGGCGCCGCTGCTGCGCTCATAGGCGGTCAGCGTGCCGACGGCCGAATCCGCTTGCGGCGCCGACACCATGATCAGTTGCTCACCGGCGAGCGCCTGCGGCGCGGAATCGCTGCATCCGGCCGCCGACATGCCGACGAGCAGTGACGTCCCACCCGTGAGAACGCGCGTATACCAGCTGGGCATCGGCGACCATCCCTTTCCCCGCACCGGCGTCGGTGGATGCTCCACAGTAACCACCGCGCCGACGGTCCGTGCCGGATAGTTTTGGACGCATGCCCCCGAACGCCGACATGATGCGGGACGCCGATCGCTGGTTCCTGCGGCGCGGTCTGCCGTCGGCGCTCACCACGAGCGCCCGGTGGCGGCGCGTCGTGCCGAGGTCGGCGCCGGCACTGGTCGCCTGGGCGGTCCTGATGGTGCTGAGCCTGGTGGCCACGGTCGCCTCGGGCGGTAGGGACGTCGCTCCCGATGCGGATCCGTCACCGGCCCAATGGCTGGCTTTGCTTGTCCTGGCAGCGATTCCCGCCGCGATGGTGCTCGCGGGCTACGGTGTGGCACGGCTGTTCGGCCCTCGCGGGCGATGGGCCGCCGCGGTGATCGCGGTGGCCGTGGGTGTCGCCTCGGACTGGTACGGCGACGACACGGCCGCGGCACTGACCGACACCGTCACCGACCTCGTCATCGTCGCGCTCATCGTGCTGGCGACCGGTACCGGGATCGGATCCATCCTGGGATGGTCGGCGCGGGTGACGCTGGGGCAGTTGCGGTCTGCGGGCCGGTTGATGGTGCGGGCGCTGCCGGTGGTGCTGTTGACCGTGCTGGTGTTCTTCAACGGCAACGTGTGGAGCATCGCTGCCGATCTCGACGCGCTGCGCATGGGTCTGCTGGTCGGATTTCTTGCGCTCATCGCGACCGCGTTCATCGTCTCCGGCGTCGTCGACGCGCTCGGGCCGGCCACCGCCGGTGCCCCGACCGACCCGGACGAGGTCGACCTCGCGGAGACCCCGTTCGCCGAGATGTCCGAACGGGCCGAGGGCGGGCCACTGCGCTTCGGTGAGCGGGTGAACCTGGTGTTGGTGGTCACCATGTCACAGGTGACGCAGATGGTGGTGCTGGCCTGCGTGACGGGCGCGGTGTTCTTCACGTTGGGTCTCATCGTGTTGAATCCGGCGGTTTCCGACAAGCTGACCGGTGGCGCCCCGGTGCAGAGCGTCTGGTTCGACATGACGCTGCCGGTGTCGGTCGCCCATCTGCATATGACGGCCTTCCTGACGGCGCTGACCTTCATGTACGTCAGCGTGCGCGCCGTTGGCGACGGCGAGTACCGCAGGGAGTTCCTGGACCCGTTGCTCACCGAGATGGAGTTGGCCATCGCCGCCCGCCATCGGTATCACGCCACCATCAGGTGACCAAGCTCATCCACCGACGTCGGAAATTGGATTTCCCGACCACCGCGCACGCGCCTACCCTGGGTAGCCGCACTAACAAAGTGCGGTGATCCAGGGAGTGTGCATGAGTACCGGGCCGACCACCCGCACGAGGGCGGTGACGAAGGCAGCGCCGAGTGCCGGTGTCATCATCGCGCTGCTCGTCTTCTCGGCATTCGTCATGATCCTCAACGAGACGATCATGAGTGTGGCGTTGCCCGTGCTGATCATCGACCTGGACATCGCCGCGCGCACCGCGCAGTGGCTGACCAGCGGTTTCCTGTTGACCATGGCCGTGGTCATCCCGATGTCCGGCTCGCTGCTACAACGGTTTTCGGTTCGGGCCATCTTCACCGCCGCGATGTCGATGTTCTGTGCGGGCACGTTGATCTCGGCGCTGGCACCCGGATTCGCGGTCCTGCTCGGGGGGCGGATCGTGCAGGCGTGCGGTACCGCCGTCATGGTCCCGCTGCTGATGACGACGGTCATGAAACTGATCCCCGCCGAACGCCGCGGCCAGACGATGGGCACCATCTCGATCGTCATCGCCGTGGCGCCGGCGGTCGGGCCGACGCTGTCCGGCTTCATCCTCGGCTCGCTGAACTGGCGGTGGATGTTCTGGATCGTGCTGCCCATCGCCGTGGTGGGCCTCGTGGCCGGGACGCTCTGGTTGCGGGTGGCCGACGACAACGAACGGCCCAACCCGATCGATCCCGTCTCGGTACCGCTGTCGGCGGTCGCCTTCGCCGGACTGGTGTTCGGGCTCTCCGAACTCGGCGGCCACGGCGGTCAGGGCATCCCGGCCTGGATTCCGCTGGCGGCCGGTGCCGTGGCGATGGTCCTGTTCGGCATGCGTCAGTTGCGTTTACAGCGTGTGGACCGGGCGTTCTTGGATCTGCGGCCGTTCACCTATCGGCGGTTCTCGGTGTCGGTGGGACTGGTCGTGATCGGCTTCATGGGCCTGTTCGGCGCGATCATCATGGTGCCGCTCTATGTCCAGGACGTCTTGGGCCAGAGCGCGTTGGTGGCCGGCCTGACCAGCCTGCCGGGCGGCCTGCTGATGGGCATGGCGGGTCCGCTGGTGGGGCGGGTGTATGACCGCCACGGTGCGCGGGTGCTCGTCGTCCCCGGATCGATCCTGTTGTTCCTGGCGCTGTGCGGTTTCGCGATGCTGTCGGCGACCACGCCGGTCTGGGAACTGATCGTCGTGCAGACGGTCATGATGGTCGGGCTGTCGATGATGTTCACCCCGTTGATGACCGATGCGCTCGGTGCGTTGCCCGACCGGCTGTACTCGCACGGCAGCGCCATCATGACGACCCTGCAGCAGGTGGCCGGCGCGGCGGGCACCGCGTTGTTCGTGACGGTGATGGCCAAGGCGTCCCAGTCGGGCGGCGCGCCGGACATGCCCGGCGTGCACGCGGCCTTCGTGGTGGCGGCCGCCATCGGTGCGGTGGCCGTCGTCGCGGCCTTCTTCACCGCATCACAGCCCAGCCCTGCCGGTGGAACACCGGTGCACTGAGCCCTTGGTCAGTCGGCAACCGCGGCGATGGCTTCGATCTCGACGAGCTGATCGTCGTAGCCCAGGACCGTCACGCCGAACAAGGTGCTGGGTACATCGTGCTCGCCGAATGCGTCGCGGACGACTTCCCATGCGGACACCAGGTCCTCCTGCCGAGACGATGCCACCAGAACGCGCGTGCTGATGACGTCCTCGATGGTCGCTCCGGCTTCGCCCAGCGCTCGTGTCATCGTCGTGATACAGGCGGCCGCCTGCGTTGCGTAATCGCCCGGCGCGACGGTCGCGCCCTCGTCATCGAGCGGGCACGCCCCGGCCAGGAAGATCAACCGGGCATCCTTGGGTGCGGTTGCGGCGTAGGCGTATTCGGCTACATCGGACAAGGTGGACGATCGGATCAGCTGGACGGCAGAAGGCATGCGAAGAACATTGGCGCACGGGCTCGACCGTTCGCAACGGGATATCCCGTACTTCTGCTCAGGGCGAATTCGCGACGCTGAGAGTGGTCTCAGTCGGCGAGATCCATGGCCGCACCGATCAGCGCCAGATGGCTCAGCCCCTGCGGCAGATTGCCCAGGAATGAGCCGTCGGTCGGATCCACCATCTCGGCCAGCACACCCACGTCGTTGGTCTGCCGGACCAGCCGATCCATCAGGTCGCGGGCCTCGGCGCTGCGGCCGACATGGTGCAATGCCGACACCGCCCAGAAGGCGCACGCCACAAAGGCTCCCTCGCCGTCCTCGCGGGCACCGCTGAAGCGGTACAACCAGTCTCCGCAACCGAGGTCGCGCCGTATCGCGTCCACGGTCGCCGACATCCGCGTGCCGCGGTCGAATCCGCTTCCCGCGTGCAACAACACCGATGCGTCGAGCCGGCCGCTGCCGGGATACCACTCATAGGCGGCCAGCTCCTCGGACCAGCAGTTCTGGTGGACCCAATCCTGGATGCGTTCGGCCTCGCGGGCCCACCGTTGCGGATCACCGGGCATCTGCCCGAGTTCGGCCAGGTGCACCGCGCACCGCAACGCGTACCAGCACCCGATCTTGGAGCTGGTGTAGTGCTGCGTGTGCGGCAGTTCCCACATACCGGCGTCTCGGCTGCGCCAACTGTCACAGGCCTGATCGGCGAATTCGGTCAGCAGATGCGCGGTTTCGGTATCGAGTACGTGGCCGCTGTCCGCGTACAGCCGCACAGTGTCGAACAGGTCGGCGAACACGCTCAACTGCAACTGGTCATGTGCGCGGTTGCCGGTGACCACCGGCCCCACCCCGCGCCAGCCCGGAACCTCGTACTCGCGTACCGGCTCGGGTGCCGAGCCGTCCAGCCGGAAGAACACGCCCATCGTCGGGCCGTGTCTGCGGGCGGTTCGCACCAACCAGCTGACCGCGGCATGTGTCTCCTCGCGGATCCCGAACCGTCGCAGCGCCGACATCGTGTAGGCCGCATCCCTGATCCATCCGTAGCGGTAGTCCCAGTTCTTGCCTCCCGCAAGTGATTCCGGAAGGGATGTGGTGGCCGCAGCGGCGATCGACCCGGTGGGGTTGAAGATCAACAACTTCAGCATCAGAACGCTGCGCCACACTGCCTCGTGCCATGGTTCCGAGCAGGCGAACTGCTCCGACCAATTGCGCCACACCCCGATGGTGCGATCGAGTCCGGCGTCGATCTCGGCGGCCCGTGACAGCATCAGCGGTTCACCGCGGGTGCCCTGCACCGCCAGCACACGTCGTTCTCCGGCGCCGATGGTGAACCGACCGCAGACGGCCTGGTCATTCGTATCCGGATCCATATCGTCGGAGACCGCGACGCCGATGGTGAGGTCTCGGATCCGAAGCACACTGCCGTGCGGTGTTTTTCGCGTCCAGGGCGATGCAGTGTTGAAGCAGGTACCCGGGGCGACCAGCCATCGCATGTCCACCGTTCCGTCGAGTCCTTCGACTCGGCGCACCAGTTCCGTCCAGGGCAATCGCCCATCGGCGCCGACGTTCAGTGCGTCGGTGACGCGTACCCGCCCGGCCGCGGTGATGTGCGTCGTCTCCAGGACATTGGTGCCGGGCAGATACCTACGTTCGGTGCGGAACTCCTCGACCGGGCACAGCTCCAGTCTGCCCCCGTTGGGCCGGTCGAGAATGCCGGCGAATAGCGGAAGCGAATCGAGGTGCGGCAGTGGGAACCAGTCGATACCGCCGTCGCGGGCCACCAGGGCCACCGTGCGTCCGTCGCCGATCGGGGCGTAGCTGCGCAGGTCGGTGTATCCGTCGGTACGCCAGGGGGTTTCCTGGTTGTTCGTCATCGATGGGTCGAGTTCGGGTGCCGACACGGTGATCCCTTCGACAGCCGGGCCCGCACGGTTTTCCCGCTACCCGCTGCGACTAAACGTGCACGCTTCGACGTCAGGCGGTTTCGGTCCTGGCGACGATCATCTCGGCCACGGCATCGGCCACTGCATGGGTCTGCGGATCGTCGGCCGCCTCGTAGCGGTCGGCCGCGGCGTCGTAACGCGCACCGGCGATGGAACCGTGGTCGGCACGCAGTTCCATCACCTCGGCCGACCATCCGATCACCCGGAGTTCCGCGGCGAACTCGATGGATGCCGAGGCCGGCACCACATCGTCGGCATCGCCGGTCAGCAGCGTGAAGGGCGTCGGGACGGCACCGGAGGGGGCGCCGGACTGTACCGGCCCGCCCGAGATCGGGTCATCGGCCCAGAATGCGCCACCCAGGCAAACAGTGTGTGTCACAGGGATGTTCAGCTCCGCAGCGCGCAGCGTCAGGCCCGCCGCCGCGACGCCGCCCAGTGACCAGCCGATGACGACGAGCCGCCCGTCGGCGGCGCGGTCACGGGCGAATGCCGCCGAGGCCAGCAGGTCGGACCGCCCACCGTCGGGCGCATGGGAGTCCCAGTCCGGCACGATGACCGAGACACCGCGTTCGGCGATCCGCTCGGCCAGGTTGCGCACCGCGGCGCGGGAGTCGGTCTGCGTGCCGTGCCACAGCAACGCGGTCGTCGCCGAGGATCCTCCGTAGAGATCGGCGAAACGTCCGGCGGTGTATTCGACGGTGTCCACGGGTCCGCTCACGAATGCGGGGTCGGGCTCTGGGCGGATTCCCATTTGGACTCCAAGGTCCGCGTGGCCGGCGTTCCGGCCGCCAACTCGAGCTGGAACGTCTCGCCGTCGTCGACCTCGAAGGTGACGAGGTATCCATTCTCGACCTGCTCCTTGTGCACCACCTTGTGCGCACCGTCGCGGTTCGGGAGCGTCACGATGTCCCCGGGTGCCACCTCGTCGATGACCCCGGTGGTCTCTGATTCAGCCATCTTCGGACGGTAGCCGCTGCGGCCGGGCTCCAAACCTCTCAGGAATCCATCGGGCACCGGTTGCGGACCGTGTCGGGTTGTAGGAGCACCGCCATCCCGGCGATGACGATGTCGAGTTCGAACTCGAACTGCTCCAGCGGCGTCGGAGCCGGACCCGAAACCACCGACCGCAGAGCCGGATAGTGTTCGGCCGCAACGCTGTCGAGGGCGTCGACGGTCTCGGCGCCGTAGTCGTGCTGACCTGCCGAGGCGATCAGTGCGGTGTGTGCGCCCTGTTGCGCGATACCGGCGACGGCCGTCAGCGCCCGTCGGGCGTCGGCAGCGCCGAATCCGGCGTCCAACAGTGCCGCGATGACGCGTTCGGCCAAGCCGAGCGCGGCCGCTGCCCCCGCGCCCTGCAGTGGGGTGTGTTCGATGGTCACACCGATCTGGACGAGGCCGGCTCGGAACGCGCGGGCGTAACTGCGGATGACGGCTTGCCAGTCGGTATGCCTGGGCAGTTCGACATCGGTGAGTTCGGCCTCGAAGCGGTCGGTGACCACGAGTGACAACAGACCCTGCCGGTCGCCCACGTAATAGTGCAGCGCCTTGCGGCTGACGCTGAGGGCATCGGCCACTGCCTGCATGGACAGGTCCCGGGCAGGGATACGCCGGGTCGCCGCGACGATCTGTTCGCGGCTGATCTTGGGTGGCCGACCCCGCGGACGGCGCGGCACATCCGTGGTGGGGGGACCGTCCATGGACCCACCGTAGCGGCTGTTTTTCGCCGGTCGGTAGAAAATGCTCCGCGTCCGCTCCGCTCTTTCTATGCTGAGCGAATGCCAAACACTCCGTATCGCGTCGTCCAGTGGACGACGGGCAATGTCGGTAAGAGTTCGGTGCAGGCGCTGCACGCGAATCCGAACTATGAACTCGTCGGTCTGTACGCGTGGTCGCCGGACAAGGTCGGCCGCGATGCCGGTGAGCTCGCCGGCATCGACCCGATCGGTGTCGCCGCGACCAATGACATCGACGCGCTGCTGGCGCTCAAACCCGACTGTGTCGTCTACAACCCGATGTGGAACAACATCGACGAGCTGGACCGGATCCTCTCGGCGGGGGTCAACGTGGTGGCCTCGGCCTCGTTCATCACCGGACACAATCTCGGCGAGGGCCGCGCGCGTCTCGAAGAGGCCTGCCGCAGGGGCGGATCGACGCTCTTCGGCTCCGGGGTGAGTCCGGGCTTCGCCGAGCTGCTGGCCATCGTCGCGGCATCGGCCTGCGACCGCATCGACAAGATCACCATCACCGAGACCGCGGACACCACGCTGTACGACTCACCCGATACCGAACGTCCGGTGGGCTTCGGGGTGGCCATCGACGACCCGAACCTGGAACCGATGGCCGCCACGGGCACGGCCGTGTTCGCCGAGGCCGTGCAGTTGTTGGCCGACGCGGTCGGCGTCGAACTCGACGACATCGTCTGCGTCCCGGAGTATGCCGAGACGACCGAGGATCTACCGATGGCGTCCTGGACCATTCCGGCCGGCCACGTCGCCGGTGTGGCCGCCAGCTGGCGGGGCATGATCGGCGAGCAGGTCGTGATCGACGTCAACGTCCGGTGGAAGAAGGGCCAGACGCTGAAACCAGACTGGCAGATCGACGGCGACGGCTGGAAGATCACCATCGACGGCCGGCCGACGGTCAACATGCAGGTCGGGTTCCTGCCCCCGCCGGATCTGATCGCCTCGGCCAAGACGCTGGACGACTTCTTCGTCCTCGGGCACATCATGACGGCCATGCCGCCGATCCACGCCATCGCAGCGGTCGTCGACGCCGAACCCGGCATCGTCACCTATGCGGACCTGCCGCTCACCCTGCCGCGCGGCATCGTGGCGGCGGCCAGGAGTTGACCCGCTTCTTGCCGATGTGAGGACGCCACACTAAGGTTTCGGGTTACCGAAATCTTGGAGTCGACTCGGCGAAACGGGGCATGTGGTGACGGGGCGGGCGTGGTTGTCGCGGTGTCTGGCGGCGGCCGCCGTCGCCACCCTGACGGCGGCATGCACGTCCGGTACCGGCGTGCAGTCCTCGGACAAGCCGACCGTGCTCACGACCTTCACGGTGCTTGCCGACATCGCCACCAACATCGCCGGCGAGCATCTGACGGTCGAATCGCTCACCAAGCCGGGCGCCGAGGTCCACGGTTACGAACCGACACCCGGCGACCTGAAGAGGGCCGCCGGCGCCGACCTGATACTGGACAACGGACTGAACCTGGAGGCGTGGTTCGCCCAGTTCGTCGACGGTGTCGACGTGCCACACGTGATGGTCAGCGACGGCGTGCAACCGGTGGACATCACCGACGACGCCTACGCGGGCATGCCCAACCCGCACGCCTGGATGTCACCGCTCAACGTCCAGATCTACGCCGACAACATGGCGCAGGCCTTCGCCGAACTCGATCCCGAACACGCCGAGGACTACCGGGCCAACGCCGCGAACTACCGCGGCCGACTGCAACAGGTCCACGATGACCTGGTCGCTCGACTGCAGGCGCTGCCGCCCGATCAGCGGGCTCTGGTCACCTGCGAGGGTGCGTTCTCCTACCTGGCACGCGACGCCGGCCTGACCGAGAAGTACATCTGGGCGGTCAACGCCGAACAGCAGGCCACCCCGCAGCAGATCGCCTCGACCATCGACTTCGTCAGGACCAACAGGGTGCCGGCGGTGTTCTGCGAATCCACCGTCTCCGACGCGCCGATGCAACGGGTGGTCGAGGCCACCGGCGCGGAGTTCGGCGGCGTGCTCTACGTGGACTCACTGTCGGAGTCCGATGGGCCGGTACCCACCTACCTGGAGCTGATCCGCCACGACGCCGACACCATCGCCACCGCGCTGACCGCCGAACGGGTGCCGTGACAACACCTGCGCTGCAAGTGGATTCGGTCACCGTGCGCTACGGATCGGTGTCGGCGCTACAGGACGCCGACGTGACGATCCAGCCCGGCCGGGTCTGCGGTCTGGTCGGGATGAACGGTTCCGGCAAGTCGACGCTGTTCAAGGCAATCATGGGTCTGGTACGCCCCGACAGCGGAACGGTGCGCATCCAGGGAACGGATCCGGCGCGGGCCCGCAAGAGCGGCGCGGTGGGCTATATGCCGCAGAGCGAAGCCATCGACTGGGCGTTCCCGCTGTCGGTGCACGATGTCGTGCTCACCGGCCGCTATGGGCACATGGGTCCGATGCGGCGGGCCCGAAGCGCCGACAAGCAGGCGGTCGAACAGGCGTTGGAGCGGGTCGACCTCACCGACTACCGGCACCGGCAGATCGGGCAACTGTCCGGCGGCCAGCGCAAGCGCGCCTTCCTGGCCCGCTGCATCGCTCAGGAGGCCCAATTGTTGTTGCTCGACGAACCTTTCGCGGGTGTGGATACCCGCAGCGAAGCCACCATCAGCACCTTGCTGCGTGAGTTCGCCGGCGCCGGCGCCACCATCCTGGTCTCAACCCACGATTTGCGGGCGCTGCCCGACCTCGCCGACGAGGCCGTCCTGCTGATGCGCACCGTGCTGATGCACGACCGCCCCGACGTGGTGCTGCAACCACAGAACCTGGCCCGCGCCTTCGGTCTCGACGTCCTCGACACGGGTGAGCGATGAATCTCGTCGAATTCCTGCTCGAGCCCATGCGCCTGGAGTTCATGGTGCGCGCGACGGTGACCACGCTGATCGCCTCGGTCGTCTGCGCCGTCCTGTCCTGCTGGCTGGTGCTGATCGGTTGGTCGCTGATGGGTGACGCGGTGTCCCATGCGGTCCTGCCCGGCGTGGTGCTGGCCTATATCGTCGGTGCACCGTTTGCCTTGGGCGCCATCGTGTTCGGGTTCGCCGCAGTGGGACTCATCGGTGTGGTGCGCGATACCAGTCGCACCAAGGAGGACGCCGCCATCGGCGTGGTCTTCACGACCCTGTTCGCGCTGGGGCTGGTGCTGATATCCGTCACGCCCAGTCAGGTGGATCTGAACCACATCATCTTCGGCAACCTGCTCGGTGTCTCCGAGTCGGATCTGGTCCAGGTTGCGGTGCTGGGTGTGATCGTGCTGGCCGTGCTGATCATCAAGCGGCGCGATTTCACCCTTTATGCCTTCGATCCCAGCCACGCCCATGCCATCGGTATCAACCCGCGAATACTCAGCGCGGCCCTGCTCGGCCTGCTCGCGCTGACCGCCGTCGTGGCGCTGCAGGCCGTCGGGGTGGTGCTCGTCGTCGCCCTGCTGATCACCCCGGGCGCCACCGCCTACCTGTTGACCGACCGGTTCGCCAGGATGCTGATCATCGCGCCCGTCATCGCATCGGCCAGCGCGCTGATCGGGTTGTACATCAGCTATTACCTGGACACGGCGTCCGGACCGATGGTGGTGCTGGCCAACGGCGTCGCCTTCACGCTGGCCTACCTGTTCGGCCCGAACCACGGGCTGCTGGCCACCCGACTGCGCAAGATCGCGGCCTGACGCGTCACCGCGGTTGGGCCGGCACGCCGAACGCCAGGACCGCGACATCGTCGTCGACGCCGGATCCGAGTTCGGTCAACAACCCGCGGACGGCGTCGATGATCGCCGACGGCCCGGCGGGCGCATGGGCACGGGCGAAACGCAGCAGCGTCTTGCCGTCGTCGTCATAGCGTTCCGGTCCCGGCCCGACCCGTGCCTCGGGCAGGCCGTCGGTGTAGAGCACCAGAGTGTCCCCGGCACCGAGATGCATGGTGGCACTGAAGAAGTGCGGGTCGTCGATCATCCCGACGGCCTGACCGCCGAAGGTGTCGGCGAAGTAGGCGCTACCGTCGCCGGCCAGTAACAGCGGGGGAGGGTGCCCGGCGCTGGCCAGGTCGACGTCGAAACCGTCGCCGTGGCGGATGAGGTTGCCGTAGACGACGGTGCACATGCGATTGGCCGCGATGCCGAACTGCTTATGCAGGACGGTGTTCAGGTTGTGCAGCACCTGCACCGGCTCATCGTCGAAGACCGCGGCCGAGCGCAGCACATGACGGGTCAGGGTGGTGACAAGGGCCGCGTCGACACCCTTGCCGGACACATCACCCAAGAAGAATCCCCAGGTGTCGGCGGACAACGGGAACAGATCATAGAAGTCGCCGCCGACGTCCTCGGGTGAGGCCGCGTGGTAATGGTCGGCCGCCTCCAGACCCGGCGGCGGAGACAACATCGGCGGCCGCAGCGATCGGCGCAGCGTGTCGGCGAAGGAGCGGACCCGCTCGCGTTCCTGCTCGGCGCGCCGGCGCTGCTCCAGGAGCTCACCCTCATAGACACGGCGGTCGGTGGCGTCGACCGCGGTGACGCGCCACATCTCCGGTGCGTCGGCGGACGCCGGTCTCACGTTGGCGGTCAGGAACATCGGCAGCCGGGTGCCGTCGGCGGCCACCATGTCGACCGTCACCCCGGTGAGGGTGCCCGTCATCCGGAGCATCGGCACGAAATGGGTCTCGTAGTGGATGCGTCCGCCCACCGTGAGCAAATCCGCGATGGACTTCTCCTGCAGGGACTCGTGCGAGTATCCGAGCCAGCCGGCGAAGGTGTCGTTGGTCGTGATGATCCGACCGTCGGAGGTGAGGATCAGATGCCCCGCCGGAGAGTTGTCCCAGAAATCGGCGTGATCCACTGGCGGAGTGATCATCTGGCGAACACAGCGATCGCAGATGCGGTGGCATCGGGATCGCTGACGTGCGGACAGTGACCAATTGCGTCGAGGGTGACCAGGCGGCTGTCGGGGAGGTGCCGGTGCACGTAGGCACCGACCTCGCGCGGGGCGATCGCGTCCTGCGCACACTCGATCACCAGTGTCGGTACCGAGACCTTGGGCAGATCGGTGCGGTTGTCCGACAGAAATGTCGCGCGGGCGAACACACGTGCACGCTCGGGGTCGGTGCGGCAGAAGGCGGCCTCCAACTCCGTGTGCAGGTCGGGTCGGTCGGGATTGCCCATGATGACTGGCGCCATGGCCTGCGACCACCCCAGGTAGTTCGCGTCCATCGATTCCAGCAGCTCGTCGATATCGCCGCGCGAGAAGCCGCCCCGGTAATCGCCGTCGTCGATATAGCGCGGCGACGGCGTCAACATGACCAACTTGGCGAAGCGCAACGGATCGGCGGCGACCGCCAGGGCGCCGATCATGGCCGCCACCGAGTGCCCGACGAAGATCACCTCGTGCAGGTCGAGCTCGCGGACCACGTCGATGACATCGTCGGCATAGCCGTCCAATGCTGAGTACTTCTCGATGTCCCACGCCGCCGGATCCGAGGAGCCCGCTCCGACATGGTCCATCAATATGATCCGGAACCGGTCTTTCAACCGCTCGGCCACCGGTCGCCACAGGTTCTGGTCACAGCCGAACCCGTGCGCCAGCAACAGCACCGGCGCCCCCCGCACGCCGAGTTCGTTGACGTTGTTCCTGACGCGCGCGCCCATGATCGCTCAGCATAGGGCGCGCGCCCGGATTCAGTCGGTGACCTGTTGGAAGACGGTCACCGACCGTGCGGCGACCTTGCGGGCCGCGCCGGCGGGGACGCCCTCCTCGGTGACATCCGGGGTGGCCGCGGTATCGATCACCGGCATCCACGCCTCGCCGAACTCGGACGGCGGAAGCGTGAACTCGATGGGCTCGTGGTGGCCGTTGAAGCACACCACGAACGAGTCGTCGGTGACTCGTTGTCCGCGCGGGTCCAGGTCGGGGATGCCGTGACCGTTGAGGTAGATCGCCACCGACTTGCCGAACCCGGTGTCCCAATCCTCGTCGTTCATCTCCGAACCATCGGGCCGGAACCACGAGATGTCCGGAACCCCGGCCGCACCACGCTGCCGCACCGGTCGGCCGTTGAAGAATCGGCGCCGACGGAACACCGGATGTTCGGCGCGTAACGTCGCCAATCGCGCGGTGAAGTCCAGCAGATCCTGGTCGGCGTTGGCCCAGTCGATCCAGGTGATCTCGTTGTCCTGGCAGTAACCGTTGTTGTTGCCACCCTGGGTGCGTCCGAGCTCATCGCCGTGACAGATCATCGGCACGCCCTGCGACAGCAGCAGCGTGGTCAGGAAATTGCGTTCCTGCTGGGCACGCAGCGCCAGGACCTCCGGGTCATCGGTCGGTCCCTCGACACCGCAATTCCAGGACCGGTTGTGACTCTCGCCGTCGTTGTTGTCCTCGCCGTTGGCCTCGTTGTGTTTGTCGTTGTAGGACACCAGGTCCCGCAGTGTGAAGCCGTCGTGGGCAATCACGAAGTTGATGGACGCGACCGGACGCCGCGCGGTGTGTTCGTACAGGTCGGCCGAGCCGGTGAGCCGGGACGCGAACTCACCGAGGCTGGCGTCCTCACCACGCCAGAAATCGCGGACCGTGTCGCGGTACTTACCGTTCCATTCGGTCCACTGCGGCGGGAAGTTGCCCACCTGGTATCCGCCGGGGCCGACGTCCCAGGGCTCGGCGATCAGCTTGACCTGGCTGACCGTCGGATCCTGTTGTACGAGTTCGAAGAACGTCGACAGTTTGTCCACGTCGTAGAACTCGCGGGCCAGCGTGGAGGCCAGGTCGAAGCGGAACCCGTCGACGTGCATCTCGGTCACCCAGTAGCGCAGTGAATCCATGATCAGCTGCAGCGAGTGCGGATGCCCGACGTTGAGGCTGTTGCCGGTCCCGGTGTAGTCCATGTAGTAGCGCTTGTCGTCGTCGACCAGCCGGTAGTACGCGGCGTTGTCGATCCCTCGCATCGATATCGTCGGCCCCATGTGGTTGCCCTCGGCGGTGTGGTTGTAGACCACGTCGAGGATCACCTCGATGCCCGCCTCGTGCAGCGTGCGCACCATCGCCTTGAACTCCTGGACCTGCCCGCCCGGCGTGGTGCTGCTGGAGTACTTGGAGTCCGGGGCGAAGAACCCGATGGTGTTGTAGCCCCAGTAGTTGGACAGCCCCTTGTCGATCAGCGTCGAATCGTTGGCGAAGTGGTGCACCGGCATCAGCTCGATGGCGGTCACCCCCAGGGATTGCAGGTGGTCGATGATCGCCGGATGGGCGATGGCCGCGTAGGTGCCGCGCATCGCGTCGGGGATGTCGGGGTGCGTCTGGGTGAGTCCCTTGACGTGTGCCTCGTAGATGAAGCTCTCGGCGTACTCGCGTTGCGGGGGACGGTCGACGCCCCAGTCGAAGTAGGGATTGATGACCACGGACTTCGGCATGCTTGCCGCGGAGTCCTCGTCGTTGCGGCTGTCGGGTTCACCGAAGTTGTACCCGAACAGCGACTGCTCCCACTGGAAGTTTCCGTCGATGGCCTTGGCGTACGGGTCGAGCAGCAGCTTGTTGGGGTTGCAGCGGTGACCCGAGGCCGGGTCGTACGGTCCGTGCACCCGGTACCCGTAGCGTTGGCCGGGTTCGATGGCCGGCAGGAAGCCGTGCCAGATGAATCCGTCCACCTCGGGCAGGCGATATCGGGTCTCGGTGCCGTCGGCGTCGAACAGGCACAATTCGACCTTCTCGGCCACCTCGCTGAAGAGGGCGAAGTTGGTGCCGGATCCGTCGTAGGTCGCACCGAGGGGATAGGCCTTACCCGGCCACACCTCCTGGATCGGGACGGACGGAGACGAGGTGCTGGTTTCCGGCATGGGCTTCCTTCTCTAGCGGACAGGTCGCGCAGTTCGGCGTCGATGACGAGATGCGGGTTGTCGGACCTCAGGAGTACCCACTGATGGGCATCGCTACTCTGCGACGCCCATCACCGAAGCTCCGTGGATCAACCCTGCCCCACCCGCTCCAACCACGCCACCGTGGGCGGCCCCACCTCGGGTAAAGCCGATTCGGCGATGATCCAGTGCGGCAGCCCGGGATAGTCGTGGCGTTCGGCGCCGTAACGGGCGGCGAGCCGGCGCGACATCCAAGGCGCGACGTTGCGGTCCGAACCGGCGACCGCCACCAGGACCGGGCAGGTCACGTCGTCGGCCTTGACGTGCATGATCGGAGTGCCCAGCGACATGGAGCGGAACACCCGACCGGAGTCGCGCACGAGCTCGGGGATAAGCGCGTCCTGTTCCTCGCCCGGCAGCGTATTGAGCGGGACCGCGCGCATGGTCGCTGCTGAAGGACGGAAGGCCCGCCCTGCCAAGACAGCCGGCAGCACCGGGAACAGGTGTGGCAGTGACCTGAGTTGCGGCCACAGCACCCCGGGCGGGACCGAGGCGAGCAGGACCAGCGCGACGCAGTCGCGGGCGGCTGCGACCTTCTGCGCGACGAGGCCGCCGAAGCTGTGCCCCATCACGATGGCCGGGCGGCCGATCTCGTCATAAGCCCGCAGCGCCACCTCGATGCACTCGGCGACGCCGGTGCGTCCCAGTACGCGGTCGTCGGACGGTTCGCGGCCGGGGAAGGCCGGTACGTGCACCTCATAGCCCGCCTCGCGCAGGAACCGGGCCCACGGCTGCATCAGGTGTGGTCGACCGAAAACGCCGTGTAGCAACAGGATTGGTGGTTGGCCGGATGTGCTCATGCAGTAATCATCCGAGGTTCATCGGGGTGGAGCAATTACCTGTGGGGTAAGGGATCTGCGTCGGGGTCATCGATGTTGACGCCGCATCACAGCCGACACGCTGATCTTTGCGGAAGCGGCGACACCAAGACCCGTGGAGTTTTACCAACGCCGCCCTGATGCATCACATGCCAGCCGGCAAATGGACCGAACTTCGTGCCGATGCGGCGCCACTGAGGCCCTCGGGAGGTGTCGCCGATGTCCTGATGCAGAAATGTCACCGATTTTGGTGGCGGAATCCCTTGCACGGGGCTGACACTCGGCGTTGACTCGAACACAAGTGCGATTCCTCACCTTTTCGTGGGTAGCTTGGGGTGTACTCCGCCGAGGCTGTGCCGCTACCACCACACCCAGATCCATCACGGTGGCTGGCAGGTCTACCTCGGCCCCGACCGCCACCCCTGGTTCATCCCACCACACGACCCAACCGGACCCGAACCACCACCTGCGCTCCCACGCCCGCCGCACCATGACCGACCTACCGGCCGCCGCATAACCCAAAGCCTCAGTGCACCTTGAAAACTGAACAGTGGGCCCTGGGGCTGGATGGCATCAAGAGAATGCCATCCACACACCCAGCGCCATCATCACGACGGCGATGATCACGTCGAGCACCCGCCAGGTCGCGGGATTGGCGAACAGCCCGGCCAGCTTTCGCGCACCCAGGCCGAGGCCGGTGAACCACAGTGCGCTTGCGGTGACGGCGCCGGCACCGAACAACCAGCGTTGATCATCGTGTTCGTTGGCCAGCGAGCCGAGCAGCACCACCGTGTCCAGGTACACGTGGGGGTTCAGCCACGTCAGCGCGGCCGCGGTGAGCAGGACCTCGAGCAGTCGGGCCGGCGTCTCCTCGGTCGGGGTCAGTGCGCCGGGTCGAAATGCGCGACGCGCCGCGAGCACGCCGTACCCGATGAGGAACGCCGCACCGCCGAGCTTGACGATGGTGACCGCGGTCGGGTGAGCGGTGATGATTGCGCCGACACCTGCGATACCTGCAGCGATCAGGATCAGATCCGACACCGTGCACAGCGCAATCACCGGCACCACGTGCTCACCGCGGATGCCCTGGCGCAGCACGAACGCATTCTGCGCGCCGATGGCAGCGATGAGCGCCATGGTCGTGAGGAAGCCGATGAACAGCGGTGATGCCATGATGCGAACGTAGGCGCGCGTTGTACTCAAGTACAGCTAACGCTTTTTACGTGGGATCAATATTTCTAATGCGGGCGGATCAGACGGCGCTGGCGGCCTCGTCGGCTGTGATGCTGAGCACTGCCTCATGGAGCAGCGTGAGCACGGCGTCGAGAACTATGCCGGCGTGCTTGCCCCGCGAATAACTGCGCAGGACCACTCGGCGGGTGCCCAGGCCGGGGACATCGAGCGTCTCCACCCCGTCGTGCGGTTGGCCGCGCAGCGCGAGCATCGGGATGAGCGTCATGCCCTCGCCGGCGGCCACCAGTGCCAAGGCGGTCTGGGTGCCGAAGTAACGGTGCACGATCGGCTGGTTCAGTCCGCTGGCGCGGCTCAGCCGCGCCGCCGCCCGTGCGGTGGCCGACGAGGGCTCAACCCCCACCCAGGGCAGCGGAAGTCGGCCCAGTTCGGTGACATCGGAGGCCAGGGTGCCTGCCGGCACCGCCAGCTTCCACGGTTCGTCGAGCAACGGCACCTCGACGATGCCCGCCGGCGGTCGCTGTGGTGAGTCGGCTGCATCCAATTCGACTATGGCAGCGTCCAATTCGCCGTCCTTGAGTCCGCGCATCAGCGGCTCGTGATCCGCCTCGACGATCTCGAACCGGATACCGGGCAGTTGGTGACGCCACTGCGGCAGCATCGGCGCGATGACGACGGACAGGAAACTCTGGAACCCGCCGAGGCGCATGGTCCCGTGGATTTCGGTCTCGCCGCGTTCCAGCTCGAGCTGTGCCTCGGCGAGCACGCGCTCGATCTGCTGGGCGGCCTCGGCCAGGACCTGGCCCTCATGGGTGAGCACCGAGCCGTTCGTCGTGCGCGTCATCAGTACTCGGTCGGTCTCGCGCTCCAGGCGGGCAATCTGCTGCGACACCGCCGACGGCGTCATCTGCAGATCGTCCGCCGCGGCCAGCACGCCGCCCTCACGCGCGACCGCGAGCAGATATCGAAGCCGACGGGGATCGATGTCCATTCACAAAAACTACACTGCCAGTGCAGATTTATTCAATTGTGTTTAACGCACTGCGGTCCGATACTTCTGCTGGGTTCAGTTGGCGTGAAGGCGGTTTGCGATGGTTGCGGCGACCCTGGGTTGGGTGGGCGCGGTGGGTACGTTGTTCGCGTACCTCGCCGTGAGTCGTGGTTGGCTGTGCGGCAAATCGCGTCGTTATGCCGCGCTGAACATTGCGGGCGGCACCATGGCGGGAGTGGCCGCCGGCATGTACGGCGCCTGGCCGAGTGCGGCGTCGAATCTCGTCTGGGCGCTGATCGGGGTCATCTCGGTCGTGGCTCAGCAGCGCGAGGCCCGCCGCACTCGTGTGGTGCTGGTGTCGGCGATGCCGGCACCGCGTTACTCGTTGCGACGCGTCATCGCCGCACCCCGGCGCGAGCCGCTGATCCATCCGGCCTCGCGTGAGGAAACCTGCGCGCCGTTGTAAACCCGGACAGGATTACCCGGGGACCAGAGTGGGCACTTCTGTTGGGTCGTGTAGTGACCTGCGCCACAACGGCGTGACGTGCAGGAGGAGCCGTGACCACCGAGCAGCCTGTCAGGAAGACCGACGTCGACGCCGCCCTGATGGGCGGTTCCACCTACCGCAGTCTGGGTGAGCAGCGGCTCACCCCACAGGAGGAGCGCTTCGAGAAGGGTCGCCGCACCGTCGGACTGTTCCTCGCTCCGGTGGTGGCCGTCGTCTTCCTTCTCCTTCCCTTGGACATCCCGCCGCAGCAGCAGACGCTGGCCGGGGTGCTGCTGGGCGTCATCGTGCTATGGGTCACCGAACCCGTGCCCATCCCGATCGGCGGTCTGCTCGGCGTCGCCGTCATCGTCTTCCTCGGCGTCGCACCGGTCGATGACGTGCTCGGACCGTTCGGCTCGTCGACGGTGTTCACCTTCATCGGGGCCTTCATCCTGGCCCAGGCGATGCTCAAACACGGTCTGGCCCGGCGGTTCGCCTTCCGCATCCTCGCGCTACCCCGCGTCGGCCAGTCGACCACGGGCGTGATCCTCGCCTTCGGTGCCATCACCTGCCTGCTGTCGGCATTCGTGTCCAACACCGCCACCGTCGCCATGCTGCTGCCGACCGCGATGGGCATCATCGGCGTCGTCGCCAAGATCCTGCAGGTGCAGGGCAAGGTCTCCGACGACTTCGATCCGCTGCGCCTCAAGGTGGGCGCGGCCATCATGCTGATGCTTGCCTACTCGGCAAGCGTCGGCGGACTGTTGACCCCGGTGGGTAGCCCACCCAACCTCATCGGCCGCGGACTCATCGAGGAGGCCACCGGGGAGACGATCAGCTTCGGCCAGTGGATGGTGCTCGCGGCGCCGATCTGTCTGCTGATGTTCCTGGTGCTGGCCTTCGTGTTGATCAAGCTAAACAAACCGGAACTCAAACGCATCGAGGGCGTCAGCGAGTACGTCGCCAAGCAGCGTGCCGAGATGGGAAACCTGACACGGGCCGAGAAGAACACGCTGATCGCCTTCGGTATCACGGTGTCGCTGTGGATCTTTCCGGGCATCCTGGCACTGATCTTCGGCAACGATTCCGACATCTATACGGCCGTGAGCGACCGGTTGGACGAGGGCACCGTCGCGGTCTTCGGCGCCGCGCTGTTGTTCCTACTGCCCACCGACTGGGCGCAACGCGAATTCACCCTGCGGTGGAAGGACGCCGCGGCCATCGACTGGGGCACCATCGTCCTGTTCGGCACCGGCATCATCTTCGGTTCGCTGCTCGCCGACACCGGCCTGGCCGAGACGATCGGAAACTCGGTGGCCGACGGCCTCGGGCTCACCAGCGTCGTCGCCATCACGATCTTCGCCGTCCTGCTCGCCGTCGTCGTGTCCGAGACGACGAGCAACACCGCCTCGGCCGCCGTGGTGGTCCCGATCATCATCCCGATCGCGGTCGCCGCCGGTGTGAACCCCTTCGTCCCGGCATTGGCGGCCACGTTCGCCGCCTCGTTCGGGTTCATGTTGCCGGTCTCCACGCCGCAGAACGCCATCGTCTACGGATCCGGTGCGGTGCCCATCACGACGATGATCCGGTCCGGGGTCACCTTCGACATCGCCGGCGCGATCCTGATCGTGGTGTTCCTTCCGCTGATGATCGCGGTGCTGGGATTGGGCGCGTGAGCGCACAACGCATCGCGGTCATCCCGGGCGACGGCATCGGCTCCGAGGTCGTCGAGGCGGCCCGCGCCGTGCTCGACGCCGTGTCGGCCAGACACGGGATCGACCTCGATTACCAGGAATTCGACTGGTCGTGTCGGCGGTTCGAACGCCACGGCGCGATGATGCCCGACGACGGTCTCGAGACGCTCGGCCAGTTCGACGCCATCTTCCTCGGAGCCGTCGGCTGGCCCGGTGTGCCGGACCACGTGTCGTTGTGGGGGCTGCTCATCCCCATCCGGCGTGCCTTCCGGCAGTACGTGAACCTGCGGCCCATCAGAGTTTTCGACGGTGTACGCAGTCCCCTGACGGGCGCCACCGATGTCGACTTCGTGGTGGTGCGCGAGAACGTGGAGGGCGAATACAGCGAGATCGGCGGTCGACTGAACCGGGGTTTTCCCGACGAGATGGCCGTCCAGGAGTCGGTGTTCACCCGCGTGGGTGTCAGCCGGATCGCCGATTACGCGTTCGAACTCGCGATGTCACGCGGCAGGTACGTCACGTCGGCCACCAAGTCGAACGGCATCGTGCACACCCTGCCGTTCTGGGATGAGGTCGTCGCCGAACGCGCCGCACACTACCCCGAGGTCCGCTGCGACAGCGAACACATCGACGCGCTGGCCGCGAAATTCGTCCTGCAACCACAGCGGTTCGACGTGGTGGTGGCGTCAAACCTGTTCGGCGACATCCTGTCCGATCTCGCCGCCGCCGTCGCGGGCTCCATCGGAATCGCGCCCTCGGCCAACCTCGACCCCACCAAGGCGCACCCGTCGATGTTCGAGCCGGTACACGGATCGGCGCCCGATATCGCCGGGCAGGGCACCGCCAATCCCGTGGGTGCGGTGTGGTCGGCGGCACTCATGCTCGATCACCTGGGCCACGGGGCGGCGTCGGCCGATGTGCTGACGGCGATGGCCGCCACACTGGCCGATCCGGCCACCCGCACAGCCGATCTCGGTGGCACCGCCGCGACGGCCGGGGTCACCGAGGCATTGATCGACGCCCTGCCGGGATAAACGAATTTCGCTGCAGCGCAGATAAGTCAGCCGCCGGACAGGCGGTCGTCCAGTATCGTCAGTGCAGCCATCAGGGAGTCCTCGGGCATGGGCGTGTCATGCGATGCGCAGATCAGCACCCCGACGATCGCGCCGGCGATCACCCGGCGGGCCAGCGGGTCTGCGGGAGCGTCGTGACGCCCCTCCATCGCCTCGGCGATCATGTCGATCAACCGGGCATAGTCGGAATAGAGCAGGCTGCGGGCCTCGGGGACGTCGTACATCAAACGTTGTGCGGTCGTGGCGGCTTCGCGCTCCTCGTCCGACAGCGCGCCGAACACCTCGGCCACTGCATGCCGGTAGGCGGCGACGGTGGACAACTTCCGCGGCGCCCGGGCGAACGCCCGTACGATCGGCTCGATCTGCTCGTCGTTGATCAGCACCGCTTCTTTGCCCGCGAAATAGCGGTAGAACGTGCGCGGGGAGATGTCGGCGGCAGCGGCGATCTGCTCGATGGTGGTGTCCTCATATCCGCGTTCGGCGAAGAGTTGGAACGCGGCACGACGGATGGCGAGACGGGTCTTGAGCTTCTTGCGTTCCCGTAAACCCGGCATCACCGGTTTCGACACCTGCACAGTGTCTCCCATCGCTCGCCGATCAGCCCACCGGTGTGTTCGCCGGCGCAGCGATGTGGAATCCACGGACATGCCGCGCTCCTCGGGCCGTCGGATGCAGATGCCGATACTCTACCGTCGGGTCGGACCGTGCTGGCCCGGACAGGGTGCCCCCGCCGAGGGGTAACGCCACCCGGTGGCTGGGCTCCGCGTTCGACACGGCGGCGGCCTCGACCGAGACGTTCGTGGCGATCTACGGGTATGGGCCGCAGCACGCGTGAACTAGTGTCGGTCGGGTGTCAGACGCTCTCTGGACCGCCGCCACCCGTCATCCGTTCCTGGACGCCGCACGCGACGGGACCCTGGCCGCCGCCTCGTTCGATAGGTGGTTGAGCCAGGATGCGCTGTTCGTCGCCGACCTGCTGACCTTCCAGGCCCGGCTGCTGGCGCGCGCGCCGCGCCCCGCCCAGGAGGTGCTGGCCGGTGGGTGCGCGGCCCTGGTGGCCGAGCTGGACTGGTTCGACGAGCACGCCACCCGGCGTGGTCTCGATGCCGACGTCGACCCGCTGCCGACGACACTGGCCTACCGCGACCTGCTGCGCCGTCTCGACGACGAACCGTTCGAGGCGGCCGTCACCGCGCTGTGGGTGATCGAGCGGGTGTATCTGCTCGGCTGGACGTCGGCGAAGTCGCCGACCTCACCGTTCGCCGAGTTCATCGACCATTGGACGGTCCCGGAATTCGCCTCCTACGTCGACGGGTTGACCGCGCTGGCCCGTCCCGAGGCGCATCAGGGGTTGGTCGACGAGGTGCTCAAGCTCGAGGTCGAATTCTGGAACATGGCATGGGAGGACGCCTCGTGAGCCTGTCAGCCCAACTGTGGTCGGAGAACGCCGATATCGTCGGCGACGTACTGGAGAATCCGTTCGTGCGTGGGATCGCAGACGGGTCACTGGACAAGGCGCTGTTCGCCGGGTACGTCGCCCAGGACGCCTTCTTCCTCGAATCCTTCGCCCGCGCTTACGCGTTGGCACTCGTGCGCAGTACGGATACGGCCACGTTGTTGACTTTCGCCGACCTGTTGGCCGGTGTCCGTGCCGAACTCGGTCTGCACGCCTCCTACGCGGCCGAGTGGGGCATCGACATGGCCGGTGTGCGGCCGTCCGCGGCGACGCTGGCCTACACCGAATTCCTGTTGGCCACCGCCGCCACCGGGGGCCTCGGTGTCATCTGTGCGGCCATGACGCCCTGCATGCGGCTCTACGCCCACATCGGGTCCACACTGAATGCGAGCACCGCCGGCGCCTACGCCAAATGGGTTCTCACGTATGCCGATCCGGAGTTCGATGCGGTCGCCACGCTCTTGGAGCAGCTGCTCGACCGACACGGCACCGACACGCCGGCGGTCCGCGACGCGTACCGCCGGGCCATGCGTCTGGAGTCGGCGTTCTTCAGCGCCGCCTACGAGGCGTGACGCCCCGAGCCGCGCTCCCGGCTAGCTCTGTGTGGCAGCGTCTTTCGTCACCGCGTTGAGCAGCGCGTCGCAGAAGGCCGGTAGGTCATCGGGGGTCCGGCTGGTGATCAGATTGCCGTCGACCACGACCTCCTGGTCGACGACGTTCGCGCCGGCGTTGCGCAGATCGGTGTGCAGGCTCGGGTAGGACGTGACGGTGCGGCCCTGCGCGACACCGGCCTCGATCAGCGTCCACGGGCCGTGGCAGATCACCGCGACCGGCCGGCCCGACTCGACGAAGTCGCGCACGAACGCCACCGCCGCGTCGTCGGAGCGCAACTTGTCGGCGTTCACGGTGCCGCCGGGCACCACCAACGCGTCATAGTCACCGGTGTTCGCGTCGGCGACCTGCTTGTCGACGCGGAAGGTACCGGCCGGCTCCAGGTCATGGTCGCGCGCCTCGATCATGCCGTTGTGCAGTGATAACAGTTCGAACTTACCGCCGGAATTGTCGATCGCGTCGCGTGGGCCCTCCAGCTCGCGGCGTTCGACTCCGTCGGTGGCCAGGATGGCGATCTTCTTGTCGGCGAGTGCGCCAGTTGCATTGCTCATGACCGAAGGGTTCCCGGCCTCGGTGTGGTCAAACAAAGCGCCGGGGCGCCCGGTCTCGACCGGCCGAACAGGTTGACCGCAGTCAACGTGACCGGCAACGACGGGTGACCGGATCGCGCCGCGCGATAGGGTTGTCCGTGGCGGGGGTGTAGGGAACGGAGCGGACATGGCGGTGGTCAACGGACCTTCTGCTCGGGAGGCCAAACGGCTGCAGACCCGGGAACGTCTGATGGGTGCCGCGGTGGCGGAGTTCAAACGCACCGGAATGGCCGAAGCAGATGTCGCCGCGATCGTCACCGCCGCCGGCGTCGCCCACGGCACCTTCTTCTTCCACTTCCCGACCAAAGAGCATGTCCTGCTGGAGTTGGAGAAGCGTGAAGAGGATCGCATGGCCAAGCAGTTCGGCCGCTACCTCGACAAGGACAATGATCTGAAATCCGCACTGCACGAGGCTGTTCGGTTGGTACTCGGCCTGGAGCGCCGGCTCGGCGAACTTCTGTTCAAGGACTTCCTGGCACTTCACTTCTCCCAGACACGCCCGCCCGCTGAACACGGGGGCGATCACTCGCTGGTCTTGCTGCTCGCCCAACGGCTGGCCGAAGCCAAGGAGTGTGGCGATATCGCCGATGATGTGACGCCGATGAACAGCGCGGTGATCTTCCTGCTCGGCCTGTACGCGTTGGCCATCACCACCACAGACCCGATGCGCCGCGATCTCCTCGACGATCTGGTGACACGCACGCTGCGCAGCATCGCTGTGTGACCCGACGAGCCGAAATCGGGCATTGCCGCGATCCGTTTTCTCTGACTAAAGTCAGTCAGCATGCACCGACCGGCCGGTTCGACCGCAGCAAGTG
This sequence comes from Mycobacterium sp. NPDC003323, assembly GCF_053589535.1. Taxonomy (NCBI): domain Bacteria; kingdom Bacillati; phylum Actinomycetota; class Actinomycetes; order Mycobacteriales; family Mycobacteriaceae; genus Mycobacterium; species Mycobacterium sp. NPDC003323. The sequence goes on from NZ_JBSFSB010000008.1 coordinate 36,351, forward strand.
GGCTCCAGTTCGACGAACACATGGAGGAATCGCAGCGGGCGCAACGCCAAGCCGACAGGTGGTTGATCAGCGGCAGCATCCTCATCGGGACGGCGGCGCTGGGCATTTTCGGATTACCGCTGTTCCTACGCGGGGTCTGGTTGCTGCGGCGAGCCCAGCACAACGGCCTTTCCGTGCGCCCGATGATGGTGACGCTGCTCGGCTACCTCGTCATCATCGATGCCGCGATCAACACCGTGGGCTGGGCTCTCGATCTCATCGGCAGCCACACGTTGCTGGCGCGCGTGCTCCTCAACGGCTGGGGGCACATGTTCGACGCCGGATACTTCTGGCATTTCAACGAACTCTGGGTCGGCGGCACCGCCGGCCCGGGTGAGAAGGCCATGGAGGTCGGGATGATCCTCACCGTCTTCACCATGCGGATCGCCGCGGGGATCGGCTTCCTGCAGATGAAGCGGTGGGGTCACCAGTGGATGATCGTCACCTGCTGGATGGGTGTGGTCATCTGGGTTCTGTACGTGTTCAACATGACCATGTACGCCGATGTCCGGTTCGCGGGAACGATCTTCCCCGTCGTGGGGTGGTGGCTCTACGACATCTTCTACATCACGCCGTTTTTGGCCATCCCTTATCTGCACACGGTCAACCGGGAGATCTTCACCGACTGATCATCTTCTCATTGACTCAAGTCAATGATATGAAAGTTTCGACACAGTGCTGCCGAGCAGCGATACGGGAGGTCCGCGCGTGGACTACGTCTGGGAGATACTGCGGTACGTCGCCGCATGGGGCGGTACCGGCCTGGTCATCTGGTTCTGGTATTGGATGTTCTCCAACATCGGGACCTTCTGATCGTGTCCCCGGGGGATGCGTCGGCGCTCGACCTCGAGCGCAGTTGCGCACTGACCGCCGTCGCGTTGAGCGGCGGACATCGTGACGGCGCGCGGTTGGTCACCGGGCCGCACCGAAGTTTCGGACTCAGCCACTCCCGGGCCTTCGTCCACGTGCCCCACCCGCCGCTCGGCACGGCCTGGACCCGGCGGACGCTCACCTGCGGTATCGCCCTGCAATGTTCCCGGTCCAAGGATCGGGTCGGCGAGTACCGGGTGAACGAACTGTCCGCGCGCGAACTACGCGCGCTCGTCCTCGTCGAGGCCGGCGTCGCGCTCGGGTGGATCGCCTCCCGGTGGCCCGGATTGATGACCGAGTTCGCCCGAGTGCTGCCGGGGCTACGACCCGCCGATCCGGGCTTGGACGCCCACACCATGATCACCCGAGCCATCGACGACGCCCGGAGCGCCGGGACCATCGATGTGCCCGCGCTGCTGGGCAATCTGCCCGCGGTCTACACGAACCCCACCGGACTGGCAGACAAGCTCCGTCGGCAATTCGGCCGGATGCCCTGGACCACAACACAGCAGCGCGTGCCACGGCCATATTCGGTTCCGGTCGGCGGAGAAGGCGGCGTCCGCAACCCGAACCTGCCCCCGCCGAGCCGGCCGCAAGACAATGACGTGGACGTGACCCCGCAGCACCGGCCAGGTATTCCCTACCCGGAGTGGAATGCCTGGACCGAGAGTTTTCTGCCCGACCATGTCGCCGTGCTGGAACTGGCCCGCGACCGTCATGTCGACACCGCGGCCCCGGCGTCGGCCGACCTGCGCAAGTGGTTCCAGCAGAACACCCATCGAGCCATGGTCAACCGTCTACAGGACGGCTCGGATCTCGATATCGACGCCTATGTGGCCCATTACGTCGATATGGGTACCGGCCAGGCATCCGAGCCGCGATTGTTCCGGGAACTGCTGCCGACCAACCGCGACGTCGGCACCGCGTTGCTGTTGGACGGCAGTTCGTCGCTCGGTGTGCACGGCGGTCGGATCTTCCGGCTCGAACTGGCCTGTGCCGACGCGCTTTCGCGGGCGATGAACCACGCCCGGGAGCGACACGGGATCTTCGTGTTCACCGGGAACACCCGGCATCGCGTCGAGGTGCGCTGTCTCAAGGATTTCCCGGAGGCCCGGTTCGTCCCGCCCAGCGGACTGGGCTTGTCGACCGGCGGCTACACCCGCCTCGGTGCCCCGATCCGGCACCTGACCAGTCGGCTGTTGGCCCAGCCGGCGGAACGTCGACTGCTCATCATCATCGGTGACGGGATGATCTCCGACGAGGGCTACGAGGGCCGCTACGCCTGGTCGGACGCCGCACACGCGGTCGAAGAAGCCAATGACGCCGGCGTGTCCGTGTATTACGTCGGGGTCGGCCCCACCCGCGTCGACCCGCTACCGGAAGTGTTCGGCCCCAGACGATCCCAACGGATCCGACGCGTCGAGGATCTGCCCCGCGTGTTGGCCCATGTGCATCGGGAGTTGGTCGGCACATGACCCGCGACAACGAGGAAGACAGATGAGCAGCGATACCTACTACGCCTACGGCAACGAAGTCCGGCTCTTCGAGCAGGCCTTCCGCCGCCAGATCCCGGTCATGTTGACCGGACCGACCGGTTGCGGCAAGACCCGCTTCGTCGAGCACATGGGATCGTTGCTCGGCCGCCCCGTGGTCACCATCAGCTGCCACGACGACCTGACGAGTTCGGACCTCGTCGGTCGTTTCATGGTCACCGGTGGGGACGTGATCTGGACCGACGGACCGCTCACCCGAGCGGTCAAGTCCGGGGCCATCTGCTACCTGGACGAGGTGGTCGAGGCGCGCCACGACTCCCTGGCCCTCCTGCATTCGCTGACCGATCATCGGCGCACCCTGTACCTGGATCGATCCGATGAAGTCATCCGGGCACCACAGGATTTCATGTTGGTGTGCTCATACAACCCGGCGTACCGCAGCTCACTCAAGGAGCTCAAACCGTCGTTCCGGCAACGCTTCGCCACGCTGGCGATGAACTATCTGCCGCCCGAGCGCGAGGTGCAGGCCGTCGTCTCGGAGACCGGCATCGACGCGCGGGTCGCACGACGGCTGGTCGACTGCGCCATCGCCATCCGCACCGCCGACGAGGCCTTCCACTTCGAGCCGCCCTCGACCCGGGTGATCGTCACCGCCGCCCAGCTGATCGCCGCCGGTGCCGGTGAGCTCGACGCGGCCGAAGCGTGCATCCTGGCCCCGCTGAGCACCGACGGCGCCATCAGCGAAGGCCTGCGCGAGGTCGCCGCGGCCGGCCTACAGCCCACCGACACAGTCTGAGAGAGGATTTCACATGGTCGACCAGAAAGAGAAGAAGCGTAAGCGTGCCCTGATCGTGTTCCAGGTCGCCATCTACGGCTACCTGCTCACGATGTTTCTCATCCAGCTCTACATGTCCTTCGAACGGGGCTGGTGGGAGCTGTGACGGCCGTCGAATCGACGATACGACTGCAAGACCACCACGAGCAGTCCCGCCTCGCTCAGCGCCGGGCCGACAAATGGCTGATCGTCGGTGCCGCGCTGATGGGCATGTGGGTGCCCGGGCTCATCGGATTCCCCATCTTCATGCGCGGTGTGTGGCTGCAGCGCCAGGCGCAACGGGACGGCCTGTCCGTGCGACCGATGATCGTCACGTTGATCGGCTACCTGGTGCTCATCGACGGCATGCTCAACAGCCTGGGCTGGGCGCTGGACCTGATCGGAAACCACACGCTGATCAACCGGGTGCTGATGACCGGCTGGGGCCACATGTTCGACGCCGGATACTTCTGGCACTACAACGAACTCTGGGTCGGCGGTGCTGCCGGACCGGGCGAGAAGGCCATGGTGCTCGGCATGATCATCACCGTCTTCGCGATGCGCTGCGCCGCGGCGATCGGCTTCTTGCAGATGAAGCGGTGGGGCCACCAGTGGATGATCGTCACCTGTTGGATGGGTGTGCTGATCTGGATTCTCTATGTGTTCAACATGACGATGTACGCCGACGTCCGCTTCGCGGGCACGGTCTTCCCGGTCATCGGCTGGTGGCTCTACGACATCTTCTACATCACCCCTTTCCTCGCGATCCCGTACCTGCACACGGTGAACCGCGAAATCTTCACGGACTGAAGGAGACATACCGTGACACAGACAGCGGCACCGGTAGCGGACCTTCCGCCGGGAACGACCCCGTACTACGCGCGCATGCACAAGTGGATCAAACGGGCTGTGCTGGTGTGCCTGGTCGCCCTGGTCCTTGAAGGCGCCTTCACGCTGCCGTTCATGGCCGTCTACTACGGCTACCCGACCCTGAGCCTCACCCAGATCTGCAGTGAGCTGCTCAAGGTGCGGTACTCCGACGACACCTTGGAGTGCAAGTATCCGTACCCACCGCTGGGGCCACCCGAGGGTGCCGAGGGCAAGGACACCGCCCGCGACATCTGGGGCATCCAGCCCATCCCTCAGTACGACCGCCTGGGCTTCCGGGAACTGGTCGACCGGTACGAGGCGCGGCAGGCGAAACTCGCCGAGCAGCAGGGACAGTGACGGTGGCGGACCCCCAGGTGGTGGATCCAGGTCAGAACTGCACGCCGCGGGTCAGCGCACCGTCGACCAGCAGGTTGGTCCCGGTGATGAAGCTGGCCGCCGAACTGGACAGGAACACCACCGCGTTGGCGACCTCCTGGGCGGTGGCCATCCGACCGGTCGGGTTCAAAGCCAGTGCGGTGGCGAACAGTTCGGGATCGTTCTGCTCGATCGACGGCCACACCCCGCCGGGGAAGTAGGTGTTGCCGGGGCTGACGGTGTTGGCGCGCACACCTTTGCCGGCGAGCTGATAGGCCAACCCCTGGGTGTAGTGGATGATCGCGGCCTTCATGGTGCCGTACGGGCCTGCGGCGAAGTCGATCTCGCGTCCCGACACACTGGAGATCGTCACGATGGACCCGGCGCCGGAAGCCTGCAGATGCGGGAGTGCGGCATCCACGAGACCCACCGTGCCCATCAGATCGACCTCGAAACTGGTGCGCCAGTTGTCCTCCGACTCCGGAATCGCCAGCGCGCTGACATTGGCGACCACACCGTCGAGTCCGCCGAACGCCTCGGCGCTGGCATCCACCCACGCCGCCAGCGCGGCTGTGGCACCCACGTCGACGGCGGTGCCGAGCGCACTGGAACCGAAATCCTTCTGCGCCTGCGCCACCGCATCCGAGGTGCGGGCGCAGAACGCCACCTTGGCCCCCTCGGCGAGCAGTCCCTCCACGACGGCGCATCCGATACCGCGGGTGCCACCGGTGACCGCGAAGCGCTTCCCCTTGAGTCCGAGATCCATGCCAGTTCTCCTCAGTAGTTGATGGTGCCCAGAGACTTTGCCGCCGAGCGCAGATCGGCGTGCACGCCACCGTAGGCCGGGGCGTCCGGCAGCAGCCGCTTGTCGATCTTGGTCACGGCGCTGTAGTTGGTGTCCACCACATTGGCGATCGGGGCCAGCGATATCTGGGTCAGCAGCTGGTAGGCATCGAAGCGATCCAGGCCGTACAGTTCGCCGAGCCAGGTGATCATCTCCACCTGTCCGGCCCGCCACGCCTCCTCCAGCGGCCTGCCCGAGCCGACACACATCAGATGGGTGTCGTTCTCCAGGCGGGGCCAGGCCGGACCGCCGCCCTTGATCAGCTCCACGATCGCGGTGACGTGCATGGCGCCCTCGACCGCGGTACCGCACGATTCGCCCTCGCCCTGCCGGTAGTGGCCGTCACCGAGCGAGAACAGCGCGCCGGGCACGTTCACCCGCAGATAGCAGGTGGCACCGGCGGTCATCTCCGGGGTGTCCATGTTGCCGCCGAATACATCGGGCACCAGCGAGGTGCGCACCTCGCGGCGGGCCGGCGCGACGCCCACGGTGCCCAGCATCGGGTTGGCCGGCAGCGCCACCTCGAAGTTGCTTCCGTGTGCCGAGAAGCCGACAGTGTGTGCTGCCGAATCGTATTCGTAGATCCAGGTCCGCTCGGGCAGTGGCTCCTGCAGCGTGGGGCTGACCGGGATGCTGGTGAGCCCGCCGAAGAACGGGATCAGCGTCGAGGCGCCCCAACTGCGCGCCGGGGTGAGATCCACCAGGTGTACGGCCAGTGTGTCGCCGGGTTCGGCGCCCTCGATCCAGAACGGCCCGGTCTGCGGATTGAGGTCCTCGGTGTCCAGCGCGCTGCTCGCGATGTCGTCGGCGCTGGTGATCCGGCCGCCGTAGGCATCCTCGGTCCACAGCCGCAGCGCCGTCCGGCCCTTGATCCGCATGACCGGTTCGGCACCACCGAAGGTGAAGGCGAACTGTTCGGGCGACGGGATGAAGGTGATCTGCTCCATTCGACCATCTTTGTCGCAACGGGCCGTCACCGCCACACATCATGGAGCGGGTCGGGGAACCAACCGTTGCAACTGGGTCACGTGTTCGGGTGTCAGTTCGTCCAGACCGGCGACGCCGAGCAACCGCATGGTGCGCGAGATCTGCTCGGACAGGATCTCGATCATGCGGTCCACCCCGGCCTCGCCCCCGGCCATCAGGCCGTACAGATAGGCCCGCCCGACGAGGGTGAACCGGGCGCCGAGCGCCACCGAGGCGACGATATCCGCGCCCGACATGATGCCGGTGTCGAGGATGATCTCGGTGTCTGCTCCGACGGCGGCCGCCACTTCGGGCAGCAGGTGGAAGGGGATCGGCGCTCGATCCAGTTGGCGGCCACCATGGTTGGACAACACGATGCCGTCGACGCCCAGTTCGGTGACGGCACCGGCGTCGGCGACCGTCTGGATGCCCTTGACCACGAGTTTGCCCGGCCACTGTGCCTTGATCCACGCCAGATCATCGAAGGTGACCGTGGGATCGAACATGGTGTCCAGCAACTCGGCGACGGTGCCCGACCACCGGTCCAGCGAGGCGAAGGCCAACGGCTCGGTGGTCAGGAAGTCGATCCACCACTGCGGCCGCGGGATTGCGTTGAGCACCGTCTTGGCCGTCAGCGCAGGCGGGATCGACATGCCGTTGCGCTTGTCGCGCAGCCGGGCGCCGGCCACCGGCACATCGACGGTCACCAGCAAGGTGTCATAACCGGCCGCCGCGGCGCGTTCGACCAGGGCCATCGAGCGGTCCCGGTCCTTCCACATGTACAACTGAAACCAGTTGCGTCCGTGCGGATTGGCCGCCTTGACATCTTCGATGGATGCGGTGCCCATGGTGGACAGGGAGAAGGGGATACCGGCCCGCGCCGCGGCCCGCGCCCCGGCGTGTTCACCCTCGGTCTGCATCATCCGGGTGAATCCGGTGGGCGCGATGCCGAACGGCAGTTCGGAGCGACCGCCCAGGATCGTGCAGCTGGTGTCGACCTTGGACACGTCACGCAGGATGGCGGGGTGGAACTCGATGTCCTGGAAGGCCTGCCGGGCCCGCGCCAGCGACAGCTCGGCTTCTGCCGAGCCGTCGGTGTAGTCGAACGCGGCCTTGGGGGTGCGCCGCTTGGCGATGGTCCGCAGGTCCTCGATGGTCAGTGCCGCGGCGAGCCGACGCGTGCGCGCGTTGAACTCGGGCTTCTTGAACTGCATCAGCGGGGCCAGATCGGCGACCTTGGGGATGCGGCGTTTCATGAGAGTGCCTTTCCTGCCCCGACCGGGCGAGGGGTGCGCGTCCGGTGTGTACGGGGAACGTAACGCTGTGGGGGGAACCTGGTGGCGACGAGATGCCGCAGCGCTTCGAGATCGCCGTCGATCAGCCGGTGAGCCCGGGCACTGATCAACACATTACCGAGCGCGGTGGCCTCGACGGGACCTGCGAGCACCGGTAACCCGGCCCGGTCGGCGGTGAGCTGGCACAGCAACCGGTTCTGGGAGCCGCCGCCGACGATGTGCACCGCCTGCACCGGCGTGCCGGACAGGTCGGCGGCGCGCCGGACACCGTCGGCGAACGCCGCCGCCAGGCTCTCGACGATGGCCCGCACCATCTCCGGCCGCGTCATCGGCACCTGCAGGCCGCGCTCGTCGTACCAGGCGCGGATCCGCCCGGGCATGTCACCGGGGGCCAGGAAGCGTGGGTCGGCGGTGTCGAAGACGTCGAACACCGGTCGCACCTCGCCGGCCTGGGCCAGCAACTCCGACAGCTCGGCGCGGTACCCCTCGCGTTGGTACTGGCGAACGGTCTCGCTCAGCAGCCACAGCCCCATCACGTTGTGCAGGTAGCGGATCCTGCCGTCGGCGCCGACCTCGTTGGTGAAGTTGGCCTGCCTGCCGGCTTCGGTGAGTACCGGTGCGGCGAGCTCCACACCGACCAATCCCCAAGTGCCACACGATATGTATGCGGCCTGGGCGGAGTCCATCGGGACGGCGACCACGGCCGACGCGGTGTCGTGCGAGGCCACGGTCGTGACGGAAGTCGCGGCTGACAGCCCCAATTGGTCGGCGACGCCCCGCAGCAGTGGGCCCAGTTCGGTGCCGGGCTCGACCAGATCGGGGAACAAACCCGTCGGCAGACCGACCGCGGTGGCCAGCTCGTCGTCCCAGCGGCCGTCGGTGTGCAACAGGCCGGTGGTCGAGGCGTTGGTCCGCTCGGTGCCCATCTGTCCGGTCAGCCAGTAGCCGATCAGATCGGGGACCAGCAGCGCGGACTCGGCGATGTCGAGCTGTGTCTCGGCGGCAAGTTGGTAGATCGTGTTGAACGGCAGGAACTGCAGTCCGTTGCGGGCATACAACTCGGCGGCCTCGACCCTGCGGTGCACCGCGAACACCCCGGATCCGGTCCGGGAATCGCGGTAGTGGTGCGGCAGTGACAGCAGCGCCCCGCCGCGCATCAGCCCGTAATCCACGGCCCAGGAGTCCACACCGATGGTGATCAGGTCATCCGATCGCCGACCGGCCTCGGTCAGCCCGGCGCAGGCCTCTCGGAACAACCCGGGTATGTCCCAGTGCAGCGCAGCACGATCACCGTTCCACAGCTGCACCGGGTCATTGGCGAATCGGGCGATCTGCTCGAGTTCCAGGCGTCCCGGGCCGATATCGGCGAGCATCACCCGGCCGCTGGTGGCGCCCAGATCGACGGCCGCGACCTGGGTGCTCATCGCAGGAAAGCAGCGGCCACGCCCGCGTCGACCGGCACGTGCAGCCCCGTGGTGTGGGAAAAGTCGCTGGTGCACAGCGCGAATGCGGCATTGGCGATGTTCTCGGGCAGCACCTCGCGCTTGAGCAGGGTGCGCTGGGCGTAGTAGGCGCCGAGCTCCTCCTCGGGAACCCCGTACACCGCGGCGCGCTTGGCGCCCCAACCGCCGGCGAAGATGCCCGAGCCGCGGACCACACCGTCGGGGTTGATGCCGTTGACCTTGATGCCGTGCTCGCCGAGTTCGGCCGCGAGCAACCGAACCTGATGCGCCTGATCGGCTTTGGTGGCCGAGTAGGCGATGTTGTTGGGTCCGGCGAACACCGAGTTCTTCGACGAGATGTAGATGATGTCACCGCCCAGCTTCTGGTCGATGAGCGCGCGGGCGGCGGCCTTGGAGACCAGGAAGGAGCCTCGCGCCATCACGTTGTGCTGCAGGTCCCAGTCGGCGGCGGTGGTGTCCAGCAGCGACTTCGACAGCGACAGGCCGGCATTGTTGACCACGATGTCGATACCGCCGAAGGCCAAGGCGGTGGCGTCGACGGCGTCCTGCACGGCGGCCTCGTCGGTGACGTCGGCGGCGATCCCGACGGCGACGTCGGCGTTGCCGATCTCGGCGGCCGCGGCGGCCGCCTTGTCGGCGTCGAGATCGGCGATGACGACGCAGGCACCTTCGGCGGCCAGCCGGGTGGCGATGGCCTTGCCGATTCCCGAGGCCGCGCCGGTCACCAGCGCGATCCGGGTGGCCAGCGGTTTGGGCTTCGGCATCCGCGCCAGCTTGGCTTCCTCCAGCGCCCAGTACTCGATGCGGAACTTCTCCGACTCGTCGATGGGGGCGTAGCTGGACACCGCTTCGGCGCCGCGCATGACGTTGATGGCGTTGAGGTAGAACTCACCGGCCACCCGTGCGGTCTGCTTGTCCTTGCCGTAGCTGAACATGCCGACTCCGGGGATCAGCACGATGGCCGGGTCGGCGCCGCGCATCGCCGGGCTGTCGGCGGTGGCGTACCGCTCGTAGTAGGCGCGGTAATCGGCGCGGTAGCACTCGTGCAGTTCGGTCAGCCGGGCCTTGCACTCGTCGATGCCGGCATCGGCGGGCAGGTCGAGCACCAGCGGCTTGACCTTGGTGCGCAGGAAGTGATCGGGGCAGCTGGTGCCCAGCGCCGCGAGGCGCGGATGTTCTGTGGCGGCCAGGAAGTCCAGCACCGGTGCGACATCGGTGAAATGTCCCACCTGCGGGCGGTCGGCCGAGGCCAGCCCGCGGATGAACGGTGCCAGCGCGGCGGCCTTGGCACGGCGCTGCGCCGCGGGCAGTGCGCCGTAACCGTCCAGTGGCGCCCCGAACGGCTGGTCCTTGCCGTTGGCGGCCAGGTACTCCTCGGCCAGTCGGATGATCTCCAGCGAGTTGGCCTGCGCCTCATCGGAGGTGTCACCCCAGGCGGTGATGCCGTGGCCGCCGAGGATGCAGCCCGTTGCCTGCGGGTTGGCCTTCTTGATCTCCGCGATGTCCAGCCCGAGCTGAAATCCCGGACGGCGCCACGGTACCCAGACGACGCGGTCCCCGTAGATCTTGCGGGTGAGCGCCTCACCGTCGGCGGCGGTCGCGATCGCGATGCCGGAATCCGGGTGCAGGTGGTCGACGTGCGCGGCGTCCACCAGGCCGTGCATGGCGGTGTCGATCGACGGTGCCGCGCCTCCCTTGCCGTGCAGGCAGTAGTCGAACGCGGCGACCATCTCGTCCTCACGCTCGACACCGGGGTAGACGTCGACCAGTGCGCGCATCCGGTCCAGGCGCAGCACGGCCAGCCCGCTCTCGGTCAAGGTGCCCAGATCGCCACCGGATCCCTTGACCCACAACAGTTCCACGTCGTCACCGGTGACCGGATCGGTGTCGACGCCCTTGGCGGAGGTATTGCCGCCGGCATAGTTCGTGTTCTTCGGATCGGCGCCCAGCGCGTTGGATCGCGCGATCAGTGCTGCGACAGGATTTTCAGGCAGTGATGGCATCTTATGCTCCCCACGAGGATTGAGTTCCGCCGACGCGTTCGGCGTTGATGGTGTCCTGGTAGCCGCTGGCGCGGAAGGCGGCCATCGGGTCGGCCGGCAGGCCTTGGGCGACGCGCCGCTCGGCCAGCATCGGCCGCACATCGGTGTAGAAGGCGTTCATGAAGATCTCGTTGGCGCCCAGCACATCTCCGGCTTCCTGGGCGGCGGTCAGCGCATCGATGTCGACCAACGAGGCGCGGGCCGTCATCTCCGCGACGTTGAGCACCGAGCGGATCTGGCCCGGGATCTTCTCTTCGACGTTGTGGCATTGATCGAGCATCAGCGCCACCTCGGATCCGGCATCGAGGCCGCCGCCGCGGATCACCTCGAACATGATGCGGAACAACTGGAACGGATCGGCCGCCCCGACGATCAGGTCATCATCGGCGTAGAACCGGGAGTTGAAGTCGAAGGAACCGAGCTTTCCGAGTCGCAACAACTGGGCGACGATGAACTCGATATTGGTGCCGGGCGCGTGATGTCCGGTGTCCAGGCACACCTTGGCCCGCTCGCCGAGCGCGCTCACGTGGGCGTACGAGGTACCCCAGTCCGGAACGTCGGTGGCGTACATCGCGGGTTCGAAGAACTTGTACTCCAACACGAGTCGCTGCTGCGCGCCGATGTGCTGATAGATCGCCGACAGTGACTCGGCCAGTCGGTCCTGGCGGCCGCGGATATCACCCTGCCCGGGATAGTTGGTGCCGTCGGCCAGCCAGATCTTCAGGTCACGGGATCCCGTTTGGTTCATCACCTCGATACAGGCCAGGTGATGGTCGATGGCCTTCTGCCGCACCGCCTTGTCGGTGTGGGTGAGGCTGCCGAACTTGTAGTCGTCGTCCTGGAAGGTGTTGGAGTTGATGGTGCCCAGCCGCACGCCGAGGTCACCGGCGTGGCGGGCCAGCGCGGTGTAGTCCGGCACGGTGTCCCACGGGATGTGCAGGGCCACCGCGGGTGCCAGCCCGGTGAACCGGTGCACGGTGGCGGCGTCGGCGAGCTTTTCCTCGATGGTCCGCGGGGTGCCGGGCGTGCCGAACACCTTGAACCGAGTGCCGGAGTTTCCGAAGGCCCACGAGGGTAGTTCGATGGCGAGATTGTCCAGCGGGGTGTTCATCAGTTCCTCAGATGGCGGTGGTGGGGACGGGAGCCGGGGCGGACACCGGTGCGCCGTAACGTTCGGACTCGATCTGCTGCAGTGTCTTGCCCTGCGTCTTGGGCGCCCAGACGGCACCGATGATGAGGGCGACGGTGAGCAGGCCGACGAGCAGGATGCCGACGATTGTCAGCCCGGTGGCCGCGAGCATGGTGGGGAAGAAGTAGCTCAGCAGACCGGTGGCGGTGCGCACCACGAAGAACATGACGCCCTGCGCGGATGCACGGTAGGGCGTGGCGAAAAGCTCGCTGGCCCACAGGCTGTAGAAGGCCTGGCAGCCGATACCGGCCGAGATGCCCCACAGCACGGCGAAGATCAGCATGGTGGTGATGCCGCCGTCGGTGAAGGCGACCAGCACCACCCACCCGACGATGCCCAGTGCGGCACCGAAGACGTAGAGCGCGCGCTGGGACACCCGGTCGGCGTAGCGCATGAAGCCGAAGTACGTGGCCGCGACCGTGCAGCCCCACACCAGCACCTGCAGCAGGTTCTGCTGGACCGGGCTGTGCAGACCGGCGGTCTCATACACACGTGGCATGAAGATGCCGGCCTGCCCGGCCACGGTGTTCCAGAACAGGTAAATGCCGCCGAGGAACAGCAGGGCGGTGATGTTCACCTTGCGGGAGAACAGGCCGCGCACACCGCGGGCACCGACCGAGGACTGCAGCTCACGAGTTTCGTCGACGGCTTCCTCTTTCCAGATCGCCGACTCGGCCAGGCCCTGGCGGATCCACCAGACGATGGCGGCGACCACGAACAGGTGCACGAAGATGATCCGTGACCCCAGCAGTTCCAGTGGCGCCAGCGCGGCGGCCAGTGCGAACCCGATGAAGGGCCCGACCGACCAGGCCAACTGCGCGGTGCCGACATGCTTGGCGCGCTCTACCGAGGGCGCCTGCTCGGCGATGTAGGTCCAGGATGCGGGCACACCGGCGCCGACGGCGATACCGGTGATGATGAACGCCGCGAGCAGCATGGTGAAGTTCATCGCGAAGGCGGCCAGTAACACGCCGGCCATGTACACCAGCAGGTCATAGGTGTAGATCGCCTTGCGGCCGAACCGATCACACAGTGGCCCGCCGATGGCCGCACCGATGGCGGCGCCGAAGGCATTGGCGCTGAGGGCAGCCAGCAGACCGACGGCGAAGTTGCTGGTGCCGAACTCGGCCTGCCAGAAGCCGAGGCTGGTGGCGATCGCGATGATCGACCCGGCCTCGATGTAGTTGGACATGGCGACCGCGATGGTGGCCCGCCAGCCGGTGGTGGAGCGCGCTCCGATTTTCATGGGCGTTCTTTCAGGTGAGTGGGATCAGGCCAGGTGGAAGTACTCGGTGAGCAGTTCGAGGTCGCTGTCGGGGTGGGCATCGGTGCGGAAGTACTGCGACATCTGTTCCTGCCACTTCTCGTTGACGGCGGTGCGGCTCATCTCGGCGGACGCCCGCACGAAATCGTCGGTCTCCAGATAGCCCACCACCATGCCGTCCTCCGGGCGCAGGAACAACGAATAGTTCTGCCACCCCGCGGCGCGCAACGCGTCGAGCATCTCCGGCCAGACCTCGGTGTGCGCCTGCAGGTAGTCCTCGACGCGGTCGGGCTTGAGGTGCATCACGAAGCACACCCGCTGGATGTCGTCCATTCGCCACTCCCGTTTTGAAACGTTTCAATTTGTGATGGGGGCAACAATAGGACCGTGGCGTGAGGACGTCAAGAGCCTTGTTCGGGGGTGGGTCGCGCGGAGTTCACGGGATGTCAGGCGCGGGTGCTCGAGCGGGTGACCAGCTCGGGCTGGAAGAGCACGTGTCGCGGTTCGCGGGTCGGGGATTCGGTGGCCTTGATGAGTAATTCGACTGCAGTGCTGCCGATTTCGATACTGGGCTGACGGATCGAGGTCAGTGGGACGACGGCGGATCGGGCGAACTCGATATCGTCGTAGCCCACCAGCGCGATCTGTTCGGGCACCATCGTCTCGCCCATCAGGGCCAGCGCCTGGAGCACGCCGATGGCCACCAGGTCGTTCACGCAGAAGATGCCGTCGGGCCGTTGCGCGGCCGGGCGATCGCGGATCTGCTCGCCCACGGCGCGGCCGGCCAACACGGTCAGCGCCGGCGTGTGGATGACCTCCAGCTCGGCCCCGGGCACCTGGTGAAGTGCGCCCCGGGCGCCGCGCAGGCGGTCTTGCACCTGACGCAACTCGGCGGGTCCGCCGACGAATGCGATGCGGCGCCGGCCGATGGCGCACAGATGCTCGACGGCCAGCGTCGCGCCCGCGACATCGTCGACGGCCACCGAGTCGAATGGCGTGCCACGACCGTCACGGTCCACCAGTACCACCGGGGTGCCCCGCTGGCGCAGCGCTTCGAGCCGCTCGAAATCGTCCCCGACGGGGGAGACCAGCAGGCCGAAGACCCGCTGCTCGTCGAAGGCGTCCACATAGGACCGTTCGCGATGGGAGTCGTCATCGGAGGTGCCCAGCAGCAACGTCAGGTTGGCCTCCGCGGCACGCGTGCCGGCGCCGCGCGCGATATCGGTGAAGAACGGGTTGCCGACGTCGAGGACCACCAGGCCGATGCTGCGAGAGCGCCCGGCCCGCAGTTGACGCGCGGCGTCATTGCGAACGAATCCGAGTTCGTCGATGGCGGCCTGCACACGGGCCACCGTGGCCGGGGACACCTTCTCCGGTGAGTTCAGCACATTCGACACCGTGCCGACCGATACCGCGGCGGCGGCGGCGACTTCCCGGATGCTCACCACCCGCCCATTTCACCAGACGGTGTATGTGCTCGGGATCGGCGGCACCAACTGCTTCAGCGTTTCGCCGCCGACTCCCACAGCGTCTGCGCCAACCGGGCGGTGGCCGGTGTCAATCGGTCGGCCGCCGGGGATGCCAGATACACCTGCCAGATCACGGGAGTGGTCAGCGGGATCGAGCGCAGGTCCGGAAATCGGCGGGCCTCCGAGATCGGCATGAACGTGGTGCCCAACCCGTTGCGGACCAACTCGGCGATGGCGCCGAATCCGGCGGGCACCTCATAGGACACCCGTGGGCGCAGCCCGACGCTCAGGATCGCGTCGTCCATCAGTCGGCGCAGGCCGAACTGCGGTGGAAATCCGATCAGATCGTCGTCGGCCACCTCGGCGAGATCGACGTGGGCCGGTGCCTGGCCGTCCGGGCCGCGCACATGAACCATGGGTTCCTCGAACAACAGTCGCATGTCCAGCGTGGGTGGGAACCGGTCGGGGACCGATACCAGCGCCAGATCCAGGGAACCGTCCACCAGGGCGGACAAATAGGACGAGGCACCGGTCTGGCTCAGGTGCAACCGCAGGCGCACGAAGGGGTGGGCGCGGTGGAACTGTCCGAGAGCCGCCGCGACGTCGAGCGGTCCGAAAGAGATCAACGATCCGAATTCGATTGTCCCCGAGAGGGTGCCACGGAACTCGTGTACCGACTCGGCCGCGGTGCGGGCCGTCTGCAGCACCTCGTGGGCATGTGTGCGGAACCGTTCACCGGCGGCGGTCAGGGTGATCTGCTGGCGAGACCGGTCGAACAACTGCACGTCGAGTTCGCGCTCGAGCTTGGCCACCGACGCCGACAGCGCCGACTGCACGACATGGGCGCGTGCGGCCGCGCGGGTGAAGCTGAGTTCGGTGGCGACGGCCAAGAAGTGTTCGATCTGGCGCAGTTCCATCCGTCGATGTTATCGACAGCAGCGATAGGTCACATCAAAAGTAAACGTTGGACGCGATGAGTTGAGTGCGTCGACAATATGTCCGTGGATCTCAGCAGACGGAACTTCGGCCTCTTCACCGCCGCGGCGGGCGCCCTCACCCTGGCCGCCGGGTGCGCTTCGGGTACCGACGCGCACGCCGACGTGCCGAGCGCCCCGCCCGCCCCGGCACACCGGTTCGGCCCGGTCCGGCAGATCAAGGCCGGCCTGCTCGACGTCGGCTATGTCGAGTCCGGCCCGGCCGACGGCACCGTGGTCATCCTGCTGCACGGCTGGCCGTACGACATCCACAGCTACGCCGACGTGACGGCCGAGCTTGCCGGCCAGGGGTTTCGGGTCATCGTGCCGTTCGCCCGGGGTTTCGGCTCCACCCGGTTCCTGTCGGCGGACACCGTCCGCAACGGGCAACAGGCCGCCCTGGCTCATGACGTCATCGATCTGATGGACGCCCTCGGCATCAACAAGGCCATCCTCGGCGGCTACGACTGGGGCGGCCGCACCGCCAATGTGGTTGCCGCCCTGTGGCCGCAGCGGGTGGCCGGGCTGGTGGCGGTCAGCGGCTACATCATCGTCAACCTCGCCGCCAACCGCGAACCGCTGCCCCCGCAGGCCGAATACGGCTGGTGGTACCAGTACTACTTCGCCACACCGCGCGGCGAACTCGGCTACCGCCGCAACACCAAGGATTTCAACCGGCTCATCTGGCAGAACGCGTCCCCGCTGTGGCGGTTCGCCGACAGCACCTATGACCTGAGCGCGGCGTCCTTCGACAACCCGGATCATGTCGACATCGTCATCCACAACTACCGGTGGCGGCAGAGTCTGGCGCAGGGCCAGGCCCGCTATGACGCCGACGAGCAACGGCTGGCCGGTCGGCCGCCGATCACGGTGCCCACCATCACCATCGGCAGCGATTTCGACGGCGCGGCCCGCGACGGGGCCGGCTACCGCACGCAGTACACCGGCGCATACGAGCACCGGGTGCTCGACGGTATCGGGCACAACGTGCCTCAGGAAGCGCCGGCGCAGTTTGCCGCCGCGGTGCTCGACGTCAGCCGGATGTGACCGGCGGCGCCGCGCGAGCGACCGTGAGACGTCACCCGGCACGGTGTGTCGGCGCACCGGCACGGTCGCTCGCGCCGACGAAGTCGAACTACTCCAGGACGAAGACCGGGATCAGGCGGTCGGTCTTGGTCTGGTACTCGGCGTAGGGCGGGTAGGCCGCGACGGCCAGCTTCCACCAGTGCTCGCGCTCATCGCCGTCGACCTCGCGCGCGGTGAGCTCCACGACCTTCTCGCCGTCCTGGGCCGTGATCTGCGGATGCGCCTTGACGTTGTGGTACCAGGAGGGATGCTGCGGGTCGCCACCCTTGGAGGCGACCATCGCGTACTTGCCGTTCTCCTCGACACGCATCAACGGCACATAGCGTTTCTTGCCGGATTTGGCGCCGGTCGTGGTGAACAGCACGACGGGGCGGTCGAGTACCTCCACCCCGTCGGTGGTGCCCTGCTCGAGGATGCGTTCGGTCTGGTCGCGGACCCAGTCGGTGGGGCTCAGCTCAGGAGTGTTCGACATGGCGTCTAGAACACCACAACCCGCCGATTTGTTTCCGGCTTCGACGATCGGCTCACCATCTGAGACGCTGCATGCATGGCCGATGTCTTCATCACCGCCGATTCGCTGGCCGAACTGCTGGATGCCGGTCAGCCGGTGACCCTGCTCGACGTGCGCTGGCAACTGAGCGCGCCCGACGGCAGCGTCGAGCACGCCGCCGGACACCTCCCGGGCGCGGTGTACGTGTCGCTGGAGGACGAGCTCAGCGATCACGGCATCACCGGACGCGGCAGGCACCCACTGCCGTCGGGCGCGAACCTGCAGGCCGCGGCCCGACGCTGGGGTGTGCGCCGCGATGTGCCGGTGGTGGCCTACGACGATTGGAACCGGGCCGGATCGGCGCGGGCCTGGTGGGTCCTGCGTGCCGCAGGCATCGACGACGTGCGCATCCTCGATGGCGGGCTGGCGGCCTGGACCGCCGCCGGCCACCCGCTGGAAAGCGGCTCCGTCGTGGCCACACCCGGTGATGTCGTCGTGACCCGGGACGATCTGTACGCCGGTGCCATGCCGACGCTGACCGCCGAGCAGGCCGCCGACCATCCCAACCTGCTCGACGCCCGGGCCCCGGAGCGGTTCCGCGGCGAGGTGGAACCGATGGACCCGGTCGCCGGGCATATTCCGGGGGCGCGCAACCTGCCGAGCACCGCGGTCCTGACCGGGGACGGCACCGTGCTGTCCGAGGAGGAACTGGCGGCGCTTGGTTGGTCGTTCGGTGGCAGCGAGCAGGTCGGGGTGTACTGCGGGTCGGGCGTCACCGCCGCGGTCCTGGTTGCCGCACTGGCCGCCGCGGGTGTCGACGCCGCCCTTTTCCCGGGCTCGTGGTCGCAATGGAGTTCGGACAACCGTATGGTGGCCACCGGGGACTAGCCGGGCGAGCACCGCCGCGGGATCACGCCAGATGCTGTGCCAGGAACGCGGCAATCTCACGGATCGAGGTGTCCATGATGCTGCGATCACCCTGCGTGTTGAAGGCGTGATCGGTCGGGTACGCGGTGTGCACGACGTCGACCCCGCCGGCGCGGAACCGCTCGGCGATCTCGATCATCTCGGGGCCCAGGGTGTCCAGCTCACCGGTCTGGATCAACGTCGGCGGCATCTTCGACGGCAGATCCTCGTCGTAGTACGGCGAGGCGATCGGATCCCCGTGACTGGCCGGGTCCACGAAATACATTCTGGCCGAGTACTTCTGCAGCCTGGGCGAGATGATCGGATTGGCCTTGGGTGAGGTGCGGCCCGTGCGGGTGCAGTCGGCGACGGCATAGGACAGTACGGCGGCGCGCAACGCGATCTCGGCATCATGTGCGTACTGCGCGAGGTTCATGCTGAGCTTCCCGCCGGCACTCGCCCCACCGACACTGATCCGGGTGCGGTCCCAGCCCTGCTGCTCGGCATCGTCTGCTGCCCACTGCAGCACATCGATGCATTCCTGTTCGGCCACAGGAAAAGTCACCTGCGGGGCGGCGTGGTAGTCGATGCCCAGCACGACACACCCGACATCGGCGGCCAGGAATCGACAGATGTGGTCGTCCTCGTTCGTGTTGCGCAACACGAAACCGCCACCGTGGATGTCGATGTGCAGCGGCGGGGCCGCACCGGCCGGCACACAGTCGGGATGCGGTCGGTACACCAGGCAGCGGACCGGACCGTGCCGGGTCGGCACCTGCACCGTCTTCGGAGCCGCCACCGGGCGCGACGGTTCGGGGATGCCGGGCGAGCGGAACATCAGCGGCGCCGTCTGCTGCGCCAGATACGCCAGCGCGTACTCCAGCGGTGCGATCCGGGCATTCGCCATGGCTGTCACCGTAACCGAAGCGAACTGCCATGAATCTCAACGGCCGAACCGGCGCAGCTCCACTAGGATCTGGGGATGGCTCGCAACTATGCCACCGCCGAGCAGGTGTCCCTCGACCAGCTCCTGGAGTTCGTCCGGCCACGTCATGCCATGGTGCTGACCACCTTCCGCGCCGACGGCTCGCTGCAGAGTTCGCCGGTCACCGGTGGCGTCGACGAGCGGGGGCGCATCGTGATCGCCAGCTATCCACAACGCGCCAAATCACGCAATATCTGCCGCACACCGCGGGCAAGTGTCACCGTGTTGTCCGAGGATTTCAACGGGCCCTATGTCCAGGTCGACGGTGACGCCGAATGCGTCGACCTGCCCGATGCGGTCGAACCGTTGGTCGATTACTTCCGCGCCGTGGCCGGGGAGCACCCGGACTGGGACGAGTATCGCCAGGCCATGACCGATCAGGGCAAATGCCTGCTGCGCATCACGCCACGTCGCTGGGGTCCCGTCGCGACCGGGGGGTTCCCGCCGCCCCGGTGAGTGGGTCCGACGCTACTGTCGGGCAACGCATTCGGATTCCCGGGTTGCGAACGGCGGGGGTGTCGGTCTGCCCTCGGCTAGCCTGACAGGCGTGAAGCTGGACAGCCAACAACTGGCGGCGTTCGCGGCCGTCCTGGAGTTGGGCAGCTTCGATGCCGCGGCCGAGCGACTGCACGTCACGCCGTCGGCGGTGAGCCAGCGCATCAAGGCGCTCGAACAGCGGGTGGGTCAGGTGTTGGTGGTGCGCGAGAAGCCCTGCCGCGCCACCGCAGCGGGTATCCCGATCCTGCGTCTGGCGGCGCAGATGGCCATTCTGGAGTCCGAGGTACTGGCCGAGGCCGCCGGTGGATCGGCGGCCGGCACACGGGTGGCCCTGGCCGTCAACGCCGATTCGATGGCCACCTGGTTCACCGCGGTCTTCGGTCTGCTGCCCGAGGTGCTGTTCGACATCCGGATCGAGGATCAGGACCACTCGGCGCGTCTGCTGCGCGAGGGATCGGTGATGGGCGCGGTGACCACCGAACGCGCGGCGGTGCCGGGCTGTCGGGTCCAGTCGCTGGGCGTGATGCGCTACGTGCCGGTGGCCTCGCCGGATTATGCCGCGCGATACCTGTCGGACGGCTTCACCGCGAGCACGGCGGCGCGGAGTCCGTCCCTGGCCTGGAACCGCGATGACGCCCTGCAGGACAAGCTGATTCGCAAAGCGTTCCGTCGCGATATCCGCCGGCCGGTGCATTATGTCTCGACGGCGGAGGGTTTCGGAGCCGCGGTCCGCGCCGGCCTGGGCTGGGGCGTGTACCCCGAGCAGTTGGTGGGCGCCGACTTCGTGCAGATCTGCGATGTCCACTTGGACGTGCCGCTGTTCTGGCAGTCGTGGAAATTGGAGAGCGCGCTGGTGGCCTCCATCGGCGCGGCCGTCACCTCCGCGGCGGGGACATTACGGCGCGGAGGCGGCGCGAGCTAGCGCCTTCTCTTCGTAGTACCGCGCACGCTGGTCCACGATGTCGAGGAAGTCGGCCAGCTCGGTGCGGGCGCGCTCACCCGCGGGCCCCAGATCGGTGCGGTCGAAGACCCGCCAGAAGCGCAGTACCGGTTGCAGCACCTCGTCATGGTGGATGCGCAGGTCGTAGATGCCGGCCTTGGCGATCAGCACCGAATTCTCCTTGAAGTCGGTCATTCCCGCGCCCGGCATGGTGAATCCGACGACCTCGTCGCGGATGGCCGCCATGGCCGCATCCGGTGCGATGTCCAGTGCGGCGGCCATCAGATTCCGGTAGAAGACCATGTGCAGGTTCTCGTCCGCGGCGATGCGCGCCAGCAGCTGGTCGGCGAGCGGGCAGCCCGATGCCCGGCCGGTATTGCGATGCGACACCCGGGTCGCCAGTTCCTGGAACGACACATAAGCCAGGGCCGCCAGCGGAGTCTTGTCACCGGAGTCGTAGCCGGCGATGGTGTGCTCCATGCGCAACGCCTCCAGCCGGGACGGGTCCACGCCGCGGGTGACCACCAAATAGTCACGCAGGGCGATGCTGTGCCGGCCCTCCTCTGCCGTCCACTGTCCGACCCAGCTGCCCCAGGCGCCGTCGCGGCCGAACCGGGTGGCGATCTCGCGGTGATACGACGGCAGGTTGTCCTCGGTCAGCAGATTGACCGTCAGCGCCGCCTTGGCCACCGGATCCAGCGGTGAATCCTCGGGACGCCAATCCTCACCGCCGAGGAAGGCGAAATCGCGTCCGCGGCTCCACGGCACGTAATCGTGTGGGTCCCAGGGTTTTACGGTGGGCAGGTGACGTTCGAGATTGTGGGCGACGACCGGTTCCAGCTCATACAAGATGCTGGTCTGCACGTCCGACATGACGACTCCGTCCCAAACGGCCAGTAACCTACGGTTCCGTAGGTTACGGTACCGTAGGTTACTGGTGGAGTCGAGAGGGTCAGTTGATACCGACGATCTCCTGGGCGATGGTGCTCAGCCGGGTCTGCGCTGCGGAGACCACACGCTGGCGATCCTTGTGGACCTCCTCGTAGGCGATGATCTCGCGGATGTCGGACGGCTCGGTCAGTTCCTTGACCGCCGCCACAGCGTCGTTGACATTTAGCTCGTCATAGCCGGTGATCGGCAGTTCGCCGGACTCGAGCACGCCGGCCTTGCCGCGGGCGGTGTGCAGGGCGTCGGCGACATCATCGGCTCCCTCGCGCCGGGTGATCTTCTCGGCCGCCGAGAGCGCGGCATCGCGCGATGCCGTCAGGGTCTTGGTAGCCACCTCGCCGGCGCGTCCGGTACGGGCCAGGGCGTCGTCGACGGCCGGTCCGGTGGCGCGCACGGTCCGCAGCACGCGGTCGATGACCTGACCGGCCACGCTGCCGGGCAGGTTGGCCAGCTTCACCGCGGCACCGGCGGCGGCCTGAATCGGCGTGCGGCGCAGGGCCGCCGGTCCACCGAGGGCGTCCTCGGCCAGCACGGTGGTCAGCCAGGTCACGGTGGCGCTGTGCGCCTCGATGAGCGAATCGGCCAGATCCTGCACTTCCCGGTTGCCGGCGGCGACGGCCAGCGTCTTGAGGTAGCGCGAACGGTCGACCAGGACGTGCTCGAGCGCGAGATCGCCCAACAGCGCCTCGGCGAACGGTTCGGCCTGCTCGGTCAGGGCCTTCACGGCCGCGGCCGCGCGACCGACGAACGGGCCCAGGATGCTCGGCGAGCCGCCGAGTTCACGGATGGTCGCTTCCAGCAGCGCGGCCCGCTCACGCGCGTTCTCGGCGTTCTTGGTCAGCTCTTCCAGTACCGCCTCGGTGCGAGCCTGCGTGGTGCGAAACTCTGCGATCTGAATCTCGGTGCTCGTCAGTTCGAGCAACGTGCGCAGGTTGGTGATCAGTGTGGTGGTGTCCGTCATGAAATCCCCCTCGGATTGGTCGGGTGCATCGGTGCGTCAGCACCTCCTGTCATCGGCTACCCGTCGCACGGTGACTTGACACGGGACACGCCGGGATGTGGCCCATGTCTCGTCGCCGAGGTATGTCGACTGTAATAATTGCAGTTCAGAAGCATTTATATCGACCGTCATAGGAGCGCGATGCCTGACACGACTGCGAATGCGCGAGACCGCATGGTGGCCGCAGCGGCCGACATGTTGGCGCGGCGCGGGCTGACGGCGATGAGCGTGCGCGAACTCGCCCGGCACGCCGATGCGCCGCTCGGATCGACCTACCACTACTTCCCCGGTGGGAAGCCGCAAGTGGCCGCGGAGGCGGTGCGGTGGGCCGACGGGCAGACGGCCGCGGTGCTGGCCGGCGCCCTGGACGCCGGGCCCGAGGCGGGGCTACGCGAGTACCTGAACATGTGGCGCACCGTGCTCAGCGACAGTGACTTCCAGTGCGGATGCGCGGTGCTGGCCGTCGCGGTGCAGCAGGACTGCGACGACGCCGCACGCGACGCGGCGGTGTTCGCCTTCAGCAACTGGACGGCGATGTTGTCGGCGGCCCTGCGCGCACACGGTATGGCTCGACCGGCCGCCGCGGATATGGCAACCCTTGTGGTCGCCGCGATCGAAGGCGCCGTGGCGATGTGCCGGGCCGAACGCAGTCTGCAACCACTCGATGTGGTCGGTACGCAACTGGAGACGCTGCTCAGACCTTGACGCGCAGCACGTCCGAGAGCGGACGCCGGGGCGTCGGCGGGGGCACCTCGTCGAGCTCGGAGGCGATGCCCACCCGGACCACCACCTGCGGATGCGTCCTGTTCACCAACGCGCCCACGATGTCCCGGCTGGCCGGCACCTCGGTCAGATGGCTCAGGGTGCACGAGGACAGTCCGGCCATGGTGGCCTCCAGCAACAGTGCCGACAGGGTCTCGCCGCAGCGCAAGATGTCCAGCCGCGTATCGGCGGGCGCCGATATGACGACCAGCTCGGCCGCATCCTCGATCAGGTGCCTGCGCCGCTCGCGATGTGTGGTCACCGGGAAGCTGCGGCCCACGTCGACCCGGTCGGCCTCGGCAGCCGAGATCAGCGAGCTGTGCGGGATGCCGTCGGTGACCTCGAAGGGTGATGTCCACCAGTCGATCTCGTGGTGGTAAGCGGAGTCGTAGAGGCGCAGGCTGTCGGTCAGCTGGGCGGCGTCGGCGACGGTCGCCCGGTCGGCGGGGTCGATGATGTCCACTGCCGTCACGGCCGGGTCATGCGATGCGCACAGCAGCAGATCGCAGGAGGCGCCGTCCACCGGTGCGGCCAGCGGCAGCCGATCGGTGCGCCTGCTCAGGATGGCATCGGCGCGGCGGCGTTGCTCGGAGGTGGTCTCCTGCGCTGCGGTCAGCCTCACGGTTGCCAGGTGCAGGTGGTCATCGGGGTCCGGATAGCGCTCGACGTGGGTCGTCATCCCGGCCGCCGCGGCGGCGACCCGGAAATGGTGAAGCGCCGCCCCGCAACTGATCACGGCTTGGCGCCCGCCGCTGTCGGTGGCCACCAGTCGGTCGGTGTCGACATACAGCTGCACCCCGTCGGTGGTGATGATCCACCGCCACGGTTGGCTGTTGTGGTACGACGGGGCGCGGCAGGCCAGGCGCACGGCGTGCTCGATGGCCGGAATCAAACCCACTGTCTGCGATGGAGCTGGCATGCCAACAGTCTGCGGCGATGCCCGCACACCCGGATAGGGCCGGAAGTCCCTAACCGCGCGGCGAGGCCTGCAGATAGGCGACGATGGCGTTCGACAGACCGCGACGCGCCTCGTCGAGGTCGATATAGGTGCCCAGCTGGCGCTCCGACGTGATCCCGCGCATGGCGCCGGGGATGAACAGGGCGACCTCGCGAACCCGGTCCGGGTCGACATCGAGATCGGCAAACGCGTTCTGGCAATCGAGAATCCACGTCTTCTGCCAGGATGCCAACTCGGCCGCGGTGCGGGGGTAGGACCGTTCCAGCTCGGCGCGGTCGCGCGGCAGCGCGGCGCGCAGATTCTCGATGGCGCGTGAGTCGGCGGTGCTCAGTCCGTCGTAGAGGATGTCGAGGATGCCGGCCACGCGTTGTGGCAGGGTTCCGTGTGGCGCGGCTCGTGACGGCAGCTCACCGCGCCGCTGCGCGGTGTACTGCAACACCGCGGCCCACAATCCGTCGATGTCGCCGAACTGGTATTTCACCGTGCCCCAGGTGGCTCCGGCGTCCTTGGCGATCCGGTTGCCCGACACCGAGTTCGGCTCACCGGAGGCCAGGGCGTGCAGCGCGGCTTCCAGCATGCTGTCGCGGGTGGCTTGACCGCGCCGATTGGTCCGGCGTTCGGCGGCTTCGGTCATCGTGCGGATGCTACTCGAGTATTGACTTTGATAGAACCCTCTGTGATTCTCGGGTGATGGCGAAACCACCGCTGTCGATGAAGCCCACGGGGTGGTTCCAGGTGGCGTGGTCCGATGAGATCGGCATCGGTGACGTGCACCGGATGACCTATTTCGACCGCGAGATGATCGCTTGGCGTACCCAGTCCGGCCGCCTCACGGTGATGGACGCCTACTGCGAGCATCTCGGCGCGCATCTGGGCCACGGCGGTCATGTCGAGGGTGAGGTCATCGAGTGCCCGTTCCACGGGTGGCAGTGGAATCACGAGGGCCGCAACGTCTGCATCCCCTACCAGGACCGCCCCAATCGCGGCAGGCGCATACGCACCCATCCGGTGGTGGAACGCAATGCCTCGGTGTACATCTGGCATGACCTGGAGGGCCGCGAGCCGTTCTTCGACCCGCCCGACATCTTCGCCGATTTCGGCCACCGCACCGAGGCGGACTACTACCCCCAGCAGCGCCTGTTCCGGCAGGGCCTGGAACTGCATCCGCAGTATGTGCTCGAGAACGGGGTCGACTTCGCACATTTCAAGTTCGTGCACAAGACGCCGATCGTGCCGGTGTTCACCCGGCACGATTTCGCCGAACCGGTGTCCTACGTCGACTTCACCATCACCTTCGAAGGGGACGACGGACAGCAGATCGAGGACGTCAACAGCGGTGTGGAGGCCATCAACGGCGGTCTGGGCATCGCCGTCACCAAGAGTTGGGGCATGGTCGACAACCGCACCATCTCGGCGGTCACCCCGGTCGACGAGCGCACCTCGGACGTCCGGTTCATGGTCTACATCGGCCGCACGCCCGGACGTGACGACGAGCGTGCCGCCGACAAGGCCCGGATGTTCGGCGACGAGGTGATCCGGCAGTTCGCCCAGGACATCGACATCTGGCGCTACCAACGCTATTCGGACCCACCGGCGCTGGCCACGGCCGAGTACGAAGGTTTCACCGCGATCCGCAAGTGGGCCATGCAGTTCTATCCGGACGGCCGCGGCGGGTCCGCTGCCGCCCTCGCCGAAGTAAGGAAGGCAGACACCCTATGACCGAGAAGATCCGCGTGTTCCAGGTCGCCACCGGCAATCTGGGCACCGAGATGGTCAGGCGCATCGCGGCCCGTCCCGACCTCGAACTCGTCGGATTGCACTGTTACACAACGGAGAAGATCGGCCGCGACGCCGGGGAGATCGTCGGTCTGGCACCCAACGGCGTGATCGCCACGGGCACCGTGGAGGAGATCATCGCCGCGAAACCGGATGTGCTGACCTTCCACGGTGTGTTCCCGGACGAGGACCTGTACGTGAAAGTCCTTGAAGCAGGCATCAACATCGTCACCACCGCCGACTGGATCACCGGCTGGCATCGCGACAACAATCATCCGCACCCCTCGGGTAGGCCGGTATCGCAGGTGCTGGCGCAGGCGTGTGAACGCGGCGGGGCGACCTTCTACGGCACCGGCATGAACCCGGGACTCAATCAGATCCTCGGGGTGGTGTGCTCGGCCGACGTCGCCGAGATCGAGAACGTCACCACCATCGAGTCGGTGGACGTGTCGTGTCATCACAGCCGGGACACCTGGATCGAGGTCGGATACGGTCTGCCGGTCGACGACCCCAGCATCCCCGGCAAGCTGCGCAAGTACACCGAGGTGTTCGCCGACAGCGTGCGGATGATGGCCGATTGTTTCGACCTTGAACTCGACGAGGTCGAATTCAGTTACGAACTCGGCGCCTGCACCAAGGATGTCGACCTCGGCTGGTACACCCTGCCCAAGGGCTCCCTGGGCGGCAACTACATCAAGTATCGGGGCATGGTCGACGGGGTGCCGCGCGTCGAGACGCACCTGGAGTGGCAGATGACCCCGCACACCGATCCGAGTTGGGATATCAAGGGGTGCTACATCACTCAGATCAAGGGTGACCCGTGTGTGTACAACAAGCACATGATCTTCCCGAAGCCCGGCGTCGACCTGTCCGATCCGGCGAGCTTCGCCTCCATCGGCATGACCGTCACCGGCCTGCCGGCACTCAACGCCATCCGCTCCGTGGTCGCCGCGCCGCCGGGACTGCGCACCAGCGCCGACATACCGCTGCGGGGATTCGCCGGACGCTTCAAGTAGTCCGGTGCACCGCCTGCGTAGAGTCTTGCGGCGTGAACCAACCGCTGACCGCGCTCGACAACGGCCTCGCGCTACGCCGGGGCGCCGACGGACTCCTGCACGGCCGGACCGTGCCCGAATGGGCGAACATGGTCGGACCCTTCGGCGGGATCACCGCCGCCGTGCTGGTGCGCGCGGTCGAACTGCAACCCGATGTGCACGGCCTGCCCGTCGCGGTGACGGTGAACTATCTGGCACCGATCGTCGACGGCGACTTCGACATACATGCCCGTGCGGTGCGCACCAACCGGTCCAACCAGCACTGGATCATCGAGCTCAGCCAGGCTGGTGAGACCAAGACGACGGCCACCGCGGTGTTCGGCATCCGCCGGGACACCTGGGGCGACACCGAGTACGCGGCCCCCGAAGTGCCGTCGCCGGAGCAGCTGTCGCCGGCACCGGACAACGGCCCGACCTGGATGCGAAACTACGACATGCGCTACATCGGTGGCGGCATCCCCGTCGCCGAGGACCCGGCAGCCTCCTCGGAGACCCTGCTGTGGGTACGCGACAATCCCGCCCGGCCAATCGATTTCGCAGCGTTGACCGCCATCTGCGACATCTTCTACCCCAGGGTCTTCCTGCGACAGGGCCGGATCATGCCGGCCGGCACGGTGTCGATCACCGTGTACTACCACGCCGGGGTCGACGACCTGGCGGCCCAGGGCGGCCGGCACCTGCTGGCACGGGCCCGCGGCCAGCAGTACGCCGCGGGCCACTTCGACCAGACCGCGCAGATCTGGGGTGTCGGTGGCGCATTGCTGGCCACCAGCCACCAGATCGTCTATTTCAAGGGCTGAAGTCCCTGGTGGCACATGCGGCCATCGGTCAGTGGCGCGTCGCTCGACGGCTGGTCGCTCAGCGCTCGATGACAGCGCCGTAATCGGTTGTGACGCAGGCCCCGGCATGGCCGGTGTTCGCCGATCATCGCCGCGGCGCTGCGCGCCGTTGTAGGCTGCAGCCGCCGCACCTGTGCGAAGCATCACACGCCGGTGACCAGTGGTCCACGGGGTGCCGATCCGGGACTACGGACTTTCAAGGGTCCCGTGGTCGCCGCGGAGGCCGAGTCTGAGAAGCAACAAGGCAGACCTGGGCCAGGAGGACGGCGTGTGCAGGACCGATGAGACCGATACCGAGCTGTGCGCGCGATTCGAACGCGATACCGCGCCGCTGCGCCCGGTGCTGATGCGTGGAGCGCGCCGGCTGACCCATAACGAAGCCGATGCCGAGGACCTGCTCCAGGACGCGTTGATGCACGCGTTCATGGGCTTCCACCGATTCGAAGAGGGAACCAACCTCAACGCCTGGTTGTTCCGCATCATGCACAACCGCTGGATCAGCGGTTACCGGATGAAACAGCGGCGACCGACGGAGTACGCGGTGGGGTCCATCGCCGATCTCGACCTGCCCACCGCTGTCATGCGCACCACGCACGCGCGTTCGGCCGAGTCGACGGCGTTGGACGGCTTCCCGGACGCCGAGCTGAAGGCGGCACTCGATCAGCTGCCCGAGGGTTTTCGGATCGCGCTCTATTACTCCGATGTACAGGGCCTCACGTACGCCGAGACCGCCGTCGTGATGGGCACCCCGATCGGCACCGTGATGTCGCGGGTGTTCCGCGCTCGAGCCCAGCTGCGGAGCACGCTGGCCGGCGCGGCGCGCGAGCGGGGAATTCCACGGCTGCAGAAGCGTTCAGCTTGAGTGCCAATCAAAAATGCGAAAGGTGTGAAATGACAACAACTTTGGATGGAAGAACTGCACTCGTCACCGGCGGCACGGCGGGTATCGGGCTGGCGTCGGCGCGGCTGCTTGCCGAGGCCGGTGCGACGGTGTTGATTGCCGGCCGTGACCAGATCCGCGGGAAGACCGCCGCGGCGGGTATCGACGGGGACGTCCGCTTCATCCAGGCCGATATGGGTGATCTGGACTCGGTGCGCGAGCTGGTGCGCCAGAGCGGCGATGTCGACATCCTGGTCAACAATGCGGCCCGTTTCCCGGGTGCCGCGACGGTCGACCAGGAGGTGCAATCCTTCGAGTCCACCTTCGACACGAACGTCCGGGGCCTGTACTTCCTGGTGGCCGGTCTGGTTCCCGGGATGTTGGCACGCGGTGCGGGCAGCATCATCAACGTCACGTCGCTGGTGGCGTCCAAGGGTGTGCCGGGGGCCTCGGTCTACAGCGCCTCCAAGGCGGCCGTCGAGTCACTGACCAGGACGTGGGCCGCCGAGTTCGGCCCGCGCGGGGTGCGGGTCAACACCGTGGCACCGGGACCGACGGACACCGAGGGAGTCGTCGCCGAGTGGGGTGACACCAACGCCGAACTGGGCCGGGCACTGCCGATGGGCCGGACCGCCGAGCCGGTGGAGATCGCACAGGCGGTGCTGTTCTTGGCCTCACCCGCGTCGAGTTTCGTGACCGGCGTGACGCTGCACGCCGATGGTGGCGGCGCGGCCGTCTGACAAGGAGGACCCGAGATGTCGAATGCCTGGAAGACCGCGCTGACCGTGCTGCAGGAGGCGCAGCCCGAGATTCCCGCGGGCGCGCACGTGATGACGGTGGTCGTCGAGTTCCCGCCCGGGGACAGCGGCACCCCACCGCACCGGCATCCCGGGCCCGCCTTCGGTTACGTCATCGAGGGGGAGATGCTCTTCGAACTGGAGGGGCAGCCACCGCGGGTGGTCCGCGCCGGCGAGGCGTTCTGGGAGCCCGGCGGTGACGTCATCCACTACAGCGATGGCAACAACCGCACCGACATTCCCAGCAAGTTCACCGTCACGATGATGTGCGTACCCGGCAGGCCGATGCTTGAACTGGTCGACGAGCAGGAGTTGGAGCGACGCAAGGATCTGCGCTGGCGGCCCGACTGAACGCGAATCGGCCCCTCCCACGTGGTGGGAGGGGCCGATTCAAACGTCGGGGGCCCTAGTGGGCCGGCTTGCGATGCCGACCGATCAGGGCGGTCAACCAGCGAACGTCGAGCAACATGTCGGTTCCGCCTTTCTTATGCGGTCTTGTGCAGCAGCGGGAGCAGGCGACGCCGGGCGAGAGTGCCCTCGGCGAAGTGGTGCAGCGCCTCCGGGACGGAGACCGTGATGGGAAATGCGTCGTCGAGCATGTGCAGGACGTAGAGGACCGGCGAGCCGGCGACCAGCGCCCACTCGACTCCGGCCATATCGCATTCGTCATCGAGCGCGTAGAGCAGTGAAACACCGCGTGCGGACAGGAAGGTCACGTCGCTGAGGTCGAGAACAAACGGCTTCTCGGCCAGGACCAGACGGCGGACCTGCTCGGTGAGACGCTCGACGTTGTCATCGTCGATGACGCCCGACACGGTCACCACCAAGGCGAGATGGCGGCATTGCGCGCGCAGTTCGGCGCCGTCGCACTGGACTGCGGGGTTCCCATACCGGAATGCGATGGTCATGTACTGCCTCCCTTCGTGGATCTCAACTGCCACCGAAGTTATCGGCCGACTCTAAGGTACTTGGGAGTAGTGATTGAGACTTTGCTAAGAAGATAGTCTGAGAAGGGGGTAAGGGTTCGCTGAGCAAAATGTAAGCCGTTGTGTGGCAACATATTTCACGACGAAGTTTCGAACTCAACAGTTGCGGGTAAACCTTACTGCTCGGTAGCCCGATTCCGGCGGTCAGCGTTTGGACTGATTTCCCGAGTATCCGTCCCACGGTGAGTAGTCCGCGATCAGCGGCTCCTGCGGCGGTCGCCGATCCTGCGGCACGTGTTGCAGGTTGAGCCGGACCCGGTACCAGATCGAACTCGGTCCACGCATTCCATCGATCAGGACATCGATCGGCTGCAGGTGTTCGGCGACGTCGCGATGGGCCTCGCGCCACACCTCCAGTGCGGCCAATGCCTCGTCCCGGGTCTTGGTCCGGGCCACCTCGATCAGGGGCATCTGCTGGACGCGTCGTCCCTTACCCTTCGGCGGTTTCTCTGCCGGGCCCAATCTGTCGGCCAACTCCAGCAGGCCGTCCAGCGCGCCGGGGTGCTCGTCCATGGCCGCCCACGGGTCGCCGAGGGTCGCGAACCGGTCCGGCACCGTGGCCACCGTGAAGTCCTCGGGACGGCAGTCGGGCACCTCGTCCCAGTGCAGGGGTGTGGAAACCCGCGCATCCGGGGTGGCGCGCACCGAGTAGGCCGATGCCACGGTGCGGTCCTTGGCGTTCTGGTTGAAGTCGACGAACACCCGCTCGCCGCGCTCCTCCTTCCACCAGCGGGCGGTCGCCAGGTCGGGCACCCGGTTCTCGACCTCGCGGGCCACCGCCTCGGCGGCCAGCCGGACCTGTTTGAACGGCCAGTGCGGGTGAAGACGCGCGTAGATGTGGAAACCGCGCGACCCGGACGTCTTCGGCCAGGGCGTCAGACCGTGGTCCTCCAGCACCGCGCGCGCCACCACCGCGACGTCGAGGATCTGTTGCCAGTCCACGCCCGGCATCGGATCGAGGTCGACGCGCAACTCGTCGGGATGGTCCAGATCATCGGCGCGCACCGGGTGCGGGTTGAGGTCGACGCACCCGAGGTTGACCGCCCAGATCAGCCCGGCCGGCTCGGTGAAGACCGCCTCCCTGGCCGACGTCCCGGAGGCGTACTTCAGCTCGGCGACGTCGATGAAGTCCGGCCGTTTCTCGGGTGCGCGTTTCTGGAAGATGGCCTCCACGCCGATGCCCTTGACGAAGCGTTTGAGGATCATCGGGCGGTTGTGCACACCGCGCAGCGCGCCCTCGGCCACGGCCGAGTAATAGTCGAACAGGTGGCGTTTGGTGAGTCCGAGATCGCCGAAGACCACCTTGTCGGGATTGGTGATGGGCACGTGTCGGCCGGCGATGTCCAGATGCTCGGCGGCTGCCATTCCCTCATCGTAGGTTCGACACCGAATAGCGACGGATGTCACATAAGGTTGACACATGTCTAACCTCAGTCCGGCGGATGCGCTCGCCAAGATTCAGCAATCGGTCGGCAAGTACCTGGACCGCGGGTCGGCCGAGCTGCACTACGCCCGCAAGATGTTCCAGGCCGGCGCCCTCAAACTGGAGCCGCCGCGCGATATCGCCGCATTCGTCAACGACATGAAGCAGTGGGGCGAGATCGGGATGATCCCGGCGCTCAACGCCCGGCGCTACCCGAACCGCAACGCCGTCATCGACGACTTCGGCACGATGACGTTCAAGGAACTCGACGATGCGGTCAACGCCGTGGCCAACGCGCTGCTGGCGCGCGGGATCACCGGCGGTGACGGTGTCGCGATCCTGGCCCGCAACCACCGCTGGTTCCTGGTGTCGGTCTATGCGACCGCCAAGATCGGCGCCCGCATCATCCTGCTCAACAGCGAGTTCTCCGGCCCGCAGATCAAGGAGGTCTCCGAGCGCGAGGGCAGCCGGATCATCATCCACGACGACGAGTACACCGCCGCGGTCGCGCAGGCCGAGCCCGAACTGGGCAAGCTGCGTGCACTCGGGGTGAACCCCGACAAGGACGAACCCTCGGGCAGCACCGACAAGACGCTGGAGGAGCTGATCGCCGAGACCGGTTCGGCACCGCCACCGAAGGCGACCAAGAAGTCCTCGATCATCATTCTGACCAGCGGTACCACCGGAACCCCCAAGGGCGCCAACCGATCTGCGCCGCCGTCGTTGGCGCCGATCGGTGGCGTGCTGTCCTCGGTGCCGTTCAAGGCCAACGAGGTCACCTCGCTGCCCGCGCCGATGTTCCATGCGCTGGGCTTCCTGCACTCGACCATCGCGATGATGCTCGGCACCACGCTGGTGCTGCGCCGGCGGTTCAAGCCGGCGACCGTGCTCGCCGATATCGAGAAGCACAAGGCCACCGCGATCGTGGTCGTGCCGGTGATGTTGTCGCGCATGCTCGACGAGTTGGAGAAGACCTCGCCCAAACCGGACCTGTCGTCGCTGCGCATCGTGTTCGTCTCGGGCTCCCAGCTGGGCGCCGAACTGGCCACCCGCGCGATGAAGGATCTGGGCCCGGTCATCTACAACCTCTACGGCTCCACCGAGGTCGCATTCGCGACCATCGCCGGACCGCAACATCTTTCGAAGAATCCCGCGACGGTCGGCCCCGTCGTCAAGGGGATGAAGGTGCGCATCCTCGACGATGACGGCAACGACGTGCCCCACGGTCAGGTGGGCCGCATCTTCGTCGGCAACTTCTTCCCGTTCCAGGGGTACACCGGCGGTGGCGGTAAGCAGATCATCGACGGGTTGTTGTCCTCGGGCGATGTCGGCTATTTCGATGACGACGATCTGCTCTACGTCAGCGGTCGCGATGACGAGATGATCGTCTCCGGCGGTGAGAACGTCTTCCCGGCCGAGATCGAGGATCTGGTCAGCGGGCACCCCGAGGTCGTCGAGGCGACCGCACTGGGTGTGGAAGACAAGGAGTGGGGCCACCGGCTGCGCTGCTTCGTCGTCCGGGTGGAGGGTTCCTCGGTCGACGAGGACGCCATCAAGGCCTACGTCCGGGACAACCTGGCGCGCTACAAGGTGCCGCGCGAGGTGGTCTTCATCGAGGAGTTGCCGCGCAACCCCACCGGCAAGATCCTCAAGCGCGAACTGCGCGAGATGAAGATCGACTGAACCGCACCTGCCCTCCTCGGCGAGCGTGCGTGTCCGCGGCGGACACGCCGCCTGCTGGCGCGAGTTCACGCACGCTCACCGGGCAGGAATACCTCGGGGCGCGCGGTGGTAATACCTCTTCGTGAATATCGACCTCTCCGGTAAATCCGCACTCGTCACCGGCTCCACCCAGGGCATCGGTCTTTCCATCGCAAAGGGCCTGGCCGGCGCCGGAGCGCGCGTCATCGTCAACGGCCGCACGCAGGCCCGCGTCGACGAGGCCGTCGCCGCCGTCGGGGGCGACGCGGTCGGCTTCGCCGGTGACGTGGCCGACGCCGACGGGGCCGCCGCGCTGGTAGCCGAGTTCCCCGATGTGGATGTGCTGGTCAACAACCTGGGCATCTTCGAGGCTGTCCCGGCCCGCGAGGTCACCGACGAGCAGTGGCGCACCTACTTCGACGTCAACGTCCTCTCCGCGGTCCGGTTGATCCGCGCCTATCTGCCGAACATGATTGAAAAGGGTTGGGGCCGTGCGCTTCAGATCGCCAGCGACTCGGCGATCGTGACTCCCGCGGAGATGATCCACTACGGCGTGTCCAAGACCGCGCTGCTCGCGGTGACCCGCGGGTTCGCCAAAGACGCGGCGGGTACTGGGGTCACGGTGAACTCGGTGATCGCCGGACCGACACATACCGCCGGCGTGGAGGACTTCGTCTATCAGCTGGTGGACAAGGAGCTGCCCTGGGAGCAAGCGCAGCGCGAGTTCATGCGACTGCACCGCCCGCAATCGCTGATCCAGCGGCTCATCGAGCCCGAGGAGATCGCCAATATGGTGGTGTATCTGTCCTCGCCGCTGGCCTCGGCGACCACCGGCGGTGCGTTGCGGGTCGACGGTGGCTACGTCGACGCGATCCTGCCGTAGCGGTCACCTGGCGAACTGGGGGCACCTCCCGCTTGCGGGGGAACGCAAAACTGCCCCATTTCAGGTGAAATGGGGCAGTTTTGCGCCTGCTCGCGAGTGAAAGGTGACCGCTTACGGGTCGCGGGGCAGGCCGAGCAGGCGCTCGGCGATGATGTTGAGCTGCACCTCGCTGGTGCCGCCGTAGATCGTGGTGGCCCGGCTGAACAGCAGCCGCTCCGACCACTTGCCCGGCTCCTGCTCCTTGTCGCCGAGCGCGCCGTCGGTGCCGAACGAGGACACCCCGAACTCGGCGTAGCCCTGCCCGGTCTTCATCGACAGCAGCTTGGAGATCGCGGCCGCGGGCATCGGGTCGCCACCGGCCAACGTCAGCAGCGTCGAGCGCAGGTTGAGCACCTTGGCGGCGTACCCCTCGGCGATCAACTTGCCCGCGTGGTTCTGCTCGATCTGGTCGAACTGCCCGTCGCGGACGAACTCCACGAACTGGTCCAGGCTGGCCAGGAACGGCGGTTCGGCACTGCCGATGGAGACGCGCTCGTTGGTCAGCGTATTGCGGCTGACCTCCCAGCCGCGGTCCACCTCACCGAGCACCATCGAATCCGGGACGAAGACGTCGTCGATGAACACCGTGTTGAACATCGCGTCACCGGTCAGCTCGCGCAGCGGCTTCACCTCGACGCCCGGGGACTTCATGTCGATCAGGAAGTACGTGATGCCGTTGTGCTTCGGGGCATCTGGATTCGTCCTGGCCAGCAGCGCGCCCCACTGGGAGAACTGTGCGCCGGTCGTCCAGATCTTCTGCCCGGTGATGCGCCAACCGCCGTCGACCTTGGTGGCCTTCGTCGTCAGGCTGGCCAGGTCCGAACCGGCACCGGGCTCGGAGAACAGCTGGCACCAGATCATCTCGCCACGGAAGGTCGGCGGCAGGAACTGTTGCTGCTGCTCGTCGGTGCCGTAGGCGACGATCGAGGGGATGATCCAGGCCGCGATACCCATCTGCGGACGCGCCACCCGGCCCGAGGAGAACTCCTGGGCGATGATGATCTGCTCGATCGGTGCGGCGTCGCGTCCCCACGGCTTGGGCAGATGCGGCTGCACCCAACCGCCCTCGGCGATCGCGGTGTTGCGCTCCTCGCGCGCAATGGCCTTGAGCGCGGCCACCTCTGCGCGGATCTCCTCGCGCAGCTTCTCGGTGTCGGGGTCAAGGTCGATGTCCAGCTTGCGCAGACCGCCACCGGTGGCGGTGTCGACGACCTGCTGCGGGTAGTCGGCGGCCCGGCCGAAGCTCGCGGCCAGCACCAGCGCCCGGCGGTAGTAGACGTTGGTGTCGTGCTCCCAGGTGAAGCCGATACCGCCGTGCACCTGGATGCACTCCTGCGCGGTGTGCTGCACCGCGGCCGGAGCCAGCGTGCCGGCCACCGCGGCGGCGAACTCGTACTTGGAATCCTCACCGCCCCCGTGGAATTCGTCGAGGGCCCGGGCCGCATCCCAGACGGCGGCGGTGGCCCGCTCGGTTTCGGCGATCATGCCGGCGCACTTGTGCTTGATGGCCTGGAACTGCCCGATCGGACGGCCGAACTGCTCGCGGATCTTGGCGTACTCGGTGGCGGTGTCGGTGGCCCAGCGCGCCACGCCGACGCATTCGGCCGACAGCAGCGTCGCGATGAGCGCGCGGGCATGCGCACGCGTCAGGTTCGACAACACCCGGTCGCCGGCGATCTCGACCGCACTGACCCGCACGTGGGCCACCGGCCGCAGCGGATCGAGGCTCTTGACCTCTTCGATCTCGCAGCTCTCGGCGTCCAGGACGACCCACTCTTCGCTGCTGTCGATCGACACGGGCAACACCAGCAGAGAAGCCTGAGCGGCGGCCGGAACGGCCCGGACCTCACCGCGGATCACCAGATTGTCGCCCTGGCGGGTGGCGGTCAGACCGGAATCGATGGCGTAGGCCGCGATGGTCGCACC
Source organism: Mycobacterium sp. NPDC003323 (assembly GCF_053589535.1). Taxonomy (NCBI): domain Bacteria; kingdom Bacillati; phylum Actinomycetota; class Actinomycetes; order Mycobacteriales; family Mycobacteriaceae; genus Mycobacterium; species Mycobacterium sp. NPDC003323. The sequence continues at coordinate 73,196 of NZ_JBSFSB010000008.1, forward strand.
GGAGGCCAGGCCGCCGAGCAGCGACGAATCGGCGTCGTGCGCGGCAATCAGCGCGCTGGCGATCGCCGACGGGACGAAGGGCCCGGGAACCGCGCCGTAACCGAACTCGGCGAGGGTGATCGCCAGTTCGAGGATGCCGAAGCCCTGACCGTCCACCTTCTCGGACAGGTGCACGCCCTGCAGGCCCTGCTCAGCGGCGGCCTTCCAGTACGGCGGCGGGTTGGAGATCGGTGTCTCCAGCGCTTCGTGCAGGACATCGGACGGGGCCACCTTGGCCACCAGGGACCGGACCGAATCGGCCAGGTCGTTGTGTTCAGAGTTGATCGCGATGGGCACGCTTAACCTCCATGGGGGCAACTTCCCTAATAACCGGTCGGTTGGTAACCGAGGGTACCCCCGGCGTGATGGCTGTCACCCCCGGCCCCTAGTTCACTTGGTTCACCACGTTGGCGAGCGGGCGGCCGTCGCGGATGCGGCGGCAGTTGTCGACCGCAAACTCCAGGTAGCGACGCATCGTGTCGGCGGTGTACCAGGTGACGTGCGGGGTGAGCACCACGTTGTCCAGGCCCAGCAAGGGATTGTCCGCGGTCACCGGCTCAGTCGAGAACACGTCGAGTCCGGCGGCCGCCAACCGGCCGGTGCGCAGCGCGTCGGCGAGTGCGTCCTCGTCGACGATCGGCCCGCGCGCGGTGTTGACCAGCACCGCATCGGGCTTCATCAGCGCCAGCGCATCGCGGTCGAGCAGGTGGTGGGTGGCGTCGGTGAGCGGCAGGTGCAGCGAGACGATGTCGCTGGCGGCCAGCAGCGCGGGCAGTGGCCGCCAGCCGGGGTGCCCGTCGTCGCGGGTGCTGGTGTGCAGCACCTTCTCGGCCGGGGTGCCCATCGCCGTCACGATGCGCTCGACCTGTTTGGCGATATTGCCGTACCCGATCAGCCCGACGGTGCAGCCGCCGATATCGCGGACCGTCTCACCCAGCGTCGGATCCGACGGCCAACCGCGGCCGTCGCGGATCGCGCGGTCGAGCACCGGCAGCCGGCGCAACGCGGCGAGCATCAGCAACACCGTGCCCTCGGCGACCGACGGCGCGTTGGCGCCCGGCATGTTGGCCACCGCGATACCGCGCCGGGTGGCGGTGGCCACGTCGATGGTGTTCACCCCGGCGCCCAGCTTGTGCACCAGGGTGCAGTTGCCCGCCAGCTCCAGGTCCGTACCCGACAGTGGGCGCAGGACATGCCAGATCACCTGCGCGTCGGGTAGCGCCCGGTAGAAGGTGTCGTCGTCGTCCTCGGCGCACCACTGGATGTCCAGCCAATCCGATTCCGGCGCAACGAGGTTGAGCACCTTTTCGCCCGGGGTGAAATGGGCCAGGACCGTCACCGCCACCGCTTGGCTATCCACCTGGCGATCGTATCGGCCTGCTCGCTGCGCGCACCCGGAGTGGTGAAGTAATGGTCGGTGTCGATCGACACCGACGTCTTGTCCGTGGACGCCAAGGCGTCATGGATGCGCTGGGCGTCCGAGGGGTAGACGCCGGTGTCCTGCTCGGCGTTGATCACCAGCGCCGGGCAGTCGATGAGCGCCAGGTGCGGTTCGGCCCGGGTCTGTGCGTGCCGCAGACTCCACATGCCGATCCAGTTGCGCAGCGTGCATGCCGCGGCGATACCGCGCGCGGAGCGGTTGGCCTTGACCGGCGTACCCGCGTAGCAGAGGTTCGGTTGACGCTTGGTCGGTTCCAGCGTGGGATCGACCATGCGCGGGTCGGCCCATGTGCGCAGCACGGTGAACGGCCGATCCGAGTAGCCGGCGGCCCGGACGCGCTTGAGTTCGGCCTCGGCCCAGTCGGTGATGGCCTCGTTGCGGACGACCTGAGCGGCGCGGTAGCGCTCGACGAACTCGGCCGAATAGGGCGGACCATTGCGCTCGTCGAACAGGTCGAGCTCGGGATCGGTTGCCAGGGCATCGTTCTCGTCGACGACGGCGGCGTCCATCCAGGCCGTCAGCACATCGGGACGACCCGGGTGCGCCGCGCTGGCCACGTAACCGTCGGCGGGCAGCAGCTCGGTGATTCCGGCGGCCGGTCGCATCCCGTCCAACGGGGTGACGTGATGGTGCAACGCCTGCGCCTGATAGGCCGACATGAGTGATCCGCCACCGGAATTGCCCAGCAGGATCACGGTTTCGATGTTCTGCACCTCGCGCAGCCAACGCACCCCCACCCCGATGTCGACCAGGGCGTGGTCGAGCACAAAGCTGCTCTCGAACCCTCGGAAGCGGGTGTTCCAGCCCAGGAAACCGATGCCCCGGGTGGCGAGGTAATCGGCGAGATAGTGCTCGGAGAAGTCGATCTGGTAGTGCGTGGCGATCACCGCGACCTTCGGTTTGCGCCCGAGGCCCCGGTGATACAGCCCCTGGCACGGGTGCCCGCCGGCACCCGCGCGCCGGGCGGTGGGGGAGTCGACCCCGACGAACTCCCGTTGTACCCCCGGTGTCGCGCTCTTCGACGTCATGACCGGTTCGTCCCCTCGTGATAGATGGTGCGGTAGAAGATGGCGGCCAGGGTGGCGATGCACTTGTCGTCGTCTGCGGTCTGCGCACCGGCGCCCGACAGTTGGGTGTAGCAGAACTGGTTGAGCATCGACACCAGGGCGACGGCGATCAGATGGGCGTCATCGCCGGGGCAGAAGCCTCGGCCCTGCGCATGTTCGACCATCTCGGTGACCAAAGTGATGGGTAGTTCGCAGATCTCGGCCCAGTACTGGGCGAAATCGTCACTGATCATCGCCAGTTGGGATACGGCGATGATCTCGGCGAGACGGTGCCGGTAGGTGTTCCAGTGCGCCGCCGCGGCGGCCTGGGCGCGGGCCGCGTCGTCGAGTCCGGGTTCGGCCGCCGCGCGGGCCCGCATCCGCGCCTCGTCGCGGAAGCGGACGGCCCATTCGCGGACCATCGCCTCCTTGGAGTCGTAATAGTTGTAGAACGACGCGGTGGAGCGGCCCGCCTCGGCCGCGATATCGGCGATGGTGGCAGCCAGAATCCCCTTGCGCGCCACCACCGTTCGCGCAGCGGCGTCGATGGCGGCCTGTGTCTGTCGCCCGCGGACGGTGGGCAGCTCGACTCGAGCGGTCACCTGACCTGCCTTCCCGACTTCATTGATCAAACCTGAATCTGATGTTAGATTCAGTTTCAGATCGGCGCCAGAGCTGGGAGACCATCGTGATCAAGCCCGAGAATCCGAATTCCGAGTTCACCCTCGGCGGCATCAACCATGTCGCCCTGGTCTGCTCGGATATGCAGCGCACCGTGGACTTCTACTCCGGCGTGCTCGGCATGCCGCTGATCAAGTCCCTCGACCTGCCCGGCGGGATGGGGCAGCACTTCTTCTTCGATGCGGGCAACGGCGACTGCGTGGCGTTCTTCTGGTTCACCGACGCCCCCGACGGCGTACCGGGCGTCTCGGCGCCGATCGCGCTGCCCGGCCTCGGTGAGATCACCAGCGCGGTGTCCACCATGAACCACCTTGCCTTCCACGTGCCTGCCGAGAAGTTCGACGAGTACCGCGAGAAGCTGAAGGCCAAGGGTGTGCGGGTCGGTCCGGTGCTCAACCACGACGACAGCGAGTGGCAGGCGTCCAAAACGCTGCATCCGGGTGTGTACGTACGGTCCTTCTACTTCCAGGATCCCGACGGCATCACGCTGGAGTTCGCCTGCTGGGTGAAGGAATTCACCGAGGCTGACACGGCGGCGGTGCCGAAGACCGCAGCGGACCGCCGACCGCGAGCGGTCGTCTAGCGCCGGCGCGGGTCGGGAAAGCTGTCCAGCATTGCGGTCAGCAGGTCGATCAGTGCATCGCCGGTCAGTGCGATATCCCGGTTCAACCAGCCGTTGATGGTCTGGCTGACCCCGCCGACGACGAAGTGTGCGATCGCCTGAACCTGCTCGGGCTCGGCCCGGCCCAGGACGTCCTGTGCGTGCTGGGCTGCCAGGACCGCGAAGAATCCGCCGAGCTCGGCGCGCTTGCGGACCAACACCGTGTTGGACAGGTGGTTGTCGAAGAGCAGCCTGCCGACGCGGGCGTCCTCGCCGATGGTGCGGACGAGGTTGGTGATACCGGCCCGGTTCTGTTCGGCGGGCGGCACCGAGGCGACGGCTGCCTGGGTCGTGGCGGCGATGGTGCCGACGACCGAATCGAACACCGCCGCGACGAACGCGTCCTTGTCGGTGAACGCCTCGTAGAAGTGCCGCGTCGCCACGCCTGCCGAGCGGCAGATGGCCCGCACCGTCAGATCGTCGTTCGCGCTACTGAGCAGGTCGAGTCCGGCATCGAGAAACCGTTGACGCCGATCGGCCAGCCGCTGCGGCGCCGAGACGCCGCGGTACGGCCTGATCTGCGTCACGCGTCAATATTGACACCTGTCGAGTGGAAGGGCAATATCAGGAAACTTTCGTTCTCACTTTTGGTCCGAGGAGCTTGACTGCGATGGCGATCGTCGAACGACCCGTCCACGACACCACGTGTCCGCCGGTGCGCCCGCGCCAACGGCAGCGGCGCTGGGGCGCCTCGACCGCCGACGGTCTGATGGGCGTGGCGCTGCTGGCCGGCCCGGCCAATGTGGTCATGCAGCTCGGCCGCCCCGGCGTCGCGTACGGGGTGATCGAGAGCAAGGTCGAAAGCGGGCGCATCGACCGGCATCCGGTGAAGCGGGCCCGCACCACCTTCACCTACCTCGCCGTCGCGGGGCGGGGATCCGACCAGCAGAAGGCGGCTTTCCGTCGGGCCGTCAACCGGGCGCACGCCCAGGTGTACTCCACCGAGGACAGCCCGGTCGAGTACAACGCATTCGACAAGAACCTGCAGTTGTGGGTCGCGGCCTGCCTCTACAAGGGATCGGTGGACGTGCGACGCATCTTCGTCGGCGAGATCGATGACGAGACGGCCGACCAGCACTACCGCGACGGCATCACGCTGGCGACAACCCTGCAGGTCACGCCCGAGATGTGGCCGGCGGACCGTGCCGCATTCGACAAGTACTGGGAAGAGCAGCTGGACCAGATCCACATCGACGACACCGCCCGCGAGTTCCTGTATCCGATCGCGGTGGGTCGACTGCGCGGAGTGCGGTTGCCCGGCCCGTTGCAGCGCGCCGCCGAGGACTTGGCGGGGCTGATCACCACCGGATTCCTGCCGCAGCGGTTCCGCGACGAGATGCGCCTGCCCTGGGACGCGCAGCGTCAGCGCCGCTTCGACCGGCTGATGGCGGTGCTGCGCTTCGCCAACAACGTCGCGCCCGGTTTCGTGCGGCAGTTTCCCTTCAACGTGTTGCTCAAGGATCTGGACTGGCGTATTCGCACCGGGCGGCCGCTGGTCTGATCGGCCCCTGCGGAAATTTGCTGGCACTGGGCTATCGCCAGTCCAGCCGCCTTTTGCTGCGCTGAGAATCTTCGCTGAGCACCGGCGGTGCGGCGGTGATCGTGCTCACCATCGCAGAGGGGGCGGACGTCTCGACAGGTCAGTTGATGCGATGCTAACTTCTGCGGAGTTAGCCTAGGCATACTTAAGGAGACGGCAGGGGGGCGAGTCGCTTCTTTGCGAAGAACATATGGATACGGTCAGTAACTCGCTCGTGGCGAGCGTAGGGGGAGCACGCGTCGACCGCGACGTGGTGAACAGGTTCGCGACCTGTTGCCGGTCGCTGGGGCTGTCGGTCAACGACCGGCGGCGCCCGGCAGACCTCGCCGCGGCGCGTTCGGGGTTCACCGAACTGACCCGCATCGCCCGTGAGCAGTGTGACGCCTGGATCGGCCTCGCCGCCGCCGGCGAGGGCACCGGTGACAACGCCGGTCGCGTCATCGCCACCGTCTGGCGCACGCTGGGCACCTTCGGCGTCCTCACCCGTGAGGTCGAACTCGGCGCCGACGCGCTCGGCTTCGTGTACGACACCGGCCTGTATCTGCAGTTCCGCGCCACCGATCGGGATGACATCGCGTTGGCCTACGCCGCCGCGCTCGGTGAGGCCGGCGAGTTCGTGGCCGCCGACGAGCTGGTCGCCGAACTGATCACCCGGCGCCCGGCCTGGCTGCAGGCCCGCTGGGTGCGAGTCGCCCTCTATCACCGCAGCAGGCGTTGGTCGGATGTGGTGCGCCTGCTGACACCGATCGTCAACGACGCCAAGCTCGACGAGCACTACGCCCATGCCGCACGGGTGACCCTCGGCGTGGCGCTGGCACAGCTGGGCATGTACGCACCGGCGTTGTCGCACCTGGAAAATCCGGCCGGTCCGGTCCCGGTCGCCGCGGTCGACGGCGGCCTGATCAAGGGTTTGTGCCTGCGCGCCCAGGGCGAGGACGACGAGGCCGAGGACGTCCTGGCCGAACTCTACGCCGCCAACCCCGAGCACACCGGTGTCGAAGAAGCCCTGCTGGACAAGTCTTTCGGCCTGCAGACGACCACCGCGGCGCGCATCGAGGCGCGCAGCAACCCGTGGGATCCCGACACCGAGCCCGGCGAATCCGACTTCGTCGATCCGGGTGCCAAGGAGCGCAAGGCGCACCTGCTCATCGAAGCCGAGGCCGAACTCGCCGAATTCATCGGCCTGGAAGAGGTCAAGTATCAGGTCGCACGGCTGAAAAGCTCGGTGGCGATGTCGATCCGGCGTCAGGAACGTGGCCTGACCGTCGCCCAGCGCACCAACCACCTGGTGTTCGCCGGTCCGCCGGGAACCGGTAAGACCACCATCGCCCGCGTGGTCGCCAAGATCTATTGCGGCCTGGGCCTTCTCAAGAAGGAAACGGTGCGCGAGGTGCACCGTGCCGACCTGATCGGTCAGCACATCGGCGAGACCGAGGCCAAGACCAACGCCATCATCGACAGCGCCCTGGACGGTGTGCTGTTCCTCGACGAGGCCTACGCGTTGGTGTCCACCGGTGCCAAGAACGATTTCGGTCTGGTCGCCATCGACACCCTGCTGGCGCGGATGGAGAACGACCGCGACCGGCTCGTCGTCATTGTCGCCGGCTACCGCGCCGACCTCGACCGGTTCCTGGACACCAACGAGGGTCTGCGGTCGCGCTTCACTCGCAGCATCGACTTCCCCTCCTACAGCGCACCGGAACTGGTCGAGATGGCCACCCGGATGGCCGAGAAGCGTGACAGCATCTTCGAGCCCTCCGCGCACGACGAGATGGAGGCGCTGTTCGCCCATCTGGCGGCCAGCACCACCCCGGACGCGATCGGCACCGCCCGACGCAGCCTGGACATCGCCGGTAACGGCCGTTTCGTCCGCAACCTTGTCGAGCGTTCCGAGGAGGAACGCGAATACCGATTGGACCACTCCGATTCCGACGACTTCACCGACGACGAACTGATGACGATCACCGCCGAGGATGTCAGCCGGTCGGCCGCTCCGCTGCTGCGTGGGCTCGGACTGACGGTGCCGCAGGCATGAGCGAAGTTTACGAGCGAATCAAAGGGCTGCTATTCGGCAGCCGAGCCTGCGAGGCAGTCGAATGAGCGAAGGTCACGAGGAGCGGCGCGAATTCGCCTCGCGCACACCGGTCAACGAGAACCCGGACCGGGTCGCGTATCGGCGCGGGTTCGTCACCCGGCATCAGGTGTCGGGCTGGCGTTTCGTCATGCGGCGCATCGCTTCCGGCGTGGCACTGCACGACACCCGCATGCTGGTCGATCCGCTGCGCACCCAGAACCGTGCGGTGCTCGTCGGCGCGCTGGTATCGGTCACCGTCGTCGCCGGATGCTTTGTCTTCTCACTCATCCGGCCCGGCGGGGACGCCGGCAACGCCACGATCCTGGCCGATCGGGAGACCTCGGCGCTGTACGTCCGCATCGGAGATGTGGTGCACCCTGCGCTCAACCTCACCTCCGCCCGACTGATCGCGGGACAGGCCGAGAATCCGACGGCGGTCAAGAGCAGTGAGATCGACCGGTTCGCCCGCGGCAATCTCATCGGTATCCCTGGCGCGCCGGAACGCATGGTGCAGAACAGCTCTCGGGACGCCGACTGGACGGTGTGCGATGCCGTCTCGGACACCTCCGCCGGTGTCACCCTCATCGCCGGTGCCCCCGACGAGCAGGGCGAGCGTGCCGCGACGCTGCCCGCCGACCGCGCGGTGCTGGTGCGCAATGTCGGCGGTGTGCATGCGGGCACCTGGTTGCTGTGGGGCGGCAAGCGCAGTCCCATCGATCTGGGTAACCGGGCGGTCACCGATGCCCTCGGGCTCGGCGCCGCGATCCCCGAACCGCGCATCATCGCCCCCGGCCTGTTCAACGCCATTCCCGAATCGGCGCCGCTGGTGGCGCCGGTCCTGCCCGGAGCCGGTGAGCCGCCGCGTTTCCCGCTGCCGGTGCCCGCGCCGATCGGCGCCGTGGTGGCCGCGTTCGAGGCGGACAACACCATCCGCTACTACGTCGTGCACGCCGACGGCCTGCAGGCGGTGTCGCCGGTGCTCGCGGCGATCATGCGCAACACGAATTCCTATGGGCTGCAGCAACCCCCACGTCTGGGTGCCGATGAGGTGGCCCGGATGCCCGTCGCCGGTGGCATCGACACCGGCGGCTACCCGGCCGATGAGGTGACCCTGGTCGATGCCGCTCCGGCACCGGTCACCTGCGCATACTGGGCCAAACCCGCCGACGCCACCGAGGGCAGGCTGACGCTGCTGTCCGGTGCGGCACTGCCGCTGCCCGAAGGGATGGGCACGGTCGATCTGGTCGGCTCCGGTGGTGCCATCACCGCCGAACGGGTCGCGCTCACCCCGGGCAGTGGTTACTTCGTCCAGTCCGTCGGCTCCGACGCCGGAGCACCGCCGGCCGGTGCGGCGTTCTGGATCAGCGATACCGGCGTGCGTTACGGGGTTGACGCCGCCGCGGACTCCAAAGCCGTTGACGCCCTGGGCTTGACCCCGCCGCCACTGGCCATCCCGTGGTCGGTGCTCACCCAGTTCGCCCCCGGCCCCACGCTGTCGCGGGCCGACGCGCTGGTGGCCCACGATGCCGTCGGTGCGGTGGCATCCGGCCCGGATGGAGAACGCTGATGAGTCGCCTGATCTTCGAGGCACGCCGCCGACTGCCCGTGCCGGAGGCCCGCAAGGGCACCATCACCATCGAGGCACCCCCGTCGTTGCCGCGCCTGGTGCCGCCGTCGCTGCTGCGCCGGGTGCTGCCGTACCTGATCGTCATCCTGATCGTCGGCATGATCGTGGCGCTGTTCGCCACGGGCATGCGGATGATCTCGCCGACCATGCTGTTCTTCCCGTTCGTGCTGCTGCTGGCGGCCACCGCGCTGTACCGCGGTTCGGACAACAAACTGCGCACCGAGGAGGTCGACGCCGAACGCGCCGACTACCTGCGCTACCTGTCGGTGGTCCGCGACAACGTGCGGGCGCAGGCCGCCGATCAGCGAGCCGCGCTGGAATGGTCACACCCCGAACCGGATTCGCTGTCGGCGGTGCCCGGCACCCGCAGGCAGTGGGAGCGTGACCCGCACGATCCCGACTTCCTGGTGGTGCGCACCGGCCTGGCCGACGTCCCGCTGAACACCGCACTGCGCGTCAAGGACGCCGCCGACGAGGTCGACCTGGAACCGGTGGCGCACACCACCCTGCGCGGTCTGCTCGACGTGCACCGGACCGTGCGCAATGCGCCGACCGGTATCGACCTGGGCAAGGTCTCGCGCATCACCGTGCTGGGTTCGGCCGACGAGGTCCGCGACGCCATGCGCGCCTGGGTGGCGCAGGCCGTCACCTGGCACGATCCCGCGGTGCTGGGCGTGGCGCTGGCCACGCCCGACCTGGAGGCCGCCGACTGGTCGTGGCTGAAGTGGTTGCCGCACACCGATGTTCCCGGCCGCGTCGACGGGGTGGGTCCGGCCCGCTATCTGTCGACCTCGGTCGACGGGCTGCGCGGACTGCTCACACCGGTACTCGACGAGCGTGATCCGTTCAGCGGCAGCGCTCTGGCGGCGGGCAAGCACCTGGTGGTGCTGGTCGACGACCCGGACGCCGACCCCGACACGGTGGTGGGAAGGGCCGGTGTGGCGGGCGTGACGGTGATCCACCGGTCGACCAAACAGCCGCACCGCGAACAGTATTCGGACCCCGAACGCCCCATCCTGCAGATCACGGGCGGCCGGATCGAGCGTTGGCAGAGCGGCGGATGGCAGCCCTACGTGGATGCGGCCGACGCCTTCTCCGGCGCGCAGGCCGGCCACCTCGCCCGTCGGCTCGCCCGCTGGGACACCAATCCCGAGCAGGCCCGCACCGCCGCCACCGGCGCCACCACGTTCACCACCCTGTTCGGTATCACCGACGCTTCGGCACTGGATGTGGCAAGCCTGTGGGCGCCGCGCAGCCGCGACGAGGAACTGCGGGTTCCCATCGGCGTCACCGCCACCGGTGAACCACTGATCTTCGACCTCAAGGACGAGGCCGAGGGCGGTATGGGCCCGCACGGCCTGATGATCGGTATGACCGGCTCGGGCAAGTCCCAGACGCTGATGTCGATCCTGCTGTCGCTGCTGACCACGCATTCGGCGGACCGGTTGATCGTCATCTACGCCGACTTCAAAGGCGAGGCGGGTGCGGACATCTTCCGCAACTTCCCGCAGGTGGTCGCGGTGATCTCCAACATGGCCGAGAAGCGTTCGCTGGCAGACCGTTTCGCCGACACGCTGCGCGGTGAGGTGGCCCGCCGCGAGCAGCTGCTCAAGGACGCGGGCCGCGCCGTGCAGGGCAGCGCGTTCAACTCGGTGACCGAGTACGAGGCAGCCATCACGGCCGGCCACGACCTGGCGCCCATCCCGACGCTGTTCGTGGTGGCCGACGAGTTCACCCTGATGCTCGCCGATCACCCGGAGTACGCCGAACTGTTCGACTATGTCGCCCGCAAAGGCCGGTCGTTCCGGATCCACATCCTGTTCGCGTCGCAGACCCTGGATGTCGGCCGAATCAAGGACATCGACAAGAACACCTCCTACCGCGTCGGTCTGAAGGTGGCCAGCCCGTCGATCAGCCGGCAGATCATCGGCACCGAGGACGCCTTCCAGATCGAGTCGGGCCGCGAACACAAGGGTGAGGGCTTCCTGGTTCCGGCGCCGGGTGCCAATCCGATCAAGTTCCGCAGCACCTACGTCGATGGCATCTATGACCCGCCGCGCAACAGTCGCTCGGTCGTGGTGCACTCGGTGCCCGAACCACAGGTGTTCACCGCGGGCTGGGTGGAGCCGGCTCCCGACACCGTCATCGTCACCGGTGAGGTCGAGGACGTTCCGCCGCCGCGCAAGCTGATCGCCACCATCGGCGAGCAGCTGGCCAACTACGGGCCGAAGGCACCGCAGCTGTGGCTGCCCCCGCTGGAGGAGACCATCCTGCTGGCCGATCTGCTGACGCGCACCGAGATCGCCGAACGCGGTTGGCGCTGGCCGCTCGGCGAGATCGACAAGCCCTTCGAGATGCGCCGCGACGCTTTGGTGTTCGACGCGGCCACCGCGGCCGGCAACCTGCTGATCCACGGCGGCCCGCGGTCGGGCAAGTCGACCGCCCTGCAGACGTTCATGCTGTCGGCGGCCGCCCTGCACGCGCCCGGTGACGTCAGCTTCTACTGCCTGGATTACGGCGGCGGGCAGCTGCGCCCGATGGCCGATCTGGCCCACGTCGGTGCCGTCGCGACCGCGCTGGAGCCCGAACTGATCCGGCGCACCTTCGCCGAACTCGAACAGCTGCTACGCACCCGGCAGGAACTTGGTGCCGCAGGTTCGGGCGCGTATGCCGACGGGTACGGCGAGGTCTTCCTGGTCATCGACAACCTGTACGCGTTCAGCCGGGACAACACCGACACGTTCAACACCCGCAATCCGCTGCTGGCCCGGGTCACCGAACTGGTGAATTCCGGTCTGGCCTACGGCATCCACGTCGTCATCACCACGCCGAACTGGCTGGAGGTGCCGCTGGCGATGCGTGACGGCCTGGGCATGCGTCTGGAGCTCAAGCTCAGCGACTCGCACGACAGCAATGTCCGGGTGGTCGGCGCCCTGCACCGTCCCGCCGACGGTGTCCCGGCCGACCAGCCGGGCCGCGGCCTGACCATGGCCGCCGAGCACTTCCTGTTCGCCGCGCCGGATCTGCGGGATATCGCGGTGCTCAACACCCGGTACGCCGGGCAGCACGCCCCGGCGATCCGGCTGCTGCCCACCCAGCTGTCGCCCGCGGCGCTGGGCACCCTGTACGTGGGTCCGGAGCAGGTGGTCATCGGCCAGCGCGAGGAGGACCTGCGCCCGGTCGCGATCGACTTCGCCCGGCACCCGCTGATGATGGTGTTCGGTGACTCCCGCTCCGGCAAGACCACCCTGCTGCGGCACCTGATCCGGACCATCCGGGACAACTCGAACGAGCAGGACGTCGCGTTCACGGTCATCGACCGGCGGTTGCACCTGGTCGAGGAACCGCTGTTCCCCGACAACGAGTACACCCCGAACATCGACCGGGTCACCCCGGCCATGCTGGGGTTGTCGGCGCTGATCGAGAAGCGTCGGCCGCCGGCCGGCCTGAGCGCCGAGGACCTGCGCCGCTGGAGCTTCCGTGCTCATGGGGGAGGCCAGACCCACTACCTGATCATCGATGATGTCGATCAGATCCCGGACGGCCCCGCGGTCAGCGGGCCCTACGCCGGGCAGCGCCCGTGGACGCCGCTGCTGGGACTGCTGGCCGAGGCGGGCGACCTGGGGCTGCGCGTAATCGTCACCGCGCGGGCCGGCGGCTCGGCACATGCGGTGATGACCGCGCCGCTGTTGCGCCGCCTCAACGACCTGCAGGCGACTACCGTGATGTTGTCGGGCAGTCCCGCCGACGGGGGCAAACTCCGCGGCAAGCGGTTCAGCAGGCTGCCGGCGGGCCGGGCGATGCTGCTGGGCGACAGCGAAGAGGCGACGTACGTACAACTTGTCAACCCGCTTGTGCCTGAGCGGATCTCACCGGCGAGCTCGAACGGAAAGGAATACAGCTGATGACTCTGCGTGTGGTTCCCGAAGGACTGACCGCTGCGGGCGCGGCGGTCGAATCGCTGACCGCCCGGCTGGCGGCCGCGCATGCCGCGGCCGCCCCGCTGGTGAATGCCGTGGTGCCGCCGGCCGCCGACCCGGTGTCGTTGCAGACCGCCGCGGCGTTCAGCGCGCACGGCGTCGAGCATTCCGCGATCGCGGCCCTCGGTGTCGAGGAACTCGGGCGGTCCGGTGTCGGGGTGGCCCAGTCCGGTGCCAGCTACGCCACCGGTGATGCGATGGCCGCGTCGTCCTACACGATGATCCAAGGCGGCTAGATGACCGCCCCCATCTGGATGGCGCTGCCACCCGAGGTGCATTCGGCCCTGCTGAGCAGCGGTCCGGGCCCCGGGCCGCTGCTCGCCGCCGCGGGGGCCTGGCAATCGCTGAGCACCGAATACGCTTCCGCCGCGGCAGAACTCACCGGCGTCCTCGGTGCGGTCGAGGGTGGTTCGTGGGAGGGACCGAGTTCGGCACAGTACCTGGCCGCGCACGTTCCCTACCTCGCCTGGTTGGCCCAGCAGAGTGCCAACAGCGCCGTGGCCGCAGCCCAACACGAGACGGCCGCCGCGGCCTACACCACGGCGCTGGCGACCATGCCGACGCTGGCCGAACTGGCCGCCAACCACGCCGTGCACGGTGTGCTGGTCGCGACCAATTTCTTCGGTATCAACACCATTCCGATCGCCCTCAACGAGGCCGACTACGTCCGGATGTGGATCCAGGCGGCCACCACCATGGCCACCTATCAGGCGGTGTCGGGCGCGGCTGTGTCGGCGACGCCGTCGAGCGCCCCGGCACCGATGCTGCTGGCACCGGGCGCCGGTGCGGCCGGCGCCGCATCCGCGAGCCTGATGCAGGCCAGCGCACAGGTGCAGGGCGCCATCTCGGCGCAGGCGCTGAGCACCCCGGACTGGTGGTCGCAGAATCCGATCATCCGGCTGCTGGCCGACTACTTCAACCAGCCCAGCCTGATCGGCGGCGAGTATGTCGCGCGGTTCCTGCTGGACCCGTTCGGAACCCTGCAGCAGATGATGGTCGACCTGTTGACCAACCCGGCGGCGTTCCTGGCGACCTGGGGGCCGTTCTTGTTCGGCGTCGGCTATCAGGCGTTCTTCCAGCCGGTGGGCTGGGGCACCTGGATCGGTGTCGCGTTGTCGCCGTTCCTGGTGCCGCTTCTCGGAATCGGTCTGGCGGCACTCGGATTCCTGGCGCTGCTACCGCAATTCACCGACCTGCCGCCGCTGGTGCTCGGCGACCCGGCCGCGCCGGCCGCGCAGCGACCCGATGCCGCACTCCCGGTGGCGAGCATCGCGCCGGCGGGCACCCCGTCCGCTGCGCCTGCCGCACCCGCGGCACCGGCCACCGCACCGGCCACGGCACCCGCCGCGACGCCGGCCGCGACCGCCCCGGCGATGGCCTACGCGGTGTACGGCGGACATCCCGGTGGCGGATTCAGCCCGACCGTGCGGGACGGCACCAGCGCCAAGGCACCCGCATCGGGTTCGGCGGCGGCGGTGTCCTCGGCGGCTGCCCTGTCGGCGGCCGAACGCCGCAAGCGCCGGCGCAAGCGTGGTGGCGAGATCAAGGATCGCGCCTACGCCGACGAATTCATGGACTACGACGAGGATCCCGAACCTCCACTGCCGCGCTCCGAGCCGCGCATCCAGGCCGGGGACAAGGGCGCCGGCCAGCTCGGTTTCACCGGAGCGGTGACCGACGAGCAGCGCACCGCCGCCGGTATGACGGAGTTGGCCGGCGACACCTTCGGCGGCGGTCCCACCAACCCGATGCTGCCCGGGTCATGGAGTCCGGAGGATCCGCCCGCATCGGAAGGGGGCAGACCACACTGAGAACCCCGCCCGTACCGCTTGAACCACGAAATACAGTGCTTGGAAAGGAAAATCCATGAGCATGCTCGACGCGCACATCCCGCAGCTGGTCGCCTCCGAGTCGGCATTCGCCGCCAAGGCCGCCCTGATGCGCAGCACCATCACCCAGGCCGAATCCGCCGCCCAGGCCTCGCAGGCCTTCCACATGGGTGAGTCCGCCGCGGCCTTCCAGGCCGCGCACGCCCGCTTCATCGAGGTGTCCGCCCGGGTGAACGCGCTGCTGGACATCGCCCAGGCCAACCTGGCCGACGCCGCAGGCACCTACGTCGCGCAGGACGCGGCCGCCGCCAGCACGTACACCGGCATCTGATAACCCTCGGCCGAACAGGAGAAATCGTATGTCTCAGATCATGTACAACTATCCGGCCATGCTGGGTCTGTCCGCCGAGATGAACGGCTATGCAGGCGCTTTGAACACCGTCGGGGCCGATATCGCCGCCGAGCAGGCCGCGTTGGCCGGCGCGTGGCAGGGCGACACCGGGATGACCTACCAGGCCTGGCAGGCCCAGTGGAACGCCAGCCTGGCCGAGTTGGTGCGCGCCTACCAGGCCATGGCGAGCACCCATGAGACGAACACCATCGCCATGAACGCCCGGGACCGGGCAGAAGGCGCCAAATGGGGATAGATGGCTGCTAATGCGGTCGAGCTGACCGTCGAGCAGGCCTGGTTCATCGCGGAAGAGGTCGGTTGCGGCTCGTTCCCTTGGGTTCTGGCGATCACGCCGCCCTACAGCGAGCCGTCAGCCGCCGAACCGTTCGCCGCCGAGCGGATCGCCGAGCTGACTGCCCTGGGGGTGTTCTCAGGCGGCGGAGCCGTGAATTCCGCTGTCGCGCAGTGGATCAAGCAGACCTGCCAGGCGCGGCAGTGGCTCGAATTACGGATCGTGTCCGCGCGCGGTGACATGCTGCGCGGCGTCGTCGCACGCCGCGACGGCAGCACGGTGGTGGCCCTGCGCAACGGCGGTCTGGTCACCTTCACCGTGATGGACATCCCTACCCCGCGCGATCTGGCGCCGGTGCTGGTGGCCGGCCTGTCGGGTCGCCGACCCGCATCCTTCGCCGATTTCACCGTACCCGTCCGAGCCGGCGCCCGCGCCGACGAGAAACTGAGAGCCGGAGCCGACATGACCGAAGTGCTTGAGTACCTGGGGATTCCGTCCTCGGCTCGGCCCGTGGTCGAGGCCGTGTTCACCGGCAGACGCAGTTACATCGAGATCGTGGCGGGCGAGCACCACGACGGCCACCGGGTGAGCACCGACGTGGGGGTCAGCGTGATGGACT
Organism: Mycobacterium sp. NPDC003323; assembly: GCF_053589535.1. Classification (NCBI taxonomy): domain Bacteria; kingdom Bacillati; phylum Actinomycetota; class Actinomycetes; order Mycobacteriales; family Mycobacteriaceae; genus Mycobacterium; species Mycobacterium sp. NPDC003323. Next base: position 89,416 of record NZ_JBSFSB010000008.1, read on the forward strand.
CCGAGGCCGGCCGCATCCTGATCAGCCCGTCGAAGGCGTTCGACGGGGAATGGGTGTCCACCTTCACACCCGGAACCGCGTCGGCCATCGCCGATGCCGTGGAAAACCTCATCGCCACGCTGCCCGACGGCGCGTGGTTCGCGCACCGACAGCACAACCGAGATTTCGACCAGAGAACGGAAAACCGATGCCCGACAACACTGTGATGCCGATCGTGCGGGTGGCCGTGCTGTCCGCCGGGGACGGCTCCGCCGGTGGACGCCTCACCGAGCTGGCGCTGCCGGCCGAGCTGCCGTTGCGCGAGATCATCCCCGCCGTGCAGCGCACGGTGCTGCCCGCGACGGACGGCACCGACGGCGCACCGGCGCGGCTCAGTCTCGCACCGATCGGTGGGGCTCCGTTCAGTCTGGACGCGACCCTGGACACCGTGGGCGTCGTCGACGGCGATCTGTTGGCGCTGCAGGAGATCCCGGCCGGACCCGCCGCGCCGCGCATCATCGAGGACATCGCCGACGCGGCGGTCATCTTCTCCGCGGCCCGGGAGCGGCCGTGGGGTCAGCCGCAGATCCAGCGTGCCGCGGCGAGCGCGGGTATCGCACTGATCCTGCTCGGCACCGCGCTGGCCACCGGCGTGCGGCTGGTCACCGGGCACTCCGCCGGGCTGTTCGCCGTCGCCGCGCTGGCCGCGATCACCGTCGTGACATCGTTCGCGGCCCGGGTGCGCCACCCCGGGCTGGGCACCGCCCTGGCGCTGACCGCGCTGGCCCCGATCGCGGCTGCCTTCGGCCTGGCCGTTCCCGGCGAGCTCGGTGCCGCCCAGGTGCTGCTGGCCGCCGCCGGTGTGGCCGCCTGGTCGGTGATCAGCATCGTGGTCTTCGAACGCGCGATCGCCGCGTTCACCACTGCGACCGTGCTGGGTGTCGGGGTCGCCCTGTTCGCCGCGCTGGCCACCATCTGGGACATGACCCCCACCCGGACCGGCACCGGGCTGATCGTCTTCGCCCTGTTGGTCACCGTGCAGGCCGCCCGGTTGTCGGCGCTGTGGGCACGGCTACCCGTCCCGGTCATCCCCGCACCCGGTGATCCCACGCCGTCGGCGCAGCCGCTGCGCGTGCTGGAGGACCTGCCGCGCCGCATCCGCGTCACCGATGCGCACCAGACCGGCTTCCTTGCCGCGGGTGTGCTGCTGTCGGTGGTCGGATCGCTCATCCTGGTCGGCCGGCCCGAGGTGTCGGTGTGGGCGTGGGTGTTGGTCGCCGTTGCCGCCGTGGGCACCACGTTGCGCGCCCGGGTGTGGGATTCGACACCGTGCAAGGCGTGGCTGCTGAGCCAGTCGTTCCTGCTGCCCGCCGGCCTGCTGGTGGTGTTCGCGCTGACCGAGCGGTACGCCGCCGCATGGTGGGCGCTGGGCGCGCTGGTGGCGGTCGTCGCGTTCTGGATCATCGCCGCGCTCAACCCGCGCGTCGCCTCCCCGGACACCTATTCGCTGCCCATGCGCCGGCTGTTCGGTTTCGCCGCGGCAGCCGTCGATGCATCGTTGATCCCGATCGCCGCGTACCTGCTGGGCCTGTTCGAATGGGTCCTGAACCGGTGATGCGCAGGGGAGCCGCCGCGCTGACGGCCGTGGTGGCCGTCGCGATGATCGGCTGCCCGGCCGCGGGAGCCATCACCCCGCCCCAGGTCGACGATGCGGTGGCACCCCCACCGGGAACCGCGGGCCCCGTGCAGCCGATGGCGCAGCGCGCCGCCTGCACCGTGACCGGGATCATCCCGGGCACCGACCCCGCGCAGGCATCACCGAATCAGTTGTCGCTCAACCTGGATGACGCATGGCGGCACAGCCGCGGCGACGGGCAGACCGTGGCGGTGATCGACACCGGTGTGCAGCCCGGACCGCGCCTGCCCGACGTCGAGGCCGGCGGTGATTACGTGGCAAGCACCGATGGGCTGACCGACTGCGACGGGCACGGGACGATGGTCGCCGGTCTGATCGCCGGTCAGCCCGGCCCGGATGGCTTTTCCGGCGTGGCACCCGGCGCCCGCCTGCTCTCGATCCGGCAGACCTCCGGTAAGTACTCGCCCAATCAGCCCGGCGAGGACCCGGTGATCGCCGAGGCCAGCAATGACATCGCGACGCTCGCCCGGGCGGTGGTGCGGGCCGCCGATCTGGGCGCACGGGTCATCAACATCTCCTCGGTGGCCTGCGTGCCGGCGACCACGACGCTCGACCAGAGCGCGCTGGGCGCGGCGTTGCGCTACGCCGCCGTGGACAGGGACGCCGTCATCGTCGCCGCCGCGGGCAACACCGGCGGCGGCATCGCCGGGGGGACCGCGTGCGCGCCGAATCCGTTGACCGACCCGAATCGGCCCGACGATCCGCGTAACTGGGCGGGTGTCAGCTCGGTGTCCACGCCGTCCTGGTGGCAGCCCTACGTGCTGTCGGTGGGCGCGCTCGACCCGGCCGGACAACCCGCACCGTTCACCATGTCCGGTCCGTGGGTGGGGCTGGCCGCGCCGGGGGAGAACATCACCTCGGTGAGTAACAGCCCCGACGGCGGGCTGGCCAACGGCCAGCCCAACGAGAAGGGTGAGCTGACCCCGGTCGCGGGAACCAGCTACGCGGCCGCGTACGTCTCCGGTGTGGCGGCCTTGGTGCGCAGTCGGTTTCCCGACCTCTCGGCCGCCCAGGTGATCCGCAGGCTGACCGTGACCGCGCGTGGCGCCGACCGGTCGCCGTCCTCGCTGGTCGGCGCCGGCACCATCGATCCGGTCGCCGCGTTGACCTGGGACGTGCCCGGTCCGGGCAGCGCCCCCGAGACCACGAGACAAGTTGCCGCACCCCCGGATCCGGTCGAGCCCGACCACACCGGACGCACCATCGCCTATATCGGCGCGGGGCTGCTGGCCCTCGTCGCCGCGGTGACCGCCGTCACCGCCACCCAACGACGGAAGGACAACGCCGCATGACGGCTCGACTCGCCTTGGCGCTGCTGTTCATCGTGGCTGCCGCGCTGGCCTATCCGTTCCGGACCGTCACCCAGCAGTGGGTGCTGGGTGTGTCGGTCGTCGTGGTGATCGTGCTGTTGGCCTGGTGGCGTGGGGAATTCGCCACCACCAAGCTTGCCCACCGATGGGCCATCTGGCGCGGGAACCGCGGCGGCAACCGGCGCGATCGGTCCGACCGTGCCACCGCCGTGCTGCAGATCGAGGATCCACTGGATGACGAACTGCCCGTCGAACTGATCGCCGGATACGCCGACCGGTACGGACTGCGACTGGACAAGGTGCGCATCACCAGCCGTGATGCCGCCGGGCAGCGCACGCACTGGGTCAGCCTGACGATGGATGCCGCCCAGAACCTGTCCGCCTTGCAGGCCCGCTCACCGCGGATCCCGTTGCACGACACCGTCGACGTCATCGGCCGTCGGCTGGCCGACCATCTGCGCGAGGGCGGTTGGACGGTGACCCCGCTGCAGGCGGCCCCGCAACCGGTCGGCGACCACGCCAAGGAGACCTGGCGCGCCTTGTCCGACGATGCGGGTTTCCTGACCGCCTACCGGATTCCGGCCGGCGCACTGCCGGGCGCACTCGATGCGGTCCGATCGCATCCCGGCGACGAGCGGTGGACCGCGGTCGAATTCGGACCCGACACGGTGGCCGCCGCGGTCGCGCTGCGCACCGCGGAACGGCCGTCGCCCGGTGCGCCGATCACCGGGCTGGTCCCGCTCGGTGGCCGGCAGCGCGTCACGCTGAACGCGCTGAACCCGTTCTCGTCGCAGCGCCTGCCGGGACACCAGCCGGCGGGCAGCCTGGCTGCCGAGATCCGTTGGCCCGCCGACGGTGCGGTCAGAACATGAACGACCGCAGGAACCGCGTCATCCGACGCAGGTAATCCGGCTGGCTGACATGCAGCACGTGGTTGCCGGGGAACCAGTGGAATGCGCACCGGTCCCAGTGCCGCCACAAGAGTTCGGCCTGTTGCGGTGGTGCCAGCTTGTCCCCGAGGCCGGCGATGATGAGTCGGCGTTCCTTTCCGACCAGCGGTGCGTAGTTCAGCGGTGAGTGGAACATGGTGGCGGCAGCGGAGCGGGACTTGTCGACCCCGGTCAGCCGATTGCCGAGCCGCACCAGGTAATTGGCCGGGAACCAGTCGTCGAACGCCGACTCGGGCGTCACCACCGGCACATTCGGGATGACGGCCTGGATCCGGTCGTCCACCGAGGCGATCAGCGCCGAGGTGTAGCCACCCAGCGACATGCCGGTCAGCGCGATCCGGTCGACGCCGGTGTACTCCAGATAGTCGATGACCGAACGGAAGTCGTGCACGGCCTGAGCCATCGCCTCGGCGAAACCGGCCATACCGTCGGCGAAGTAGCCATACCCGCTGTAGGGCGAGTTTGCCTCGGCGCGCAGCCCGTGGAACGGCAGCGTGTAGAGCATCACGTCGTACCCGGACCGGAAAAACCAAGGTAGAGAGAAGAACAGACCGTTGAACAGGTACGCCGATCCCATCAAACCGTGGATCAGGCACAGCGTCGGACGCGGTCCGTCGCCGTGCACCCAGTGCTGGGCGTGCACCACATTGTTGCGGGCGTAGCCGGCGCGTTGCTCGCGCAGCGCCGGGTTGATGGCCTGGAAACTGCTGCGGAAGCGGATGTTGTGCACCGCACCATGGGCGACCCAGGACGCCAGCAGGTTCGCCGGACGCGATGAGACGCGCGGCGGTTCGGTCGGGGCCGGGAACGACAGCCGCGGATCGCGCCGGGCGGCCAGGTCGATGTAGAACTGCAGCGCGGCGTCCTCGTCACCGACGCCGGAGGGGCGCAGTGCCGCGCCGGCCATCCGGGGCAGCATTGCCGCGCCGACGATCGAGGCGACCGTGGTGCGCAGCGCGAGATCGGCGACGGCGGAGGCATCCACCACCAGCCGCTGCTGACGGGTCAGGTCGATGCGCCGCGGCAGGCCGCGCACACCTGCGTCGGCGCCGGGAACGTCCGGAACGGGAATCGGCGGATCGACGGGTGCGGTTTCGGTCACGTCGCTGGCCTTTCTCGCTGCACCGTCGCAGCCTGGCCGATGGTAGCCCGGTGCGGCCGAACGTGTCAGTCAGTCATCGGCAGGTAAACCGAACAGCGCCGCGGCATTGTCGTGGAACACGCCGCGCAACCAGTCGTCGTCGATGCCGGGGAGATCGCAGACGACCTGCATCGCCTCGGTGTACGGGTACGGGATGTTCGGGAAATCGCTGCCCCACAGGATGCGGTGGCCCAGATCGCGCAGGCGGGGATACTCCGTGGGCGGGAACGGCATGGTCTGTTCGACGAACGCGGTGAACGACATCGTGGTGTCCAGGTGCACCCCGTCGTGGGCCGCGACGATGTCCAGGAAATCGCTGTACTCCGGTCCGCCCATGTGCGCCACGATCAGCCGCAGCCGGGGATGCCGGGCCAGCACCGCCCGGATGGGATCGGGGCCGGTGTGCGCGCCGGGGGTGGGACCCGAGCCGCAATGCGTGATGATCGGTGTGCCCGCGTCGGCGAGCACGCCCCAGACGTCGTCGAGCAGCGCATCGGTGGGGTCATAGCCGCCGACCTGGACGTGCGCCTTGAACACCCGCGCCCCGGCGTCGATCGCGTCGGCGACATACCGGGCGGCCCCAGGCTCGGGGAAGAACGTCGCCGTGGACAGACAGTCCGGGGTCTGCGCGGCGAAGGCCGCCGCCCACTGATTCAGCCAAGCGGCCATATCTGGCTTGTGCGGGTAGATCAGCGACGTGAAAGCCCGCACACCGAAGGCCCGCAACATGGTGAGGCGGTCGCGCTCGTCGGAGCGGTAGGTGATCGGCCAGGGCCGCCCGATCAGCGGCCCGGCGCTGTCGAAGTACTTCCACACCTTGTCCATCACGTTCTTCGGCATGAAATGGGTGTGCACGTCGATGATCCCGGGCAGTCTCAGCCCGTCCCAGATCGCGCGCACCTCGGCTGCTTCATCCATCACCGACGATCCTGTCATCCGTAGTCGTGCGGGACACTGGGGGCATGTGGAACCCGGATGTCTATCTCGCCTTCGCCGACCACCGCGGCCGGCCGTTCTTCGATCTGGTGAACCGGGTGGCGGCCACCGCACCGCGCCGGGTCGTCGACCTGGGTTGCGGACCCGGGAACCTGACCGAGACGCTGACGCAGCGCTGGCCGGACGCGGTGGTGCAGGGGGTGGACTCGTCACCGGAGATGGTGGCGGCGGCGGTGCAGCGCGGACTCGACGTGCGGTTGGACCGGATCACCGACTGGTCGCCGCAACCCGATACCGATGTGGTGATCTCCAATGCCGCGCTGCACTGGGTGCCCGAGCATCGTGAGCTCTTGGTGCGGTGGGCGGGGCAGCTGGCCGCCGGATCCTGGGTCGCCTTCCAGGTGCCCGGCAACTTCCATGCCGCCTCGCACGAGGCGGTGCGCGCGGTGGCGCGCAGCGAACCGTTCGCCGCGGCGCTGCGCGATATGCCGTTCCGCGATGCCGAGGTGGTCGGCGCGCCGGCCGATTACGCCGGTCTGCTGACCGACGTCGGCTGCACCGTGGATGCCTGGGAAACCACCTATGTGCACGAGTTACGCGGCGAGACACCGGTTCTGGACTGGATCACCGGGAGCACGCTGACGCAGGTGCGTGAGCGGCTCGACGAGGACGGCTGGCAACGCTATCGGGAGGCGATCATCCCGCTGCTGGCGCGGGCGTATCCGGTACGCGCCGACGGGACGACGTTCTTCCCGTTCCGGCGGGTGTTCGTGGTGGCCCAGAAGCGGTGATTCGTCGCTCGTCAAATCGCGCTATTTCCAGGCGAACACGGGCTGTTCGAGCTCGTCGACGGCATCGGAGCGGCCCTCCAGCCCGAGCCAGCGCAACTGCAGCAGCACCGCCCCGGTCGGGGCGTGGATCAGGTCGCCACCCAACGGAATCTGCACCACCGGTCGCGGGCTCTCCGGGATGGTGATGAATCGCGGCGAGTCCTCGCGGAGCAGTTGGTGCAGACCGACCCGGTAGACCGCCACCACCTCATCGGGGGACGGGTACAGCATCAGCCGCCCGCCACCCCAGAGCACCACCGGGGTGATGACGTAGCCGGACCGGGTCGGATAGTCGTCGAGCAGTCCGAGCACGCTGTCCGCCGCCAGTTCGACGCCGATCTCCTCGTGCAGTTCGCGCAGCGCCGCCTCTACGACGGTTTCTCCCGGATCGATTCGGCCACCCGGCAACGCCCACTGCGCGGCGTGCGAGTTCAGTCGCGAAGCCCTGCGGCACAACAGAAACGACGCGCCACCGGACACATCGACCATCCGGCCGTCCAAATTCTCGGGCATCGGCCGTCCGGCGATCCAGTCCTGCACCGGCGCCGGGTCGACACGGTCTTCGCCGACGTACGAATCCACCAGGGTGACCGCGACCGCGGCGTGCCGCTTGGCCGGATCGGTGACGGTGCGGCGATCATGGGCGGCCAGGTTGGCGCGGAAACGGTCACGCAGCGCGGCGTCGTACGGGACGGTCATGCACCGACCTTACGGGTGGTAGGGCACCCCGACGGCGCGGAAGACGAACTCCGGCGGCACGTCGTAGGCGAGCGTGCGCCGCGGCAGCCGGGCCAGCAGATCATCGGGCAGCGGCTCCTTGTAATGCAGCGACAGCGTGCCCGAGCACCGCGGATCCACCCTGGCGATATCGACGTCCAAGACCACCCCGGTGGCCGAGATCTCGGCGGTGACGGTGCCCGATTGCTGTGCATCCCAGCGTTGGTCGATGGTGCGGCCGGCCAGCTTCGGCACCGTCGACAGGGTGCCCAAAACCCGCTGATTGGTGAACACCAGTGACCCGGTGAAACTGGAGATACTGCCCGCGGATCTCTTGCCGGGTACCTGTCCACTGAACCGGCGGGTGACCGCGACATACTCGGCGAGATACAGGATGCCCTCGGCCTCGACTTCGGCGCGCAGCGCGCTCGGCAGTTTGCCGATCCGCAGCAACTTGCGCAGGAATACAGCCATGAAGCGCACGATACGCGAACCGGCGAACGCGGGTCGGCCGTCACCTAGGCTCGATGGGATGTCCCGACCGATGCGTCTGTCCGCGGCGGCCGCGCTGGCGGTGTTCCTGACCGCCCTGGCCGGGGTGGTCCTGCACTGGACATGGATGGACGACGCCGACTGGACGGTGCTGGACCCGTTGTACCGCTACGGATCAGCGCATCCGCTGTGGGTGGACGGCTGGAATCTGCTGTGCAATGTGCTGCATCCGGCGGTTTTCCGCGTGCTGGCCCTGATCTGGATCGGGTATGCGTTGTGGCGCGGTCGGTACTCGGTTGCGATCTTTCTGATGCTCACCGTCGAGGCGTCGGCCCTGCTGGTGGTGCTGATGAAAACCGTGGTGGACCGCCCCCGCCCGGATACCGCACTCGTGGCCGAGATGTCCTCGTCGTTTCCGTCCGGGCACGCGTTGGGCGGCGCGGTCGCCGTCATCGCGATGACGATCGCGGCGTGGGACCGGCTGCGACGTTGGCGCGCAACGGTTGTGCTGGTCGGGGTGTTGGCCGTCGCCGCGGTGGGTATCGGGCGGGTGGTACTCAACGTGCATCACCCGTCGGATGTGCTGGCCGGGTGGGCGTTGGGCTACTTGTGGGTGCTGGCCTGGTTGCCGGTGCTCAGGCGCGGCGTGGCAACGGACGAAACACTGGCAGCGCCCGATACATGACCTTGAAACTGGCGTCCTGACAGACGATCTCGACCTCACCGTCATGGGCGATCGGGGTGGGTCCGTCGACCGCGGTGAAACTGAACTCGGGGACCCGCAGCTCGCGGTAGAGCGGGCTGTGTACCAGCCGGCCCGTCGCCAGCGCGGTCAGGATCCGCAGCGTGCTGAAGCGCTTGCCGGTCTCCAGGATCCGCACGTCGAGCAGACCGTCGTCCATCCTCACCCGGCGCGACGGTGCGAAGCCCGACGGCGAATACAGCGAGTTGCCCAGGAAGAACAGTGAGGTCTGCACCGTCTTGCCGTCGTACTCGATCCGGACGGCCGGATCGCTGCGCAGGGTCCGGTACAGCGCGTAAACCCCGGCCAGGGGTTTGCCCATCCTGGGTTCGAGTTTCTCGCGGATGCGGACGAAACGCGGATAGGCGCCGATGCTGGCGGTGTTGACGACGGTGTCGGTGTCGTTGAACCGGATGGCATCGACGTAGGCGGCCGACCCGGTGCGGATCGCCGCCACGGTGGCGGCCACGGTGTCGCAACCGATGTCCTTGGCGAAGTGGTTGAAGGTGCCGCCCGGGAACACTGCCAGCGGCACGCCGGCCTCCAGCGCGATGCCCGCGGCGCAGGACACGGTGCCGTCGCCGCCGCCGACCGCCAGGACCTCGGCACGGGTGGCCGCGTCCCGCAGCGAGTTCTCGATGTCCTCGTCATCACCCACCTCGACGATCTCGGCCGCCGGCAGTGCCGTGCGCACCTCGTCGAGGATGCGCGCCCCGGTGCCGCTGCCGGAACTCGGGTTCACGACCAGCACCACACCGGCGCCGTCCGGCCGCGGTGGCGTCTCGAAGGGCAGCGGGTTGCTCGCGGTGACCGGTGGCTCGACGACGGTCGGCACGACAGCGGCGCCGATCAGCGCCACGCCCGTCCCGATCCCGAATCCGGCCAGCACATCGCCGGCATAGTGGGCACCGGTGGCCACCCGGGACAGTCCGACCAGGCCGGCCAGGACGCCGAGTCCGACGCCCAGCGAGCGGTTCTCCAGCCCGACGCCGACCGCGAAGGCCGCGGCGCTGGCCGAGTGCCCCGACGGCAGCGAGTTCGACGTCGGCATCCGTCGTGATCGGCGGATCAACGGCACACCGGTGTGGTTGGGCCGCGGCCGCTTCCAGATGCGCTTGGCGCCCTGATTGGTCAGCAGGCTGGTCACCGCCAGCGTCAGCACACCCCGGGCCGCGCCGCGGCGCATCGACGGTGAGCCCGTCGCGGTCAGCGCCGCAGCGATTGCGAACCACAGTTTGGAATGGTCGGCGGCCGAGGTCAGCCGTGGCATCACGGAGTCCAGCAGGGGACTGTCGGATTCGGCGACGGCGTCGAAGATGCGGCGGTCGAGCGTTCCCAGTCCCATGACCTCCAACCTAGCCAACGCGATCGTGTCCGAAACTTGACTTGACCCACAGCGCGGCCGGTACCGACGATGGTCCGATGCGGCGACTGCTCGTGGTGTTGAGCGCGCTCTGGCTGGTCTTCGGCGCCGCGCCGGTGGCCCAGGCCGCTGAGACGCCCTGGTTCGCCGGCTCCGTCGGTACTGCGACCCAGGTGATTTCGGTTGTGGGCGTGGGCCCTTCGACCGCCAAGATGGACGTCTGGGAGCGCACCGGGGCGGGGTGGCGCCCGATCGGCGTCGGTATCCCGGCCCAGATCGGGACCAACGGCATGTCCCAGGAGATCCACGAGGGTTCGGGCAAGACACCGATGGGCGTCTTCAGCCTGGACTTCGCCTTCGGTACCCAACCCAATCCGGGCGGCGGCCTGCCGCATGTGCAGGTCGGGCCGGATCACTGGTGGGACGGTGATGTCGACAGCCCGACCTACAACACCATGCAGGTGTGCAAGAAGGATCAGTGCCCGTTCGGCATGGAAGGCACCGGTACCGAGAATCTGCAGATACCGCAGTACGCGCACGCGGTGGTGATGGGCGTCAATAAGGCCCGCGTGCCCGGCGCGGGCAGCGCCTTCTTCCTGCACACCACCGACGGCGGTCCGACCGCCGGATGCGTCGCGATCGACGATGCGATGCTGGTGCAGATCATGCGCTGGCTACGTCCGGGCGCGGTGATCGCGGTGTCTAAGTAGCCAGCGCCGGACCGGCTTTCAGGTGGAAGCCGAGGTTCTCGGTCGACATGGTGGCCTCATAGGTGCGGTCGTAGCCGGTTGCGCAGATCTTCCAGCCCTCGGCGGTGCGCCGGTAGCGGTCACGGTAGAACGCGGCGCCGATGAGCATGTAGTTGAAATCCGCGGCGATGACCCGGTCCTGCAGGTACCACCGGCCCGTGGCCTCATCGGGGCCGTCCAGGGTGATCTCGGGATGGTCGACGCGATGCTCGGTGATCACCGCCGGCCCCAGGGAGTCGCGCATGAACTTCACGAGGGAGTCCCGATCGGTGAAGCGCAGGGTGCCGGTGCCGTCCGGGTTGGAGCCGTAGTCGCCCTCGATGTCCTCGGTCAGGGTGGCGGCGAAATCGTCCCAGTGCTTGGTGTCAAGGGCGCGTAGATAGCGGTACTTGACCTGCTTGATGTCTTCGATTTCGCTCGCGATGTCTGCCATGCCGACATCACAGCACAGCAAGGCGCGTGATGTCCTAGAGTCCGGCCATGCGCTTTATTGACGTGTTCGTTAAAAGCCCGTTCGCCGGTATCGCGCCGTGGATTCTGATGGCGCTCATCGCCGGACCCGACCGTTTCGAGGAGGCCGCCTCGGCGGCGCTGGGTCTGACGCTGTTGACCTTGTGGGTCGGGCGACGGCGCGGAGTGAAGGTGCACCTGCTGGAGGCGTTCGCTTTGGTGTTCTTCGGCATCCTGGCGGTCATCGGGTTGATCGCCGGGCCCGCCGTTCTGGATTGGCTGCAGGCGTGGGCGGGCGAACTCAGCAGTGTCGCGTTGGCGGCCTTCGCCATCGTCACACTCCTGATCCGGCGGCCGTTCACCCTGGCCTACGCCAAGGACACCACGCCGTCCGAGTATTGGGAGTCGCCGCTGTTCCTGCGGATCAATTACGTGATCTCGGCGGCGTGGGCGTTCGCCTTCACGATATCGGCGATCGCCGGAGCGGTCGGCGGTGCGGTGTTGGGCGATGCCGACAACTTCTGGACCGCCTGGATCATCCCCATCGGCGCAGTCGTCTTCGCGGTGTCGTTCACGGAGTTCTATCCCGACTATGCGACCGCTCGGGTGGCGCCGGAACCCGGGCAGGCCGTTCCGCCGGTGTCCGGCTGCTTGGACTGGCTGCCGCCGTTCGTGCTGGTGACAGGCATCTCTGGGCTGGTCTCCGACTCGGTATCGGTACCGGTGGGGGTGGGCTTGATCGTTGCCGGAGCGGCCGGGTCAGCGGTGCTGCGCAGACTGGCACCCGTCCGCGCATAGTTCAAAAGTTCAGCGACCGAACGTAATTCGGCGCAGTTCGACCAGCTGCGGAGTGTCCGTTGCGCCGATCGCCGGCCGTGTGGTTATGGTGGGTCACGATATGAGCGACCCGTTGGGGTTGTCGATCGGGACGACCAACCTGGTCGCGGCTCGTGTCGGCGACCGACCCATGATCCGGCGCGCGGTGCTGACCCTACCCAGCGACGGCGCACCGGAAGTCGGTGTGCCCTCGGCACGCCCCGGTCAGGTGCTGACCGGTTTCGTTGAACGCGTGGGCGACCCGATTCCCCTGGTGGCCGCCGACGGTTCGACCTACCTGGCCGACGACCTGCTGGTGGAGGCGCTGGAGGCACTGATCGGGCAGCCGGCACCGGCGCAGACGGTGATCGCCGTCCCGGCGCACTGGACACCGGCCACCATGCGCACGCTGCGGGCGACCATGCGTGCCAACCCGGTGCTCTCACCGAGTGGCACGCCACCGCGGCTGGTGTCCGACGCCGTCACCTCGCTGACCGCGCTCAATGCCAACCCGGGACTGAACGCGACCGGGCCGGTGGTGCTGATCGACCTCGGCGGCGGGGGCACCAGCATCACGCTGGCCGACGCGGACACGGCGTTCGAACCGATCGACGAGACGGTCCGGGTGGCCGACTTCTCGGGCGACCTCATCGATCAGGCGCTGCTGGCGCATGTGTTGGCCGGCGTCAACGATGCCGACCCCGCCGCGACCGCAGCGGTCGGGCAGCTCGGCGTCCTGCGCGAGGAGTGCCGCCAGGCCAAGGAGCGGCTGTCGGCGACCACGGCCACCGAGGTGCCCGTGGATCTGCCCGGTGTGCGTTCGGTGGTGCGGGTGACCCGTGCCGAGCTGGAGGCGCTGCTCGCCGAGCCGTTTGCGCTGGTGCTCACCGAGCTCGACAACCTGTTGCAACGCAACAGGATCGGGTGGTCCGCGGTATCGGTGATCGCCACCGTGGGCGGTGGTGCCAGCATCCCGCTGGTCACCCAGAAGCTCTCCGAGCACACCCAGACCCTGGTGGTGAACACCCCGCAGCCCGCGTTGGATGCCGCGCTCGGGGCGGCGCTGCGGGCGGCCTATGGCACCGATACCGGCGCGCAGACCGGTATCGCGCCGGCGATCGGTGGGGATGCCCCCACCAGTCTGGCGCCGGCGTCGGCCATCACCCAGGACCCGTCGGGATCGTCGACGTTCCGGGCGCTGGCCTGGTCCCAGGACGACGACGTCGGGGCAGAACCGGTGCCCTACGCCGGGCCCGATGACTACCCGCCGGTCAACCCGTATCTGACCGATGACACCACTCGCGTTGTGTCGCACCATGTCCCGGCCGGTCACGATGAGGAGCCGCGCGGCCTGCCACGGGTGCCGATGGCCGTGTTCGCCGCGGTGGGCATCATCTCGCTGCTCGCGCTCGGCGGTGTCGCGATCGCCCTGACCGGCACGTCGGAGAGCCCGGCGCCGAGCCCGTCGACCGCTCCGGTGACCGGTGTGCTGACGCCGCCGCCGGCGGAGGCCCCGCCCGTCGAGCCGCCGCCCGGCGTCGTCACCGTGACCCAGGCGCCGCCACCGCCGCCGGAACCCGTCGCACCGCAACCGCAGCCGGTGCAGCCGGTGGCTCCGACGACGTACACGACGACGACCACCCAACCGACCACCACCACGACCACCACGACAACCACGACGACCACCACCACGACGACGACCACGACCACCACGACGCCGTCGACGACCACCACCACGGCGGCGACCACCGCGACGACCACGACGCCGCCGACGACGACCACGACGACTGTCCCGCCGGTCACGACGACGGCGCAGCCGACCACCACACGACCGGCGATGACGACCACCTATCTCGTGATCCCGGGGTTGCCGTCGATACCGATCCAGGTGCCCAATCAGGGGGCTCCGGCAGGCCCGTAACCACCGGGAAGTGCCTTCACCTGCGCGGATGGGTTTTTCCGAAGAGTTGAGCCGCAGCGACACGCCGGGTTATAGTCCCGTGGTCAAAGTCACGAATATGTAACGGCAAGCAAACGCCACGGTCTCGGCGGTTGCTGAACCAGTTCGTAAGGTGCGGTGAATGGCGCGACAGAGAACGGCGAGCGGCCGGTATCGGCCCGCAGCGGCTCTTGCCGCGATCGTCGCACCCGCGGCCGTGCTGTTCTCCGTAGGCGCGGAAGCCGAGCCTCCCGCCCCCGAACGTGCCATGACGGTCACCGCCCGCGTTGCCGCTCCGGCCGTCGACAGCGCAGTGCCCGGCGTCGAGGTCATCGCCGCCCCCGAAGCGTTCGCCTGGAGCCCCGGCGCGGTGGTGCCGGTGGCGTCGTCGGCCCCGTCTGCGCAACTGGTCGCGGCCTCCCGCTGGCGTCCCGACAACCGACCGCTGCTGCTGCCGCCCGGGGTGGCACCTGAGCACGGCTTGCAGGTCAAGACCATTCTGGCGGCCCGGGCGATCAGCGCCGTGTTCCCGGAGATCCGCAGCATCGGTGGCGTCCGCCCGGATGCGCTGCGCTGGCATCCCAACGGCCTGGCCCTGGACGTGATGATCCCCAACCCCGGCAGTGCGCAGGGGATCGCGCTGGGCAATCAGATCGTGGCCTACGTCATGAAGAACGCCGCCCGATTCGGCATGCAGGACGCGATCTGGCGCGGGACCTATTACACGCCCACCGGCGCTTCGGGGTCCGGTGGCTATGGCCACTACGACCACGTGCACGTCACCACCACCGGCGGCGGTTACCCGACCGGTGACGAGGTCTACTACCGCTAGCTCGCCGGCCCACCGCCGCTGTGAATCGATCGTGTGCGTGGTTTCAGTGTGGTCGGGGTTGTGGTGACCGGGCTGCGTTGAGGTAGGTGTTGCGTAGAGGTTTGCGTGCGTGACTTCAGTCTGGTCAGGGGTGTGGCGACTGGGCTGCGCTCAGGTAGTTCGCGCGCCCGGACCACGCGACATCCAGGCCACACACTCGGCAGAGACGACTGTGGGCCCCGTGCAGACGTGCACGGGGCCCCCGAAGTGCCCGGTTACTCGGAGTCGCCGGAATCGGATTTGGCGGAGTCGCTGCTGCGACTGCCGGTGCCGGAATCCTGCGATCCGGAACGCGACGGTGCTCCGCCGCCGGTGAGCTTCTGTACGGTCCGGCCGACATTGTCGCGGAAGTCCTTGATGCCCTGCCGGATTCCGGCCGCCGGATCCTTCTTGGCGGGCTTGGTCGACTCCTCGGTCTCGGCGTCGGTCTCGATCTCGGTCTCGGTGACTGGTTCGTCCACGTCGGTCGGGGCGGTGCTCGGCTCGGTGACTTCAGGCGCGGTGGTTTCCGGCGCCGTCGTCTCGACGGGCTCGGGGACCTCGGCCGGATCGAGGACCTCGGTGGTCTCCGTCGTCTCGACGGCCGGCGTGATCTCGGTGGTCGTGATCTCGATGGTCGTCACCTCGGTTGTCGTGGTGGTCGCGCCCTCGGTCTGCTCACCCGGCTCGGTCACCAGACTCACCAGTGCGGCGTCGGCGCCGGGAACGGTGGTGTTCACGATGTCGTCGGGAGTCTTGATATCGCGCACCGGCGGAGGCTTGCCCCACGGCGTGAGCAGTCCCGGCGCCGGGATGTACTGCCCCTCGCGGCCCGGCAGAATCGGTCCGAGATCGCCGTAGCCGCCGAAGAGCAGGCCGTCGATGACATGGAACGGGGCCCGCACGATGGCCTCGATGAACGGTTCGATGCGCCACGTCGTCATCGAGTAGTAGATCTCGGAATGGGCCACGCCGGCGCCGCCGATCGCGCTCAGCAGCGGGCCGACGAGGCGGACGAAGGCGTATTCGACGAACTCGGGGATCTCCCGGATCTGGTCGCCGAGGATCGGGAAGTTGCGCGCCACGGCTTCGGCGACGGCGTCGTTGAGCGGCCCGATGACCAGCGGAGTGATGGGCGCCAACAGGATGTCGCTGACCAGGGCGTAGTTCCAGTGCAGCAGATCGGCGTCGGGCCACTGCTCGTGCACCGTCCACCACAGGTCGGGGATCTTGCGGGTCAGCGCGTCGTAGCTCTGACCGAGCGCCGCCTGGGCGCCGGAGGCGACGAGTTGCAGATCCTGGATCAGGCCGGCAGGCATGACCTCGGCGGTGACGAGGCGAGGAGTGTCGATGACGGCCTTCACCTCGGGTGCCACGGTCACCGGAGTCAAGGCGATGGCACCGGCACTTGCCAGGGCCACGCCGGTGGAGAGGGTTTGCCGAAACACCTTGTTGGCCATGCTCTTAGTGACTCCTGAGGTCGGTCGGGACGTTTGCCGACGGAAACGCTAGCCGAGCAGAAGCCGAAAGTGGGGGCTCCCTTTTCGGCCCCCTGAGAGTTCGCTCAGGCCCAGTTACGCCCGAAAACGGCCGGACATCGTTATGGTTCGGTCGTGCCTGAATTCGATCGACGCAGTGCGATGATGATGCTCGGACTGGGTGCAGCCGCCGCGGCGCTGCCCGTGAACACCGCCCACGCCGAGCCGCTTCCGGGCGACCTCGCTCCCGGTCCAGGGGTCCCGGCGCCGGCCGGCGCCACGCCTCCGATCCTCTGGCAGGACGAGTTCAACGGTCCCGCCGGTTCACCTCCCGACCCGGCCGCGTGGTTCATCGTCCCGCAGCGAGAGACCATCCGGAACCCCGTCGAGTGGGACAAACCGTTCAACATGGGCCGCTATGTCACCGACCAGGAGCATGTCTTCCAGGACGGCAACGGCAACCTGGTGATCCGGGCCACCGAGGGACCCGGCGCCAACATCCAGGAGAAGTTCGCCAGCGCGAAGATCATCGGCAATTGGCGCGGTGGCGTCGGGACGACGTGGGAGGCCCGCGTCAAGCTCAACTGCCTGACCAACGGGGCGTGGCCGGCCTTCTGGCTGATCAACGACAACCCGGTGCGCGGCGGCGAGGTCGACCTGTTCGAGTGGTACGGCAACCAGGACTGGCCCTCGGGCACCACCGTGCACGCCAAACTCGACGGCACCCAGTTCCAGACCTTCAAGCACCCGGTCGACGGGGAATGGCACACCTGGCGGATGACCTGGAAGCCGGAGGGCATGTACTTCTGGAAGGACTACCAGCCCGGCATGGAGCCGTTCTACACGGTGAAGTCGAACTCGTTGCCGGACTGGCCTTTCAACGATCCGGGCTTCACCATGGCTCCGGTGTTCAACATCGCGATCGGCGGTTCGGGCGGTCGCGAACCGGCCGGCGGAACCTACCCCGCCGAGATGCTCGTCGACTGGATCCGCGTCTTCTGATCGCCGCCGAATGGCCGGTTATTGCACAACTTTTCGTTGAAGGCGTGCAATAACCGGCCATTCGCGTCAGTCCTCGGTAGCAGACTTCTCCGTGTCGGACTTCGCCGCCGAGGTGTCGTCGGATGTGTCGGCGTCCTCGTCCGCCTTCTCCTGTTCGGAGGCAGCGGATTCCTCGTCGGTATCGGGTTCGGTGACCTCGGTATCGGTCGATTCCGGGTCGAGACCCGGCGATTCGGTGAGATCGTCCTCGACGACATCTTCATCGTCCGTCTTTGTTTCTTCGATCTCGGCTTCGAGTTCGGTATCCACGGTTTCGGTCTCTACCGCGTCGACACCGACCAGCCCGACCTCGGCCCCGTCTGTTTCCTTGATCTCGCTGGATTCCGGCTCGGGCGCGTCGTTGTCGACGGTGACCTCATCGGCCGCGTCGATCGACTTGTCCGCGGTCATCGGCGCGGATTCGGGTTGCTCGATGGTCAAAGTCGCTGCCGGCCCGGTCATTCGGCTGTGCACCGGTGGGGCGGGGGCGTCGATGCCCAGGCAACTCTTCACCTTGTCGACCACCCAGTTGACCGCATTGCCGATGGCGTCGGCGATGCCGTGCACCACCTTCGAGGTGATGTCGACGATCCCTTCCACCACGTTGACGGTCACCTGCGCGATGGTCTTGGCGACCCAGACCGTGGCATCGATGATCGCTTCTGCCACGGCCAAACCGATGTCGACGAGGTCGTTGATGACCTCGCCGGTGATCTCCACGAATCGATTGATGGCGTTCCTGATCGCGGCGAGAAGTGGGTACTCGGGATCGAGATCCTTTAGGAAGTCGCGGATCACGTCGACCGCAGGTTTCTCGTCCCAGTTTGTGTACCAGATGCCGAAATTGTCCTGATCGCTCGGGCTTCCGCTGTTCAGGTCTCTGGTCGAGTAGATGAAGATGGGGCCGGTGCCGGCCTCCCGCTGCCAATTGGCCAAGAAGTCCGCCAGAAACTCGGCTTGCTTCTGGGGGGAGTTGTACAGCAGCGGATTGGCGGGATTGAAGGGTGTGGTGGGCAGCCCGTACTCACTGGCCCACACCTTGAGGGCCCCGTCGCCGTACTGTTCCATCAGCGCTCGGATCTGACGAAGTTGGAGGACGGGTGAGTCCGACTGCGTCTCGCCCTCGGAGAACGGAATGTCGTAGTGGTAGGGGTGGAAGGAGAATGCGTCGAAGTAGCCGTGGGCGTCGGCGTCGTACATGCCCTGCAGGAAGTCGACCGGGTTCATGGTGAAGTCGTCACCGAGGGTGCGGCCTGAGCCGAGAACGCCGGCGACGACGGTGATGTCATCGCTGGGATCCAGTGGATTGTCGTGCGCCTTTATGGCGGTGTACGCGGTCCGCACCATGGCGGCGTAGTTGGCCGGGTCGACGGGATTGAGGAAAAAGCGGCCGTTGGGTTCGTTCCACACCTCTAGTGCCGAGATCTTGCCCTCGTATTTTTGTGCGACGGCGCCGGCGAACTTCCCGAACGCTTCGAGGTTGGGGGTGCCCGACAGTGGCGGGCTGCCCGCCCACGCCGGTGTCTCATGGAGGACGCCGAGTACGCCCATGCCGCGCCGGTGAGCTTCATTGATGACGTAATCCGTTGCGCCCCAGAAGAAGTTGCCGTTCTCGGTGAACTGGGTGGAGATCCAGGAGATGCCGATCCGGACGTTCTGCACGCCCAGGGCCTGCATCATGTCCAGTTGCTCGTCGATGAGATCCTCGGTGCCCAGGCGCACCAGATTGGAGTCTGCCAGACCGATGGTCGTGGGTGTCTCCTCGATGGCGGCCACCAGCCCGACCGGTAGCGACATCGCGCGCACCTCGGCCGGTGCGCGCAACTCGGCGGTGGCGCACACGAGCACGGCGGTCGACGCGATGGTGATGGTGACGCGTTGGCGCCAGGCGTGAGAAGCTGGTTTGCCCATGACGACTCCCGACGGTCGAAATGTTGGCTGGCGGCTGCGCAGCTCTGCTCAGACCTTAGACCATCGAGGGCGGCGAAAACATCCAATGACGTCGGCAGATGCTTAGGTCGGGTTGGGTGTCCGGTCATGATTTCCACGAATTATCGAGTTTGCGGAATGGCATTTGCCGACGGGCGGTCATGGCGACGGAAATGCCCGATGTCCGGATTGCTTCGATGATCAACGAGTTAGCCAAAAAACGAAATCGGTCGGGGTAGGTGTTGACCTACCCCGACCGATGATCGAGTGACTATTCGGCGGAACCGTCTGAGCTGCTGCTCGTCGAGCTGTCTGAACTGCTGTCCGAGCCGCTGTCCGAGCTGGAGCCCGAATCGGTGTCGGTGTCGGATGTCGACGATTCCGAATCGGCGGCGCCGTCGGTGGAGCTGCTGTCCGTGTCGGTCGCAGAATCGTCGGTCGCCGCATCGGCGGTCGAGTCGGCGGCAGCGTCGTCCGACGTGTCGGCGGTCTCCTCGGCGGCGGTCGCCTCCTGTGCATCCGTCGTATCGGACTCGGTGACGGCGGCAGCGTCCTCGGGCTCGGCCTGGGTCGCTTCGATCACCGCCGCGCGGGATGAATCCGTGCTCTCCAGCGCGGGATCCGTTGCGGTGGTGGGTGCATCGACCTCTTCGGTGGTCTCCTCGGCGGTGGCGGCCTCCTGGGTGGCCGTCGTCGCCTCGGCAACCGCCTCGGCCAGCTCAGCCTCGGCAACCGTGGTATCCGCATCCGCCGGTGCTGTCGGGGTGCTCAATGCCGTGACCGGCTCGGTGGTCGCCGACACCGGCTGCGTCGTCGCCGTGGGCGTCGTCGTCTGGCCCCAGGCCGCTGCCCAGTTGGCGGCGGCTTCGGCCAGTGCGGCCTGCCAATTGGCCACCGCCTCGGCGACCGGATCCACCGGTTCGGGCGAGGTCGGCTCTTCGGTCACCGGGTCGATCACGGGATCGGTCGGAACCTCGGCCTCCGGCAACTCTTCCAGCGGCGGCAGTTCGTCGATGGGGATCCCGCCATCCGGGATGGGACCGTTCTCCTCGATCCAGGCCTCGACGACAGCGGCCGCCTGCTTGGGCGTGTAGTCGTCGCGGAACAGCCCCCAGGTGTCCTCGACCTCGGTGGACGCCGAGTTGCGGTCGACCAGCGAGTAGATGAACTGCGGACCGACGCCGTCGAGTTCGGACCAGGTGTCCATGAAGTCGCCGATGAACTCGGCCTGCTGCTCCTCCGAGACGTAGGACGTCGGCAGGCCGTACTCACTGGTCCAGACCGTCTTGTCCCCGTCGCCGTACTGCTCCATCAGTGCCTGCATGGACCGCAGCTGTTCGACCGCCGAGATCTCGTTGCCGAACCCGTCGCCGAACTTCCAGTCGTAGTTGTACGGGTGGTAGGACAGCGCGTCGAAGTACCCGGCCGCCCCACTCTCATACATCGTCTGGACGAACTCGACCGGGTTGATGTTCACACCACCCCAGGACAGTCCTGCGGTGACGACACCGCCGACGACGGTGCCGGTCGGGTCGACTTCCTTCACCGCGGTGTAGCCGGCCTTGAGCAGCTCGGTGTACGCCGCGGGATCGGGGCGCGGATTCCAGAACACGAAACTCTGTGGCTCGTTCCAGATTTCGTATGCAGAGATGCGTGCGGTCTCGGGATCACCCTCACCGGCGCCGTAGCGTTCGGCCAGTGCGCCCATGAAGCTGCCGAAGTCCTCGGGGTTGCGCGGTGCGCCGTAGGCCGAGTTCTGGACGTCGGATGCCCAGGTAGGCGTACTGGTGACCGCACCGAGCACGGCCATGTCGCGCTCGTAGGCCGCGTTGACGACCTTGTCCACCTCGGTCCAGTTGTATTCACCGGGCGCCGGTTCGACGGCGCGCCAAGGCACGAAGATCCGCACCTGCGTGACGCCGAGCGATTGCATGGTGTCCAGCGCGACCTCGACCTCTTCGGGGGTCATGAAGTACAGCTCGGACTCGGCGATGCCGACCGCGTTCGGGGAAGTGTCGATGGCGGCGGCCAGATTCACCGGTGAAGACACTTGTCGGATCTGGTCCGACGGTGCGGGCGGTGTGCCGACGTGCACCGTCGCCCCGACGAGTGTCATTGCAAACAGTGGCGCTGCGACTGAGCAAAGTGGCTTTGCTGCTCGCTGCCATGGCCCCCACATAATGCCTTCCCCAAACTTCCGTTCAACCGGATTAGTAGTTAGTGATGCGGTTCACATCGCTTGCAACTCGAGCTGTACCCGAGCATTTTGAAGATCAATCCGGCGGGAACCGGCGCCATTCGCGCAAAGAATGGTTAGATGCCCTTGGCGTCTACGAATGGCCAGTTCAAGGCCCCCTAACATATTGCTGGTGTGTCAATTGTCGCGAAGATCGTGCGCGCGGAGTTTTCGCTTGTACGAATTGCGAAGTCATGCGACGAACAAATGTTCACCAGGGTCATACAAATTTTTCAATATCGCAAGTTAGTGACACTAAACGGCATTTGCGCAGTCGGCTATTTCAAGATCGTAATTTGCTGAATCGGCTCTCTTGCGCGGAAGTTCCCAGTTAACTGCTTATCGAGATGGTCGAGACCCTTAGCAAAGTGACAGTCGGTGTCAGATGGCCAGTTCGGCCTCGAAACACGGCCACGGCTGCCTGACCGCGCAGCGTGTGGTGGGCCGCGCGACGAATGGGTATCCAGGCGGCGCGACGGTTGACCTGCGTTGTTTGGGTGCTTGCAGCGCAGGGCATCAGAGCATGCAGAACCGGCCCGTTGACCCGCGAGAGGCAAAGATGACTACCGCTTACCCGTACGACGGCGACTCCCGACTTGTCACGATGGTGGCCGACGGTGTGTACGCCCCTCGCGAGGACTCCCGACTGCTGGTCGAGACGATGGACAAGTCGGGCCTGGCGCTCGGCAGCCGGGTGGCCGATCTGTGCACCGGCAGCGGTGTGGCGGCCATCAACGCCGCGGCCCAGGGCGCCGCGAGTGTCGCGGCCTTCGACATCTGCCCCCGCGCGGTCCGCTGCGCCCGTGCCAACGCCGAGATCGCCGGCGCGAACGTCGATGTCCACCTCGGTTCGTGGGCGCGCGCCGCGGAATTCGCCCCGTTCGATCTGGTGGTCTGCAATCCTCCCTATGTCCCGCACGATCCGGCCCTGGAGGCGCTGCCGGCCACCGTCGGACCTGCCCGCGCATGGGACGCCGGTTCCGACGGTCGGATGATTCTCGACCCGTTGTGTGAGGCGGTGCCCGACCTGCTCGCCGACGGCGGCAGCGTCCTGATCGTGCAGTCCGAATTCGCCGATCCGCGAAAGACGTTGGAAGCGCTGTCTTCTGCTGGACTGGACGCCGACATCGTGGCGTGGGAGTGGATCCCGTTCGGACCCGTGCTGACGGCGCGTGCCCAGTGGATGGAGGACGCAGGTCTTCTCCAGCCCGGCCGGCGCGAAGAGGAACTGCTGGTGATCCGGGCCGACAAGCCGTGAGTGGGCAGCAACCCCGCACCGTGCGGGCGGTACGGGGCGGACCCGTCCTGGTGCAGGGACCGGTGTCGGTCGAGTTGCCCGACGGATCCACCGTCGAATCCGACCGGTTCATGGTGGCGATCTGCGCCTGTGGGCGCAGTAAGACCTACCCGCTGTGCGACACCAGCCATCGCCGTCGGTGCCGTACATCGGGTGCCAAGAACGTCAGCGCGCCGCAACCGGCCAAGGACTGAGCGCAGGACCACGCAATGCGGGCCGGGTAGCCGTGGCTACCCGGCCCGCTTCGCGTGCGCTCACTCCAGCGGCCGCCGCAGCGAGGACTCATCGCGCTGCCAGCATCGCATCATGTGGTCGGCCAGTCGGTCCTCCACGAAAGCGTGTGCGCGGATACCGAATACGATGTCGTGGTCCAAGTGCGGCTCGTGGGCCAGCAGATCGCCCACGACGTCGGTGCGCACCACCTGCTCGTGCACGGCGTCGGCCTCGACGTGTTCGGCATAGAACTCGATGCAGGGCTGCGGGGCCCCCATTCGCTGCAGGGCATCGACCAGTCGGCGCGACCCCGGGGGCGAGGTGATCTCGGTGGACGCGAAATGCCCGACCGCCGCACCGCGGTGACGCCGGTGCAGCCCGAACAAAGACATCAGGTTGACCGCGGCCAGTGCCTCGGCGGGTACCACGTCGATGTATCCGAGGTAGGCCGATGTCAGGTCCGCGGCGTCCAAGAGGTCGGCGAACAGTCGTTG
This sequence comes from Mycobacterium sp. NPDC003323, assembly GCF_053589535.1. Lineage (NCBI taxonomy): Bacteria > Bacillati > Actinomycetota > Actinomycetes > Mycobacteriales > Mycobacteriaceae > Mycobacterium > Mycobacterium sp. NPDC003323. Next base: position 113,064 of record NZ_JBSFSB010000008.1, read on the forward strand.
GTGCAGACGGGTGCCGTTACCGGCGCCGAATTCGTCGTACTCGACGGCGACGAAGGCCGCCTTGGCCTGACCGGTCAGCCGCGGGATCGCCCACGCATGCGGATCGCCCTCCTTGAGGTGATACAGCGACCGGTGCACGAAGTACTCGCGCATCTGCTCCCAGTTGCCCTTGTCGCGCAGGTAGTAGGACAGACCTTCGCCGTCGACGGGTTCGACCGACAGTCGGTCCATCTCGGCGAGCGCGGTCTCATCGGCACCGATGGCTCCGACCTGCCGCCGCACTTCGGACAGGAAAAGGCTCTCCATCCTGCCGCGCAGATGCAGCAGGCCGGCGTCCCATTCCCAGCCCGGGTCCACGTCGGCGAACCCGCGGTAGTGCAGTTCGTAACAGACGTAGAGGGCAAGGTGCAGATCCAGGCCGAACGGATCGGCATCTCCCAGTGAGGCTTCCACCTGGAACAGGTGGTTCACGGGTGCACGCTCGCTCAGCAGTTCGATCACCGCGAGTGAGAGGGGCCCGCGTGGCAGGGGCAGCTGGGGTTCGAGGCGAGGAGAGGCGAGAGTCACGAAAGCTGACTACCCGCGATCAGCGTTCGCTCAATCGTCCACTTCGCGAACATCGCCGCCGGTCAGGAAGCCGACGAGCACCGTGGCGGCATCGTCGATGGCGCCTTCGGCGATCACCTCGTAACCATGGGTGCTCAGCGTCGGGATGCACAGCAATCCCGCGCGCGGACACATGCCGGCCGCCTTGCTGTGTGACGCATCGGGTTCGAAGGCGCCCAGCACCGCGGCCTGGGGTGCCAGCCCGCTCCGTGTCGCGGCGTCCATCAGGGCGTCTGCGGTCGGCTTGTCGTAGGTCGTCAACGCGTCGCTGTAGGCGACGATCGGACCGCCGTGCATCGAGGTGTGGTATTCCTGCTCGGTGGGCCCCACATCGACGGCGACGGTGACGCCGTCGGGCAGCGTGCGTGCCGCGTACAGGCCGCCGTTGGCGCCGATCTCCTCACCGGTGGTGAAGACCAGATACACATCGCGGGTGAGGGGTTCGTCCTGCGTCCGCAGTCGTTTGGCCGCCTCCAACAACACGACGATGGCGGCACGGTCGTCGATGAAGTAGCTGCCGACATAGCCGCCGAAACGCACCAGATCCCGCTTGCTGCGGTGCACGCAGACGCGGGCCCCCGGCGTGATGCCGGCGGCCTGCAACTCGTCTGTGCTGCGACCGGTGAACGCGTACACGTGTAACCAGTCCAGTGCCTTGTCGCCCTGGTCAGGTTTGGTCTCCCAGATGCGTTGGCTCTCCTGGGTGGTGTGCTCCGAACCGAGGGTCAGCACGCCGGTCAACACGTCATTGCGGCCCAGGATCGCCACCGGACCCAGACCGAAGTTGCCGGGATACATGGTGCCCAGTGGTGAGAGCCGCAGCGTGCCATCGGATTCCACCCGTTTGACGATCATCGACAACTCGTCCATGTGGGCCATGAGCCGGACGGCGGGTGCGTCCGCCGCGGCACCCTTCAGCAGCGCGACGACATTGCCGGCATCATCGACCCACACCTCGTCGGCCAACGGAGTGACCTCGCGCAGGCAGATCTCGCGGACCTCGTCCTCCTGCCCGCACGGACCGTAGGTCGCCACCAACTCCTGCAGCAGGTCACCCATGGCTGACGGCGGCGTAGGGCGCGGTCGCGCGGAACTCGACGCCGAACTGGTTCAGGGTCAGCGGCAGCGGATGGTTCGGGTCCAGGTCCGGCGTCGACCGGAGCTCGAGATGCATCGTCGAGAAGAGTTGGGCCAGAGCTGAACTGGTGGTGAGCAGCACGAGATTACGGCCCGGGCATTCGGCGGGCCCGGCGCTGAACGGCACGAGCTCGGGATGCTCCTGCGCAATACCGTTCAGCCAGATGTCCGGCGCGAAGGTATGTGCGAACGGCAGGTCGGGATCGCGGTGGAAGACCGGTGCGGCGATGAGCACCGATGCCCCGCGCGGTAGCAGCGGTCGGTCGGGTCCCAGTCGCGTGTCGGCGGTGAGCTCGCGCAGGATCGCCGGGGTGGTCGGCCACAACCGCACCGATTCCAGCACGCTGGCCCGCAACATGGGCCGGACCTGAACCTGCTCCGGGTCGGTCAGCTCACAGCGTCCCAGCACCTCGGGATGGGTGCTCAGCAACGCCGCGGTGCGGATCAGCGCCATCCCCGCGGCATCGAACGCGAACAGCCAGTGCGGAACCTGGCCGATCGGGTCGACCGAGCCGTCGCGCGGTGACCGGGCCAGCGTTCCGATCAGGCTGTGGGCGTCCGCGGACGCGGCGTAGTCGTACAACCGGTCGGAGAAGCGTTCTCGCAGATGGCGGTGCGAACGCCCCAGGAACGACCAGTTGCCCGCCCTGCGCAGCCGCCACAGGTCGTCGGTGACGGCGTGGTCATCGCGTGCATCGTCGCCGAGCGTCACGCGTCGCGCGATGCGCCACCACGTCCGGGTCAGCTCGTCGGCGCTGAGCACCCCGGCGTCGAGGGCGTGTGCCGCGAGGCTCTGCGATTCCTCGCTCACGACGCGGGCGAAGGTCTCGGCCAGATGGTGCATGGGCATCGAGGAGTCCAGCACCGCCTCGTTGAGTTCGCGCCGGCGCTCACGCGCATCGCCGCGCGAGACCAATACCGCATGCGGCTGGAACTTCTCCAGCGCCTTGCGCTTCTCCCAGCTGGCCGGGTGGAACGGATCGGGGGACTGCGCCAGCACCGTGCCGACATCGGCAGCGTCCAGGATCACCGCGACCGAGCGCCCCGGGATTGCCAGTTCGACGGGCCCGCGGCCGAAACGCTCACGCAGATGCCGGATGCGGGTCAAGGCGCGGCGATCGGCTTGCAACCGCTCCAGGACACCGACCATCCGGCGTCGACGCGCCAGCACTCCGGCGGCGAATGACGCGCCGCCGATATCCACCAGCGCCGCGAGTGCGGCGGTGCCGCTCAGACGTGCCGGGCTCGATGTGTCACTTGCCCGGCCACTCACCGGTCCACCTTTCGAAGACGCGTGCGCCCTGACGATCGATGACCGTCTTGACCACCGAGAAGATCGCGCCTTGTACAGCCGCGGCGAGGACGATCTCGCGCATCGGATACTCGCGCTCCAGGGCGGTGGGTGGATCGTCGTGGTCGCCGGGGGAGGCATGCTTCCACACCTGCTTGAAGATGGCGCCGGCCACCAGGCCGCCGAGCAGGGAACTGGCCAACCCGACGGGTCGGTACATGACGCGCGCGGTCATCGTGGGTTTCGTCATGGTTGTCTCCTCGCGATGGTCTGCTTCAGTGCCGTCGACGCCAGATGATGACGCCCAGCAGCACGACTGTCGTGGCCACGATGGTGGCCGCGATCGGGATGGCTGTCTTGACCGATCCGTCGGGTTCGGTCACGGCGTCGGTGACTCGTTCCTTGACGTCGAGCTTCGCCGTCAGCGCCTCGACCGTCTCGGTCACCTCGCGCCGGGTCTGCTCGATGTCCTGCTCGATGGCGTCGATACCGGCATCGGTGCTGGGCTCGGGGGTGGGATCAGGTGCGGTCATGGAGCGACCCCCGCACCGCGTCGACATCCGCATGCACGCTGGAACTGACCTCGCCAGCGGCTTCGGGAGCCTGCTCGATCTGCTTCTTACCGACGACCGCGGCGATACCGGCCGCCACGAAAAGGACCGCCGCGACGATCGCTGCCGCCGCCCAGACGGGCAGTACCAGGGCAAGGGCCGCCACCGCGGCCGCGACCAGGGCGAGCATGCCCGTGAAGGCCAGCAGTCCGGCCGTGCTGAACAGGCCGACTCCCAGTCCCGCCTTGGTGGCGCCACGGCGAAACTCCAACTGCGCCAACTTCATCTCATCGCGCACCAGGCGGGATGTCTGAGTGGCCAACTGATTGATCAGCTCCGGCACGGAGGCCTCGGAGCCGGGTTTGGTCTCGATGTTCGTCATCGACGTTCCAATCGGGTGGATGCTTGCGAAAACACTTCGGCAGCGATGGCATTACCGGCCTCGTGGGGCACTAAACCTCGGTGCGCTAAACGTCTCCCTTGATTCGGTTTTCCGTACCCGGGGCCTGGGTAACCCGTCAGCAGCCCTCCTTGAGAAGTGCGGGACGGCAGGCCCATCGGGCTGCCCCGGTCATGTCTTCATCACGAGGAGAGTTATGTTGCGTGTTGCCTCCGTGCCTGCGTCGCACGTGTATGTACGCCATCTTTCCCAGCCGGGCGGACTGGACAATGTTGTGCGACTGCGCGATCCGATCCCTGATGACCGCCGCAAGGTGCCCGGGGGCTGGTGGCCGCCGCTCATGCTGGAGCCCGGGTGGGTCAGCGCACACCATCACCTGTTCGACGTCTTTCATGTCCACTTCGGCTTCGACTCGATCGATCCGAAGGGGCTGGCCGGCGTCGTCGCCGAACTCAAGGCGCACCGCAAACCGCTGGTGTACACCGTGCACGATCTGCGCAATCCGCATTATCCCGGCCTGTCACCGCACCGCGAGCAGCAGGACGTGCTGGCCGAGGCCGCGGACTGGATCCTGACGTTGACGCCCGGCGCGGCCGACCTGGTCGAAGACCGGTGGGGCCGCCCCGCTCAGGTGCTACCGCATCCGCATGTGCTGTCCAGTTCGCGTATCGAGCGTCCCCGCACGCAGCGGTCGGAGTTCGTGGTCGGGGTGCACGTGAAAAGTTTGCGCGCCAACATGGATCCGCTCGCGATCCTGGACACCCTCACCCAGACGGTCGCGGCACTGCCCGGCGCGACCCTGCAGATCGACGTGCATGACGAGATCTTCGATCCCGGCAACCACTGGTATGCCCCAAAGACGGGTGCTTCGCTGCTGGAGTACGACCGGCACGACCATGTTCGGGTTCGTGTACACCCCTACTTCACCGACGACGAGCTGTGGGACTACCTGGAATCGCTGGATGTCTCGGTGCTGCCGTACCGGTTCGGCACCCATTCGGGCTGGTTGGAGGCCTGCCATGACCTGGGCACCCAGGTCATCGCCCCGAGCTGCGGGTTCTACCGGGAGCAACGCAACTGTGAGGTGTTCGGCTTCGACGAGCAGAAGTTCGATCCGGACTCGTTGCACCGATCGGTCGTCCAGACCTACCGGAACCGGAATGCCGGTGTCACACAACACGAGACCAGTTGGGCGGTCCGCCGGGAGGAGCGGGTGGCCATCGCCGATGCCCACGAACGGGTGTACCGGGAGGTGCTGGCGTGACAGCTGCGCTGCGCATTGCTTTGATCGCCTCCAACCGCCATCCCATCCGGCAGCCCTTCGCCGGCGGCCTGGAAGCGCACGTGTGGCATCTGGCCCGGGCGCTGGTCCGGCGCGGTCATCAGGTATCCCTCTATGCGGCCCAGGGCTCGGATGCGGCGCTCACGTGTGACGCGCTGACGGTCCGCGAACTGCACCTGTCCGATGCCGCGCGCGCCGACACGTCGATGCCCGCAGACGCCTTCATGACCGACCACCATGCGTACCTGATGTTGATGCTCGACCTCGCGCGCACCGGTGACCGACGATTCGACGTGGTGCACAACCACAGCCTGCATCACCTGCCGGTGGCGATGGCGCCGATGCTGCCCATTCCGATGCTCACCACGGTGCACACCCCGCCGACACCATGGCTGGAGTCCGCGCTGGCCACCGGCGGCTGCGCGGGCACCCGGCTGGCGGCGGTGAGCCGGCACACCGCCGCGGCCTGGCGTCATGTGGCGCCCGATATCGACGTGGTCCCCAACGGCGTCGACATCTCGGCGTGGCGGCTGGGACCCGGTGGGCGCCACCTGGTCTGGTTCGGCCGGATCACCCCGGAGAAGGGGACCCACCTGGCCATCGCGGCGGCGCGTCGCGCCGGCCTGCCGCTGGTGATCGCGGGACCGATTTCCGATCCGGATTACTACGCCGGTGCCGTCGCGCCCGAACTCGACGATGACATCAGCTACGCCGGGCACCTGGACCACCATGACCTGATGACGTTGGTGGGTTCTGCCGCAGCGGCTTTGGTCACCCCGATGTGGGACGAACCGTACGGCCTGGTGGTCGCCGAGGCGATGTCGTGCGGAACGCCGGTCGTGGCGTTCGACCGCGGCGGTATCCGCGAGATGCTCGCCCCGGCGGCCGGGCGCCTGGTGCCACCGGGCGATCCCGCGGCGATGGCCGACGCGATCGGCGAGGTCATCACACTGCCCCGCGCGCAGGTGCGCCGACAGGCCATCGACCACTGCTCCGAGGGGGCGATGGTGCAGACCTATCTGGCGCTGTACACCACCATGATCAGCCATCCCGAAGGCGGAGACGATGATCGGCTACTACGTGCACCATCACGGCTACGGGCATCTGGCCAGGTCCATGAGCATCACCGAACAGATGTCACGACCCGTGACGGTGCTCAGCAGTCGCCCGGTACCGCAGCAGAATCCGTTCGCCGAGATCATCGAGCTTCCGCGTGACGATCAGGCCGCGACGGTCCACGAGCCGACCGCGCACGGCGGGCTGCATTGGGCCCCGCACCTGGATGCCGGTTACAGCGCCAGGATGTCGGCCATTGCCGAGTGGGTACGCGCCGCGCAGCCCGAGGCCGTCGTCGTCGACGTGTCGGTCGAGGTAGCCACCTTCGTGCGATTGCTGGGGATACCCGTCGTGGTCGTCGCGTTACCGGGCACCCGCACCGATGCACCGCACCGACTGGTGCACACCATCGCCGATCGGATCATCGCGGCCTGGCCGAGAGAGCTTCGGGTACCGACATGGCTGCAACCACATGACGACAAGACCGTCTACGTCGGTGGTATCAGCCGCTTCGACGGTCGACCCCGCGCACAGGAGCCGCCGGGATCGCAGATCGTCGTGCTGTCGGGTGCCGAAGGCATGAGCCGACCGCCACCGGAAGCGCCGACAGCGCAGAACTGGACATGGCTCGGCGGTCGGCACGGCCAGTGGATCGCCGACCCGTGGCCGCACCTGACTGCCGCCGACGTGATCGTCACCCACGCCGGGCAGAACAGCATCGCCGATATCGCCGCCGCCGAACGGCCCGCCGTCGTCATCCCGCAGATCCGGCCGCATGACGAGCAGGTCACCACGGCGACGGTCCTGGACACCCACCGGATGGCCGCAGTCAGCCCGGGGTGGCCGAAACCGCAGGCCTGGCCGGAGCTCTTGGCCCGTGCCAGGGCAATCGACACCCGGCAGTGGCGACGCTGGCGGGTGCAGGGCGCCGCCGCGCGCGCGGCCGCCGTGATCGAGGAGACGGCCCGACAGTGTCGAGGGCGGGTGCCGGCGTGAAGACGGCGGTGATCACCACCGTCCACGGCCGGCGAGCACACCTACGGCGTCAGCGGGTCGGGCTGGCTGCGGGCATCACAACTCCCGATCTGCACGTCATCGTCGCGGTGGACGACCCCGACGTGCGATCCGAGATCGATGACGCGCCGCTGCGCACCTCGATCGTGGAATGCGACGCGCCCGGAAGGCGGCTGCCGATAGCCCGGGCCCGCAATCTGGGCGCCGCAACGGCTTTGGATGACGGGGCGCAGCTGCTCATCTTCCTCGACGTCGACTGCATTCCCGGTCCCACGCTGGTGCGGCGCTACCACGGGGTGGCCGGCGACCCGGCGCACACCGACGCGCTGCTCTGCGGTCCGGTGTCCTATCTGCCGCCACCCGGGCCACGTGGCTATCCCGAGGAGGGCCTGGACACCCTGGCCTCCCCGCACCCGGCGCGTCCCTCGCCGACGAGCGCTCAGATCCTGCCCGGCACCGATTACACGCTGTTCTGGTCATTGTCGTTCGCGGTGACGGCGCCGACCTGGCAGGTGATCGGTGGCTTCTGCGAACGGTATGAGGGCTACGGCGGGGAGGACACCGACTTCGCCCAGACCGCGGCCGTACGCAATGTGCCGCTGCGGTGGGTCGGCGGTGCCCCGGCATTTCACCAGTACCACCCGGTGTCGAAGCCGCCGGTCGAACACGTCGAGGACATCGTGCGCAATGCGCGCATCTTCCATCGCCGGTGGGGATGGTGGCCGATGGACGGCTGGCTGTGCGAATTCGAGGCGATGGGCCTGATCGGCCGCGACCAACAGGGTTGCCCGCTGCTGTCGAGGGCGGGTTTGGCTCGCACCGGCGCGGGCACCCGGGAGACATGAGAGCTTCAGAGGTGACGGCGCTGCCGTTCCGCGCCGGTGCTGCCATCCGCGACGCCCGCCTGTTCCACCCCGTCGGTCTGCTGTGCCGCGGCCGGATCACCCGGACCGCCGACCCGGACCGGGGTCTGCCGGTGAGTGACGGTGACGTGATCGGCCGGATCTCAAAGGGGATCGGCACACCCGGGGGACTGCCCGATTTCGCCGGGTTGGCGTGGCGGTCCCAGGTCGGCACGCAGCCGTGGGACGTGCTGATGGTGTCCTCGATCGGTCGGCTGGTGCTGTCCCCGAGCACGTCCTGGTCCGCGGCGCACTATTCGACGTTGATGCCGTTCGGGTATCGGGACCGGATGTACTGGCTGCGCGCGCAGGTGACGTCGCCCAGGTCGTTCGCCGGGCTGGATGTCGACGAACTCCGGCGGCGCCTGAACCAGCAGCCCGTGGTCGTCAGCATCGAACAGGCCGAGGGCACCGGGGCGTTCACCCCGCTGGCGGTGCTCGAGTTCGACCGGGACCTGGAAACCGAGTGGCCGGAGGACGTCGCGTTCGACCCGACGCTCAATCACGCCGAAGGGGTGACGCTGCTGCCCGGCTGGCTGACCGCGCTGCGCCGTCGGGCCTATCGCGGCAGTCGTCAGGGCCGCGACGCCGAGTGAAGCACCGGGGCCGCGGCCGGCCGGCGCACCGCCTCCACGCGCACCGCGATGCCGTTGAGGACCGACATGCCGGCCAGGGCCTCAAGGTCCTCGGGCCGGCCGGAGGTCAGCTCGTTGACGTTCACACCCGGGTTCGCGTTGGCCAGCCGCCAGCCGCCGCCGCGGTGCCCCCAGCCCTGCGGGATCGCGATGGTGCCGGGGCCGACCTCGTCGGTCACCAGCGCTTCGAGTTCGATCGAGCCGGTGGCTGAGACGACGCGCAGCCGGCCGCCATCGGGCACTCCGGCGGAATCGGCGTCGAGAGGATTGATCCTTGCGCGCTGGCGGCGATCACCTTTCATCAGGATCGGGCTGTTGTGCATCCAGCTGTTCTGCGAACGCAATTCGCGGATACCGATGGCCAGCAACGGATAGTCGGCGCTCACACCGGGGGCGTGGCCCAACCTGTCGACCTCGGCGACGATCTCCGGCGGCGCCAGGTGCACCATCTTGTCGGCGTGCGTGATGACGGTGCGCAGCACGCCGTGCGGCGCATGCTCGGACAGCACGATGCCGTGCGGATTGGCGCGCAGCCGTGCGGGATTGAGCCCGCCGCGACGTAATCCGAACCGGTCGCCGTAGGGCCCCATGCGCAGCAGCGCGTGCATCATCCGTCGGGGCGTGATGCGCAGCCCGCGACGCTCCAGCCGGCGCAGCAGCGGGTTGAGCCGGGCCATCGGTCCGGTGGCGAACAATGACAATCCCATCCGGGCCGCCAGGTCTTCGAAGACCTCCCACTCGGGCCGCGCCTGCCCGTAGGCGGGCACCACGGGCTCGGCGCCCTGGATGAACACCGTCGGGCAGCACGCCGCATAGGCCATCGGGAGATCATCGCGTTCCAGGAACGTGGTACCCGGCAGGATGTAGTCGGCGTGCCGGTTGGTCTCGTTGACGTACAGATCCAGCGACACCATCAGATCGAGTTGCCCCAGTGCCGATTCCAGCGCGACGCTGTCGGGCACCGACAGCACCGGGTTGCCGGCGAACACGAACAGCGCGCGCAGCTGTCCCGCACCGGGCGTGGTGATCTCCCTGGCGATCAAGGCCGCTGGGAAGGAACCGAACACATCGGGAAAATCGCCGATCCGGGATCGTTTGGTGTCGTAGCTGAAGGCGCCGGACCTCTCGCCGAACTCCTCGACCGGTATCACCTGATGCGACATCAGGGCACCGCCCGGACGGTCCAGGTTTCCGGTCACCGCATTCAGCGCGTCGATCAGGAAACTGACCAGTGTGCCGTGGTGTCCGAGGCAGGCCCCGGTCCGCCCGTACGCGACAGCCGTTCGCGAGGTGGCGAATTCGCGGGCCAGTGCGCGGACCGTGGCAGCAGGGACGGCCGTGCGCGCGGCGGTGTCCTCGGGCGGGAAGTCCGCGCACAACGCCCGCAGTGTGTCGATGTCGGTGCAGTGCGCCGCGATCGCGGCGCGATCCTCGAGTCCCTCGGCGAAGACGACGTGCAGTATCGACAACATCAGCCAGGCATCCGAGTCGGGCCGCACCGCCACGTGTTCGTAGGCCGCGGCGGTCTCGGTGCGTCGCGGGTCCACGACGATGACGCGGCCACCGCGGCGCACGATGGCGGCCAGGTCATCCCTGATCCGCGGCACCCGCAGCGCACTACCGTGTGAGACCAGGGGATTGGCGCCCAGCATGAACAGGAAGTCGGTGCGCGGCAGGTCCGGGAACGGGATCTGGGTGGCGGCGCCGTAGAGCAGCTTGCTGGCCACATACCGGCTGTTGATGTCCTGCGATCCGGCCGAGTACAGGTGGCCGGCACCGATGCGCTTCATGAACAGGCCCGACCACAGGCTGGCCGCGTACCCGAACGCCGCGGGGTTGCCGAGGTATTCGCCGACGGCACCGCCACCGTGCTCGTCGAGCACGCGGCGTAGTCGGGCGGCGATATCGTCGAGCGCTTCGTCCCAACTCACCTCGGTGAAGGTGCCGTCCGGGCGGCGGCGCAACGGATGCAGCACGCGATCGGGGTCGTTCTGGACATCGGTGAACGCGATGCCCTTCGGGCAGGCGCGGCCCTGGGAGAGGGGGTGATCCTTGTCCGGGCGCAGCGAGATCAGGCGGTTGTCCTCGACGGTGGCGATCAGGCCGCACAGCGGTTCGCAGATCCGGCAGTAGGTGACCTTCTGCTCGACCGTCACGCCTGGCCTCCTCGATCGGGGGTGGTCCGCGTCACAGTAGGGCCGGCGCCAGTCTCCGGCAACCCGCTGCACGCGATCACCAGACCCGATGTGGGTGCGCGCGTCCCCAACGCGGTCAGGAATCGAAAGGCATGGCGGCGAGCAGCAGCGCGGCGCCGTCACCCATGGTGGCGATGGACGGCCAGACGTACGTGGAGACCTACCCGGACGTTCACTTCCGACGAGACGGTCAGAGCGTGTCGGGCAAACCGACGCCGGTCGCCAGTTCGGCGTATTCGCGCATCAGTCGCAGGGCGGTGCGCCGGTCCACCAGAGGATCGCGCGCCACGATGCGATAGCCGAGATAGTCCTCCATCGCCATGAGCGTCATCGCGATATCGCGGGCCGGTGAACCCAGCCGGAACGCCCCTGCCTCGGATCCTGTGGTGAGCAGATCGGCGTACAGACCGACCTGGCGGTGGTAGATGGCCTGCACGTCGCGGCGCTGGTGGAGTTCGAAGCCGGCGGCCAGCACCGCGCGCCAGATCGCGCGCCATTCGGCGTCCTCGGGTCCGGACGGCAGGCCGGCGGCGATGGTCAGCGCGAGCTGGGTGCGCAGATCATCGGTCTGGGCCCCGATCTGCAGGCGCGCCTCGTAGAACCGCACGTCGGAGCGCAGCGCGAGTTCGGACAGCAGCGCCGTCATGTCCTTGAAGTAGTAGCGCAGCGCATTGGTGGTCAGCCCCAGCTCGGCGGCCACATCGGCGAGCTTCAGCGTGGCCAGGTCGTGCCGTTCGATGACGGCGATGGCCGCATCCAGGATCTCACCACGGCGTTCCTCCTGGCGGTTGGGACGAGCCATCGACGCGTGCTCCTCTCAAGAATTCGGGCGTACCTATTTTGCCGTTCCTGTTGCGCAGCGCACATCGCGGGCGCATAGTTCTTTTCCAATAAGGAAAAAAACTGTGAACGAGGCGGAACGAATGCGTGCCAGAGATCTCGGCGTGAGCATCGGTCAACACCCGACCGGGACGCACAATGCCATCACCGACGTACCCGGGGTGCGGGTCGGTCAGACCACCGTCACCGGTGCGGGCGTCAACACCGGCGTCACGGTCGTCATCCCACATGAGGACATCTGGACCGAACCGGTGTTCGCCGGATCCCACGTCCTCAACGGCAGCGGTGAACTCACCGGCCTGGAATGGATCCGCGAATCCGGCGAACTCACCACCGCCATCGGGCTGACCAACACCCACAGTGTGGGCGTGGTGCGTGACGCGCTGGTGGCCGAACAGGTCCGGGTCCGCGGCGACGGCGTGTACTGGTCGCTACCGGTGGTGGGGGAGACCTACGACGGATTCCTCAACGACATCAACGGTTTCCATGTCCGGACCGAACACGTCCGATCGGCGCTGGAGAACGCCTCCGACGGGCCCGTCGCCGAGGGGAATGTCGGCGGCGGAACGGGCATGATCTGCCACCAGTTCAAGGGCGGTATCGGCACCGCATCCCGCCGGCTCGGCTACACCGTCGGCGTGCTGGTCCAGGCCAATCACGGCCGCCGCGAACGCCTCCGGATCAACGGGGTTCCGGTGACCCAGCCCGACGTGCCGCTGCCGGCATACCCCCCGGGCTACGCACCGGGCTCCGGATCGATCATCGTCGTCGTCGCCACCGACGCACCACTGCTGCCGCATCAGTGTCAGCGGCTGGCCCAGCGCTCGGCACTGGCCGTCGGCCGGCTCGGTGGCACCGGCGAACAGTACAGCGGTGACCTGATGTTGGCGTTCTCCACCGGTAACCGCGGTATCCCGCCGTACGGGGTCGTCGAGGACGTCACCACGGTTGCGCCGGAGATCCCGCTGCGCATGGTCGGACCGCAGCTGATGGATCTGCTCTTCGACCTGACCATCGAGGCCACCGAGGAGGCGATCGTCAACGCCATGGTGGCCGCCGAGACGGTGACCGGATACCGCGGCTACACCGTGCACGCCATCGACCACAACCAGCTCACCGCGGCGTTGAAGGAGAACTCATGACCAGCACCGAAAGTCGGGGCCTGACCGGCAGGCTCGGCCCCGTCGGTATCGTCTTCATGGTCGTCGCGGCGGCCGCCCCGCTGACCGTCATCGGTGGCAACATGCCGCTGGCGATGGGTTTGGGCAACGGCGCGGGCGCTCCCGTGGGATTTCTCACGGCGTCGCTGGTGTTGTTGTTGTTCAGCGTCGGCTTCGTGACCATGACGCCGTACGTCCCCGAGGCGGGCGCCTTCTTCTCCTATGTCACCACCGGTCTGGGTGAGCGGATGGGCAAGGGCATCGCGGTCGTGGCGCTGATCGCCTACACCGCGATCCAGGTCGGCATCTACGGCTATATCGGGTGGGCCATCGGCGACACGGTCGCGTTCTACGATGGCCCGCAGATTCCCTGGCCGGTCTACTCGTTCGCGGTGCTGGCCATCGTCGCCGTACTGGGGTACCGCCACATCGAGCTGAGCGCCAAGGTGCTCGGCGTGGCGCTGGCCCTCGAGATCGGCATCGTGGTGCTGCTCGACGTGGCCATCGTCGCCGACCCCGGCCCGGCCGGTATCACCTTCGCGTCCTTCTCCCCGGGTGTGTTCACCGAGGGCGTCATCGGGATCGCGATCCTGTTCGCGCTCACCGGGTTCATCGGTTTCGAGGCCACGGCTGTGTTCCGGGACGAGGCACGTGACCCCAAGCGAACCATTCCGCGCGCCACCTACGCCGCGGTGATCCTCATCGGCGCGTTCTACACGTTGACGGTGTGGGCGTTCGTCGTCGCCATCGGCCCCGACTACGTCACCGCCACCGCGCAGCAGACCCTCGACGGTGAGGCCAACATGCTGTTGGACACCACCGACGCCGCACTGGGCCGGATCGGTCGCGACGTGGTCAACATCCTGCTGCTGACAAGCCTTTTCGCCTGCGTGCTGTCGTTCCACAATGTGATCGCGCGCTATCAGTTCGTACTGTCCCGCAAGGGTCTGCTGCCTGACCGCCTCGGCGCCGTACACGATCGGCACCGGTCGCCGGCGTTCTCGTCGGTGGTGCAGACGGTGACCGCGGCGATCATCGTCGCCGTGCTGGCGCTTCTCGGAATCGACCCGCTGGTCGGTGTTTTCGGGTCGATGGCCGGCGTCGCCACCGTCGGGATGGTGCTGCTGATGCTGACAACCTCGATCGCGGTGCTGGTCTTCTTCGTGCGCAACCCCGACCTGCGCAATGGCCGGCCGTGGCAGACCCGCATCGCACCGGCACTGGCCGTCCTCGGACTGCTCGGCAGCCTGTGGTTGGTGCTGTCGAACTTCACCCTCGTCACCGGCGGCAGTGTCACGGTCAGCACCATCCTGGCCGCCGTGCCGTTCGTCGGGCTGGTGCTCGGTGCGCTGCTGTGGCGACCGAGTGCGGCGCGTGGACAGGTGGGCGTTTAGCGGACACCCGTTCGTGGGCATCAAGGCTGTGTGCTTTTTTGTGAACTGACCGATCACCGCCTCGCTGTATGACCGCGGACGATCGGCTGCCACCACAGGTGTTCGTGGTCTTCGGTGCCACCGGCGACCTCGCGGCACGCAAACTGTTCCCCGGGTTGTACCGACTGGCCGCCGACGCCCGGCTGCCCGACGACTACGCCATCATCGGCTCGGGCCGGCACGCACCCGAGGGCGAGTTCCGCGATATCGTGGCCGACGCGCTGCGCGACGGTGTCGATGATCTCGACCCCACAGTGCTGTCCGGCATGTTGGCGCGCATCGATTTTCACACCTCGGACTCCGACGACGGCAGCGAGCTGGCCGCGGCTGTCCGCGATGCACGGCAACGACTCGGTGATGACAGCCGCGTCATGATCTATTTGTCCGTGCCACCCACGGCGATGCAATCGATGATCGGAATGCTGGGCCGCGAAGGACTCGTCGAAGACGCACGCATCGTGGTCGAGAAGCCGTTCGGCACCGACCTGTCGTCTTCTCGGGAACTCGATGCCGCGCTCAAGGATGTCGTCGCCGAGGATCAGGTGTACCGCATCGATCACTTCCTCGGTAAAGAGGCGATGCAGAACCTGCTGGCGCTGCGCTTCGCCAACCGGCTGATCGAACCGGCATGGACCCGGGAACACCTGGCGTCGGTGCAGATCGACGTGCCCGAGGAACTGACGGTCGAGGGCCGCGGCAGCTTCTACGAGTCCACCGGCTGTTTCCGGGACATGATCACCACGCATCTGTGCCAGGTCCTGGGCTTCGTCGCCATGGAGGCCCCGCAACAGATCGATCCGGTGTCGCTGCGCGACGCCAAGGCACGCGTGTTCGAGGCGATGCGTCCGCTGGACCCCGAGCGGGTGGTCTTCGGGCAGTACGAGGGTTATCGCGACGAAGAGGACGTCGCCGAGGACTCGCAGGTGGAGACCCTCGTCGCGCTGGAGGCTTTCGTCGACACCGAGCGTTGGCGCGACGTGCCCTTCTACCTGCGCACCGGCAAGGCGATGGGGGATACCCGCCGCACCGTCACGCTGACCTTCCGGACTCCGGCGTCGGGCCTGTTCGAGGCCGAACCCAACACCTTGGTCCTCGAACTCGACAACCCACCGGCCGTCGAGGCGCACCTGACCGTGAAACGTCCGGGGCCCGATCTGACACTCAAACCGATCGATGTGGATCTCGGCCGGCTGGACCCCGCGGGCGTCGGCCTGGAGGCCTACGAACGGTTGCTGCTCGATGTCATCCGGGGCGATCAGACGCTGTTCACCCGCGGCGACGAGGTGGACCGGTTGTGGCAGGTGTGCCAACCGGTGCTCGACGCGCCGCCGCCCGTGCACGTCTACCGCCCCGGCACGTGGGGCCCCGAGGCGGCGCTCGCGCTCACCGGCTGGCGGTTACCCGATGAGTGAACCGCTCGCGATCGCCCAGCACGGACTGATCGGCGATCTGCGGACCTGTGCGCTGGTCGGCACCGACGGCACCATCGACTGGTTCTGTGCCCCGCGGTTCGACTCGCCCAGCGTGTTCGCCGCGATTCTCGACGATGAGTCGGGCGGCAGTTGGCGGCTGACGCCCTGTACCGAGGTGACGCGCACCCAACAGTTCTACTATCCGGACACCGCCGTGCTGATCACCCGATTCCTCACCGAGGACGGGGTGGTCGAGGTCCACGACTTCATGCCGGTACTGACAGCCGACGAACCGGATCACCGGCAGCGCCTGGTGCGCAGGGTCAAGGCGGTGCGCGGAACGATGCGGCTGCGGATGCGCCTGGACGCCCGTCCCGATTATGCGCGCCAGTCGTGCACCGCCGAGCACGCCGGTGCCGGGGTGTTGATCACCGGCGACGGGGTGCGGTTGGGGTTGATCGCCTCCACCGACCTGGACATCGAGGACAGTGACGAGAACAGTTTCGTGACAGCAGATTTCACGCTGAGCACCGGTGACACCGCGCTGTTCGTGCTGGAGATGCTGGCCGACGGCGACGAAGTCAGCACCGACTCGATGAACCGCACCGAGGCGCTGTTCGACGCGACGGTCTCGTTCTGGCGCAACTGGGTGTCCACATCCGGCTACACCGGGCGCTGGCGCGAGACGGTGCACCGTTCGGCGATCACCCTGAAACTGCTGACCCACGAGCCGAGCGGCGCGATCATCGCCGCGCCCACCACCAGCCTGCCCGCACCGGTCGGCGGCAGCCGCAACTGGGACTACCGCTACGTCTGGATCCGTGATGCGGGATTCAGCATGTACGCGCTGCTCCGACTCGGATTCCTCAATGAGGCAAGGCAGTTCATCCGGTGGTTGTCGGAACGGATGGGCAGCCACGACGGGGCCGGGGACCGTCGGCTGGGGCCGCTGCGCGTACTCTACGACATCGACGGCAACCTGCCCGAAGAGCAGCAGCTCGATCATCTTGCCGGGCACCGCGATTCGAAACCGGTGCGGATCGGAAACGCGGCCGCGCACCAGCTGCAACTCGACATCTACGGTGAGATCATCGACTCGGTCTACCTGTTCAACAAACACGGCCCCGGTATCAGCCACGACGCCTGGTGTGACATCACCGATATCGTCGACTGGGTCGCGCAGAACTGGGACCGGACCGACGCGGGCATGTGGGAGATTCGCGACGAGGCACAGCCCTTCACCACCTCGCGGCTGATGTGCTGGGTGGCGATCGAACGGGCGATCCGGATCGCCCGCCAGCGGGGGCTGCCCGCTGATCTGGTGGCCTGGTCCAGAGCCCGCGATGAGATCTACGACCGGATCATGACGAAATCGTGGAATGCCGACCTGAACTCGTTCACCCGGGTGGAAGGTGGCGAGGACCTCGACGCCGGACTCCTGCTGATGCCGATGCTGAAGTTCATGTCGCCGGCCGACCCCCGCTTCCTGTCCACGCTCGACGCGATAGAGAAGCATCTCGTGACCGACAGCCTCGTCTTTCGCTATGAGCCGGGCACCGACGGTCTCGACGGTCTGGAGGGGACGTTCTCGATCTGCTCGTTCTGGTATGTCGAGGCGCTCACCCGCGCGGGCCGGCTCGCCGACGCACAGCTGGCGCTGGAGAAGATGTTCACCTATGCCAATCACGTCGGGCTCTACGCCGAGCAGGTCAGCGCCACCGGTGACCAGGTCGGTAACTTCCCGCAGGCGTTCACCCACCTGGCGCTGATCAGCGCGGCCATCAACCTGGATCGGGCCCTCGACGGTTAGACCGTCCTTGCCGAAAACGACTTCCAGCCTGCGCCCGCTGGCTACCCTCACCATGACATCGCACGTTGTCAGCGTCGGGCGAAGGGGTAGGGGGGTCGGCCATGGAGGCTGCCGGGCGGATGGAATCGGGCCGGAAGGCCAGATCGCTGCGGTACTGCCTGGCTGTGGTCACGGTGTGCACCGGCCTGGCCGTCGCGCCGGTCCAGGTGGCCTGGGCACAGGAAACCGACAACGGATCCACTTCGGCGGCCGGCGAGTCCACGGCCGACCGGACCGCCGACAACGACTCGGCCACCGAACCTTCCCGCGGTGCGGAGTCGCCCGCCCGGCCCGACCCCGAGGACTCGACCGAGCCCGAGGAGTCGACCGAGCCCGAGGACGAGGACGAGGCCGAACCGGACGACCCGTCCGAGCCCGGTGGCGACACTCCGGTCACCGAGGAACCCGAACCGACACCCGATCAGCAGCCCACCCCGACCGTGGGCCCGAAGAAGCCGTCACTCGTTGTCACACAGCCGGATCCGACACCCGCTCCGGAGGCCGATCCGGACCGTGACGAGGTCGTCATCAACCGCCCCGTGCAGCGTTCGGTCCCCGCCGTGCGCACCGTGCACAGCAGCGGATCGGCGGTCGGGCTGCTCGAGGGCCCCGCCCCGCTGTCCACAGCGACCACAGCACCGGTCGCGCCGAATATCCCCGCGACGCTCGGCGCGGCCGCCGTCGAGGTCACCACGCCGACGCCACCGAAACCGCTGTCACCGATCGCGACGCTGCTGGAGATCCCGGGCCGCATCGTCAACGCCGTCCTGCAGTTCCTGGACTTCACCGCGGCCGTCACCGGACCGCGCAGCCCGTTCAACATCGCGCCGATCAACGACCTGCTGTTCGCGGCGTTCCGCGAGATCGAACGGCTGGTGGGTCTGCACCGGACACCGGCGGTGCAGCCGGTGCTGCCGTCGATGACCTATACCGGTCCGACGGACCGGCCGAGCCCGACGGTGGCACAGTTCCTCAACGCGTCGACGGCGGCGTACGGCTGGGGCACCATCCCCGGCGGCATGGTGCCCTTCACCGTCAACGGTTTTCAGCTGCAGTCGACCAACATCTTCTCCGGCATGTCCGGCAAGGCGTGGGTGACTCCCGAAGGTCAGGTGATCATCGCCTATCAGGGCACCACCGGTGGCACGAACCTGCTGGTCAATCCTCTGATCACGCTGACCCAGCTGGCCGCCGACATGCAGGTCATCCTCACCGGCACAACACCATTGGCCTTCTACGACGCGCTGCGATTCGCGCGACGCGTGCAGGACGAGGCCGCTCTGCAGGGCTACGCCGCCGATGACGTCTTCGTCACCGGCCACTCACTGGGCGGGTGGCAGGCCCAGTTCGTCGCGCAGCGCACCGGCCTGGCCGGAATCGGATTCGAGTCACCCGGTATGAACACCAGGGCCGCGGGCAACGGCGCCGACTCCAACTTCGTCAACATCGCCCAGTACGGCAGCCCGGTCGCCTTCATGGCCACCGATCTGCCCGGGCTGCAACCGTTCTTCCCGCCGTATGTGCCAACCGGCGGCGCCAAACCACACTACGGTCCGATCGTGCTGATCGGGGACCGGGAGGCGATGAACCCGCTCGTCAACTCCGCGGCGATGTGGGGTAAGAGCCTGATCGGTAGCCTCGTCTTCGCGGTGGACTTCCTGGGCAACTTCTTTCAGTACCACCTGATGGGCGTGCAGGCCTATCACCTGGACGTCGACACCGATCCCGGCGTGGTGCCGTGGCTGGGCACCCGTCGGGGCACCGTGCACACCGGTTACGGGGAGTTGACCATCCAGCAGTTGCTGAAGGCGGCCTCCGACGACGGGATCCTGGTCACCCCCTGACCGGGCGGCGTCAGAACTTCAGGTAGCCGCCGTCGAGGCGCAACACGTCACCGGTGTGGTAGCTACTGACCGAACTCGCCAGGTACACCGCGATTCCGGCGGCATCCTCGGCAGTACCCCACCGTCGCACCGGTACCCGCGGCAGCACGCGCGAGCTGAACCGCTCATCGGCGAGCCCCTCGGAGGTCATGTCGGTGTCGAACCAGCCGGGTTGCACGGTATTGGCCCGGATCCCGTGTTTGGCCAGCTCGACGGCCATGCTGTCCATCATCGAGGTGACACCGGCCTTGGACGCGGCGTACGCCACCTGCCGCGGCATGCCTTGGCGGGCACCGAGACTGGACACTCCGACCAGGCTTCCGCCGCGGCCTGCCGCGATCATCTGCCGCGCCGCCTCACGCAGGGTGAGGAACACACCGTCGAGATCCACGCTCGTCACCGATCTGAACTCCGCAAGGGAGGTGTCCAGCAGCGGCGTGAATTCGCCGCGCACACCCGCATTGGCAAAGCAGGAGTCGAGGCGGCCCAGTTCGTCACGGACGCGGGCCATCGTCTCGGTCACGGCCTGCTCGTCGGCGACATCGCAGGACAGGGCGAGCACCGGCCGGCCGTACTCGTGCAGGACTGCAGCGGCCTCGTCGAGACGGGCGATCGAGCGCCCGATGATCGCCACCGACGCGCCGGCGCGGGCCAGGCCGCGAGCCATGCCGAGGCCGATCCCGGAGCCGCCCCCGGTGACCACGGCGACATGCCCGGTGAGATCGAAGGGGTTGGCGGTGTTCGGCGCGTCGGTCACGGTGCAAGACCCTAACGCGACGGATGCGAGACGCGTCGCCCGTCATGTCCGCTCCTTCTGCGCAGCCTGACGATTACGGCGCTCCGCAGCGCCGCGTCGGCTAATCTCCTGCCGACGTGCAGTGATCATGCGGAGGAGACGCGCCGTGCATCGACAACGCCATCGCCTCGCGGCCATCGTGGCGACCTGCGCCTGCGTACTGGCACTGGTCAGTGGGGTCGGTGAGACGCGGGCGCGAGCCGCGGGCTACGCCGTGAACCCGGTGGCCGCCATCGAGGAACGACCCTCCACCGTCGGGATCGCCGAGGGGGCCGACCTCTACTACATGTCCGACACCGACGTCGAACGCACGCTGGAGGCGATGCAGAGCCTCGGTGTGCAGGACGTCCGCATCGCGATCTTCTGGGCGGACGTGGAGGCCGAGGAAGGCGTGTTCGACTGGACCCGCGTCGACCAGATGGTCGAGGCGGCGCATGAGCGCGGGATGGGCATCCTCGGCACCATGCTGTACACGCCGGACTGGGCCGGTGCGGGCGGGTTGACCGGCCATCCCGACCCGGTGAAGTGGGGCGCCTTCGTCAAAGCGGCCGCCGAGCGGTACGACGGCAGGATCTCGGCCTACGAGATCTGGAACGAGCCGACGACGACGTTGTTCTGGGATCCGGTCGACCCGGCGGTCTACACCGATCTGCTCAAGGCCGGCTACCAGGCGATCAAGCAGGTGGACGCCTCGGCGGTGGTCATCGCGGGGTCGGTGGTCGCAGGCCCGACCCGGCCGGACGGCTCGACCATGAGCCCCGTCGACTTCCTGCAGGGCATGTACGACGCTGGGGCGCACGGCTACTTCGACGCCATCTCCTACCATCCGTATCTGTTCAGCATGCCGTTCTCGGGTGGGCAGAACCAGCCGCACTTCGACTATCCGATCGAACAACTCGACCAGATGCGGGCCCTGATGGTGGAGCACGGCGACGGCGCACTCAAGGTGTGGATCACCGAGTACGGCCAGCCGACGACCACCTTGGCCGACGGCACGGTGCTCACCGAGGCGCAGCAGGCCGCCTTCATCGCCGATCTGCTGCGCACCTGGCAGTCCGTCGAGGGGGCCGGGCCGGTGTTTTTCTACAACCTGCGTGACACGCAGACCGGTGACAGCAATCCCGACCACAATCTGGGCCTGTATCAATCGGACTGGACGCAGAAGGAGGCCGCCGAGGTACTGGCGGCGCTGATCAAAGAGCTCAACCCGACGCACCATCCCGCCAATCCGGTCGTGACGTTCGTCAAGCAGGTCATCCGCGCCGTGGGCGACGCCATCGCCTTCATTCCCGAGCTGATCGGGCGGGTGGTACGGACTGTGGTGAGGTTCGTCGGCGACGTGCTCGGGGTGAACTCCACCGCCGCCCGCACTGCCGCCGCACCCGACTCCGCCGTGGCCGCCGTGCGGGTCGATGAGCCCGGCGAATCGGAGCCTCCGCGGGATCGCCGGACGGTGACCGATACCGCCGAGCGTGCGGTGCCGAAACCTGACGAGCAGAGCGCCGGCGAGCAGAGCGCCGACCGGGAATCGGGTGCGACGGACTCCGCAGTAGCGGACAGTGCGGCACCCGAGGAGGAGGATGCGGGCGCGCCGGTCGAGCGGGGCACCTCCGATGAGGACCTCACGACGGAAGAGACGGTCGAGATGGCCGCCGAACCCGACGACGAGGCGACCGAAGCGGACGCCGAGGCGCAGGACGAGACCGATCGCCCCGATGACGAGACCGCGGCGGACGAGGGTGCCGACGACACAGACGCACCCGGTGACACGGACAAGAGCGGCGAAGCAGGATCCGCAAAACGAATGAATTAACTCAGGCGACAGTTTTTGCTGTGATCACGGGTTCGGCGGCTTTAGCATCCCAACCGGGTTGGGGAACCTGCTTCGTATCTTCACAGGGGGACCCGTGCTCACTCGTATTGTCTTTGCCGTCGCCGCCATCGCCGCCGTTGCGCTGGGTGCCGCGCCCGTTGCCGGCGCCGCCCCGTGGCAGAACTGCACCGAGGCGCGCGACAACGGTGATGTGAACATCCCGTCGACCAGCGACACCTACGGCCCGCACCTCGACCGCGATCAGGACGGTATCGGCTGCGAGGCCTGACGGGCACCGCTCACGCGTCGAAGTCGACGCGCACCGACGGTGTCGTCGGCCGTGACTGACACGTCAGCGCCAGTCCGGCGTCCACCTGCTCGGCGCTCAGCGCGTAGTTCTGGTCCATCGCCACGGCGCCCGAGGTGATCGAAGCCGCACAACTTCCGCAGGCTCCGCCCATGCAGGCATACGGGGCGTCGATCTTGTTGCGCAGCAGAGCCTCCAGGACGCTCTCGCCGGCTTGCAGCGACACCTCGCGTTCGGTACCACGCAGCGTGACCGTCAGCTGTGCGGCCGGGGAATCGTGTCGCAGCGCGGTCGCGGTGGTGGCCCCGAACAGTTCGAGATGCACCCGCTGCGCAGCCACTCCGTCGTCGATCAGGTTGTCGCGCAGGGCTTTCACCATGTCCTGCGGGCCGCAGAGGAACCACTGGTCCACGGCGTCCATGTCGGCTCCGAGTACCCGCCGCACCAGAGCGTGGTCGATGCGGCCGCGCAGCGCCGCGGGCTCGTCGCGGTCGCCGGAGCGCACGTGGATCATCTGTAGCCGGCCCTGGTACCGCGCCCGGAGGTCGTCGAGTTCGGCGGCGAACATCGTCGACGCGGCGGTGCGGTTGCCGTAGATGAGGGTGAACCGGCTGTCACGTTCCACGTCGAGGGTGCTCTGCAGGACCGACATGACGGGCGTGATTCCGCTGCCCGCCGCCACGGCGACAAGGTGGCGCCGCGCGCTCGGATCCAGCGGTGCACCGAAATTGCCTGCGGGCGGGGCGAGTTTGAGGGTGTCGCCGGCCTTCAGATCGTCGTTGGCGAAGGTGGAGAACAGCCCCTCGGGTATCCGCCGGACGGCGATGGCGAGCTCCTCGGACATGGCGGAGGTGCATATCGAGTAGTTGCGGCGGATGTCCTGTCCGGCCAGGCGGTGGTGCACGGTGAGGTGTTGGCCCGGGCGGAATCTGAACGTGTCGCGCAGATCCGGCGGCACGTCGAAGGTGATCCGGACGCTGTCCGGGGTGAGGCGGTCGATGCGGTGTACTGCCACGGTATGGGTGTCGCCGGCGCGGCGAGGGGCATGCATGGGCAGGACGCGGGCGAGCTTGCCGTTGAGCTGTTTCCACGTCCGGTACTCCTGCGCGTCGAGCTGTTGACCGAAGACCGTGATGAGGGCCGGATCGTGGGCGAGGTAGGCGGCCTCGTTACGCCGCCACGCCGCGACGTAGCGGTGGAAGGGCACCGAGGGATGCAAATGGTGCACCAGGTGATAGTTCTGCGAGAGCAGCAGCGGGGTGAGGATCCACTCCGCGCCGACCCGGTTGCGCGTGGCCTGATACCGGTTGCCGCGGTGGGTTTCGGTGAGATCGTGATGCGGAAGCCAGTCGAACCACCACGCCAGCACGAACATCGCCACCCGCTCCGGGATCAGGTACACCACTGCGAGCAACCAGAGATGGCCGGTGGACCCGGCGACCACGATCGCGGCCACCGAGGACGACATCAGCACCGCCGTCTCGATGACCTCGGCGCGTGGCCGGCTGCCGATGTTGCGGATCAGGAAGCGCAGATAGGGCACGTCCATCAGCGGGAACCGGAACGGAAGCTGCCACCAGGGGGCGGCGCTGACGAAATGGTCGGGATCGTTGTCGCCGTCGTTGGTGTTGCGGTGGTGCTCGATGTGGATGAAGGCGAACGACTTGAACGAGATCAGCGGAGAGACGAACAGCATGGCCACCCGGCCGAAGGCGACGTTGACCCAGCGGTGCCGGCTGATCGAATAGTGCGACGCGTCGTGCAGCACGGTGAACAGCACGAAGATGGCGGCGGCGCTGACGGCGATGGTCACCGGTGCCGGCAGCGCCGACGTGAGCGCCGCCCACGTCGAGGCGCCGAACACGGCGACGGCGACGGTGAAGATCCCCACCGTCGGCCAGGACAGCGCCGGGATCTGCTCGCCGGTGTCAGGCACCGAGGGCGGTGCGGCCGGGGTGCCGGGGTGCTCAAGTGTCAGTGACACGGCGTATGTCCTTTTCCGCAGCATCGGGTTGATGTGCCCGTAAAGCTAATGAGCGACGTGCGGGCCGACAAGGAGGTCTCAGCACCTGTTCATGTGCGGCGCGCACATTTCAGACGCTGCGCCACTCGGGATGAGTCTTACTTCTCGTGAAACAGCGATGCTGCGAGCACGTCGCACAGCTGCAGGGCGGCATGCACCTCAGCAAGCCGGGCGGTGACCGGCCCACCCAGTCGGTGCTCGGCGCGGCGCACGCGCTGCAGGACGGTGTTGCGGTGCACGCCGAGCGCATCGGCCGCGGCCTTCAAACTTCCCTGCGCGGACAGGAACGCCAGCAACGCGGCCCGCTCGGCGCTGCTCTTCGCGTCGGCACGCGCCAGGTCTCCGAGTTCGGCCCGCACATAGGCGCGGGCCGCATCGAGGTCCTGTGACAGCAGATCGACCAGGGCGACGTCGCCAAAGACCGTGACAGACGGCGCGGGGCGCTCGGCCAACTCGGCGATGCGGCGGGCGCGCAGAGCCTGCAGATGCGTGGTGCGGAAACCGGAGGACCCCGGCTGTACCGAGCCGACGGCGAGGTGCACGTCCTCGCCCAGCGGTGCCGCGTCGGCGACGCTGCCCGGCGCTGCCACCGTCCAACCCCACACCGTGCGCGGCCCGGCGGTGATGACCAGCACGCGGTCGGCGAACCGCTGCGCCACGCCCGGCAGGTCGATACTGCTGTCGGTGGTCCAGCAGATGAAGCCGAGCTGACCGCCGGTCAGCGGATGGCCCAGCACCGCTTCGGCTTTGCGCAGGTCGATGCGCTCGGCGGCGCGCCGAGCGCACCACATCGCTGCGCTCGGCGCGGTCACGGTTCTGCCGGCGATCGAGTTCGGCGACGTATTCCGAGGAGACCAGCGTCGAAATCCGGTCGATGTACTGGAATCCGAACCGCTCCACCGCGAGAAAGGACTGCAGCGCCAGGGCCGGGTCGGGCAGGTATGTGGTGAGCACGTCGGCGAACTTGCCGGTGAAGTACTGATGGCCCAGGCGGTAGAACCGCAGCATCACGTCGACGCTGTGCCCCCGTGACGCCATGACGCGGGCATGTTCGAGCGCGGTGACCGGGGCTTCGGCCGCCGTCGCGTCGATACCGAGACGAACCATCGACAGCACCGCCTCGAGGTTCGACGAGCACGAGCCCAGGGTCAGCCCCCGAAGTTCTGGGTCCGCGGCGATCTCGGGGATGTGGCGCGCCAGATACTCGAGCATGTCCTCGGCCAGTTCGGCGACGTTGCCGAGCAGCACCGCCGCGACGGTCTGCAGATCGGGCGAACCGCCGGGTGGGGGTGACGTGTCCACCTACCGGACCCTAGTTCGCCCGCGCTGTTCAGCGGACCCGTACCAGCGTGCGTCCCCGGTTGCCGCCGCCACGGATGCGCTCCAGTGCGGTGGGCACTTCGTCGAGACCGACCTCGTCGGCCGCCAGTTCGTCGAGCAGTGGCGGGCGCAGATCGCGTCCGAGTCGGGCCCACACATCGCGGCGACGCTCGATCGGGCACTGCACGGAATCGATGCCCAGCAGCGATATCCCACGCAGGATGAACGGAAAGACGGTGGTGGGCAACGCGACTCCGCCGGTGTTGCCCGACGCGGCCACCGACGCGCCGTAACGCAGCGAGGCCAGCACCGCGGCCAGCGTCTCGCCGCCCACACTGTCGACGGCAGCGATCCAGGACTCCTTCTGCAACGGCCGTTTCGGATCACCGACCGCGGAACGGTCGACCACCTCCGCGGCGCCCAGGTGGCGCAGCCAATCGGCGGCATCGGCCTTGCCGGTCACCGCGGTGACCGAATAGCCGCGCGCGGCCAGGATCGACACCGCGACGCTGCCCACGCCACCGGTGGCCCCGGTGACCAGCACGGGCCCCGCGTCCCGGGTGATGAGTCCACGCTCTTCGAGCGCGATCACACTGAGCGCGGCGGTGAAACCCGCGGTGCCCAGGGTCATCGCCTCGCGCAGGCTCAGACCGTCGGGTAGCGGGACGACCCAGTCGGCCGGCACGCGGGCGTACTCGCTGTAGCCGCCGTGATGGGCCACGCCGAGGTCGTAACCGTGCACCAGCACCTCGGCGCCCTCGGCCAGACCGGAGTCACCCGGGTCGACGACGGTGCCCGCCAGGTCGATGCCCGGGATGAGCGGGTCGAGGCGGGCGACCTTGCCGTCCTTGCTCGCGGCCAGCGCGTCCTTGAAGTTGACGCTCGACCAGGACACGGCGATCAGCACGTCACCGTCACCGAGTTCGGAGATCGGGAGCGACCGGACCTCCAGCACCGTGTCGGGTCCGGACGAGTCGGCGATCAGTGCGCGCGTCGTGTCGGTCTCTGCAGGTGCCACGGTGCCTCCTAGATGATGGACGGTCACGACTCATCGTCGCCGACCTCGATTCTTCATTGCCCTCCGCAGCCGGTCACGTGGCGGTGACGCCCGGAATGCGTCCCTCGCGGAACGCCTCGACGAAGTGCCGGTGATCGTCGCGGACTCTGGCGGCGTACTCGAGTCCGAACGCGACGATGTCGGCGACGAAGTCGGCCTCGTGGTCACCGATCACCTCGACGATGGCCTCCTCGGTCTGGAAGCCGACCAGCGACTGGTCGCTGTCGGTGTCGCTGACGCAGTGGACCTTGGCAACCGCTTGACCGAGTTGCTCGATGACCTCCGCGAGTTCGCCCGGTTCGGTCAACTCAGCCCAGTCCAAATCGGCCTCATAAGGCGAGATCTCGCTGACCACGAAACCCACCCCGTCGATGTCGGTGTACCCGAGCAGCGGGTCGGCGTGTGCCTGTAGGGCGCGCTGCGAGACCACGGTCCGGTGTCCGTGGTGTTTGAAGTAGTCGTGAACCTCTCGGTCGTCGACCACCCGGCCCGGTGCTGCGACATTGCCCTGTTTCATCGACAGCACGGCGTCGTTGTCGAGTGCTTGGTTGAAGCCCTCGATCAGCACCGTGTAGGCGGGCAGTCCGGCGCTGCCGATACCGAAGCCGGTCTTGGCGATGACGTCCTTGACGTCGTAGGCGATACCGCGGAAGCGCTGGGTTTCCGGGATCGTGTCCAGGTATCTCTCGAACGCCGCGACGACCTTCTGGCGTGTCGCGTCGTCGAGTCGCACGACGCCGGGCACCTCGCGGAAGCGCCGGTCCCATTCGTCGACCACGGTCATCCGGTCGAGCATTCCGGCCCGCGTTGACAACCGGGCCGACTGCAATGCGGAAAGTACCGCGCCGCGTGCGGTTTCGAGGTTGAGTGAGAACTCTGCATCATCATCGACCTCAACGAACCAGCGGACCTGCTTCAGATAGGCATGCACGAACGTCTCGATCAGCATGGTGATGGTGGAGTCCGAAAGCGCCTTCTGCCAACACATCAACGCCACACTGGCGGCGAACCGCTGCAGGTCCCAGGTGAAGTGGCCGACGTACGCCTCGTCGAAATCGTTGACATCGAAGATCAGCACCCCGGCGCCGTCCATGTAGGTGCCGAAGTTCTGCGCGTGCAGATCCCCTTGGATCCAGACGCGGCTGGTGCGTTCGTCGGCCCATCGGTCCTCCAGGGCGAACACGTCGGCATAGAACAGGCAGGCACTGCCGCGGTAGAACGCGAACGGGTCGGCAGCCATCTTGCGGAACTTGGTGCGGAACGCATCGGGGTCGGCCTCCATCAGGTCGCTGAAGGCGTCGACGAGCGTCTCGACGATGAACGACTCCCGTTCGTCACCCATGATGTCCCTTCGATCTGACGGTTGACTTCTTACAGCGGCTCAGATGATCGGTTCCTCCTGCGGACCCAGCACGCGCAGCCAGCGATAGCCGTAGGGCCCGAGGTCCAATTCGACTCGGCCCGACGTGTCGAGCGCGGTCTCGGTGAGACCGTCGAGCAGGTCGACCAGGACCGATTCCGGTGCGACGGCGTCGAGTTCCACGGTGACGATGCAATTCTCGGCCCCGAAGTTGTGCAGCGCCAGCATCGCCCACCCCGATTCCTCCCGGCACAGATGTGCCAGCACCGCCCGGTTGGGTTGCTTGAGTACCTGCACCGTCGACCAGCCGATCTCCGGTTGTTCGCGATAGGTGTAGATGAGGTTGCGCATGAACCACCAGAAGGAGTCGTGATCGCGGCGCTGGTCGGCGGCGTTGACGCGCTCGGGCCCGTACAGCCCTTCGGGCAGCGGCCGGGTGAGTCGCCGCTTCGCCGCCCTGGAGAAGCCGCCGTTGGTCCCGCCGGTCCACTGCATGGGACTGCGGACGGCGAGTCTGCCCGGGATGTCCGGGTTTTCGGCCATCCCGATCTCCTCGCCGTAGAACAGCACCGGGGTGCCGGGCAGCGAGAAGGCCAGCGAGTACGCCATCTTCATCCGGCGCTCGTCTCCGCCGAGCATCGGCGGTAGTCGCCGGCGCAACCCTCGGCCGTAGAGCTGCATGTCGGGATCCGGCCCGAACGCGTCGAACACCTCCTGCCGCTCGGTATCGCTGAGCTTGTCCAGGGTCAGCTCGTCGTGATTGCGGATGAAGTTGGCCCACTGGCTGGTCGGGTCGAGTGCGGGCCGCTGCCGCAGCGCCTTGGCGACGGGCCGGGCGTCGCCGCGCGCCATGGCGAGGTAGATCTGCTGCATGCCGATGAAGTCGAACTGCATGTTGAGCCCGTCGCCATCCGGCCCGCCGAAGAACTTCTTCTGATCCTTGTAGGGGACGTTCACCTCGCCGAGCACGACAGCGTCACCGAGCCGACGGGTGATGAAGTTCCTGATGTCGCCCAGATATTGATAGGGGTCGAAGAGGTCGGTGCGGCCCGGAACGGCGTCCCTGGCGAACAGGAACGGTACGGCGTCGACCCGGAATCCCGAGACGCCGAGTTCCAACCAGAATCCGAGGGTGCGTGAGATCTCCTCCTGCACTTCGGGATTCTCGATGTTCAGATCCGGCTGGTGCTTGTAGAAGTGATGCAGGTACCACTCGCCGGTTTTCGGTTCGAGTTCCCAGAGGCTGTCCTCCTGATCGGGAAAGACGACGTCTGCGGGGCTCGACTTCGGCTCGGTGGCGCTCCACACGTAGAAGTCGCGGTACCGGTCGTCCTTGCTGCGTCGGGCGGACTTGAACCAGGGGTGGGCATCGGAGGTGTGGTTCATGACGAAGTCGATGATGACCCGGATGCCCTTGGCGTTGGCCGTGCGGACCAGTTCGACGAAGTCGCCGAGGGTGCCCAGTTTCGGGTCCACGCCGTAGAAATCCGTGATGTCGTAGCCGTCGTCCTTGCGGGCGGTGGGGTAGAAGGGCATGAGCCACAGGCACGTCACGCCGAGGTCGTTGAGGTAGTCGAGGCGGTCGGTCATGCCGCGGATGTCACCGGTGCCGTCGCCGTCCCAGTCGTAGAAGGTCTGGATGTCGGCGCAGTAGAAGACGGCGTTCTTCCACCACAGGTCGCCCGAGTCAGCCGATCTCATGATGGCTCGGCGGCGGTGACGGACAGTTGCGGCAGCACATGCTCACCGAAGGCGTCGATGAATCCGGTCTGCTGTTGGCCCACGAAGTGCAGGTACAACTCGTCCCATCCTTGGTCGATGTACTGCGTGAGCCACTCGGCATGACGGGCGAGGTCGCTGGACACGTTCACCGACTGCTTCACCTGCTCGGCGGAGACGGCTTCGCCGAGGACATCGAACGCCTCCACCGTCTCGACGTCCCAGCACACCGGCGGGGCGAAGACGTTGGTGCGCCACTGGTCGTGCGCGATGGCCTCGGCCTCATCCTCGGTGGGTGCCCAGCTGAGATGGATCTGCAGACGCGCAGGTCCCCGACCGCCCACGTCGCGATAGGCATCCAGGATTTTGCGCAGGGTCTCGGTCGGCTGGTTGACGGTGACCAGGCCGTCCGCCCACGCCGCGTGGCGGGCCGCGGTCGCGGGGGTGACGGCGGGGCCGACGAGGTCGGGGACGGTGTCCGGCAGTGTCCACAGCCGGGCCTTGTTGACGTGCACCAGCCCGTCGTGGCTGACCTCCTCGCCCTGTAGCAGGCGCCGGATCACGTGCACGCATTCGATCAGGCGTTCGTCGCGTAATTCCTTGCGCGGCCACACCTGCGCGGTGATGCGTTCGTTGGAGGCCTCGCCGGACCCGAGTGCCGCCCAGATGCGGCCGGGGAACATCTGGGCCAGCGTGGCGATCGCCTGGGCGATGATCGCCGGGTGGTAGCGCTGGCCGGGTGCGTTGACGACGCCGAAGGGCAGTTGCGTGGTCGCGAGCGCCGCGCCGAGGAACGACCAGGCGAAGCCGGACTCGCCCTGGCGGGTGCTCCACGGACTGAAATGGTCCGAGGACATGCCGGCGGTGAAACCGGCACGCTCGGCGTGCTGGACGTCGCGCAGCAACTGGGCCGGACTGATCTGTTCGTGCGAGCAGTGGAATCCGACGACGGTCATCGTCGGGGCATACCCGTTACATCCGGCGCTTACGCGGGGGTCAAGGTGGAGCCGATGACGGGAATCGAACCCGCGTATTCAGCTTGGGAAGTCGATTCGGCGGGTCCGCGGCTGTCTGTGTCTATCCGCGGCTGTCCGCGCGGGCACGGCGAAACTATGCTCTGACCTGGTGCGATGTGTCGACAGTTGTCCTTCAGTGTCTGCCGGCGTTCGCCTGTGTCGGCGCAGGAGTTCCCGTCGACTTGTGACACTCTTGTGACACCCACCCTCCGACCTTGCCGAGCGTCGATGGCGAGTAGCGACTCGTTCGCTTCAGCATTAGAACGTTCCCCCGTCGCGGCCGTCAGTGTGGGTCGCCTGATGCGCTTACTGATTGGTTGCGGTCCCTGCTGCCTCGACCTGCGCGATCTCCTCCGCGAACGATGTCGCACGGTTCCTGCGGATTGCTTTCTGATAGTTGGGAACGATCGCGTTCTTGAGTGAGCGGACTGCCGTCGCGCTCTTGAGTTCTCGTTTGTAGTCGAAGATCTTGCCTTCTTCGGCTCTCTCGGCGAGCTCCGCGTTTAGGTCAGTGATCAGATCGTCAACGACATTCGAAATGGCTGCCTTAATGCCAGCGATGCCGACCTTGTCGAGCAGAGCCTTCGGGTCCTTGATGAAATCGATACCGACCTCGTCGTCTGCAAGGGCTTGTCGCACCAGGTACACCAGGAAATACTGCGTCAATCGGTAGCCTGCAAATAGCTGATTATCGAGCTTTATCAATGAGTCGGAAATCGAATCCTGAATCGCAATTAGCGATGCGATTCGAGCGGCATTTACGCCGGGACGCCCAAATATGTCCGAGTGCAACTCGTCGAATAGTCGATACGATTGATGGCATGACCAGGGCTGCTCAAGATCGAAAGCTAGTAGGACTCTTGCGGCATCTTCATTTGTGATGACTTCGGGTGCAGAATGCGTTTCGCCGCGCTTAATCTCATAGTCGATGACACCGGCGAATTCACTGTGAAATTCTGTCTGCAGGCGGCGCTGCAAGGTACTGTTCGACTGTAAATCCCGTGCGCTGATTGAGTTCTGGTTATTGCTATTGCGAGTGATTTTCGCAGCCAGTTCGCTCTGCGGAGGTATCTTAATTACCCGAGTAAGTATGCGGAGTTCGTCGGTGATGTGCGACCGGTGTTCATTAAGCGTCGACAGGCTCTGGCAACCATTGACTACTGTGTAGCCGTTGATCGTGAATGTTTCTTTGTCATGCTCGACTTCCTCGGCCAGGACCGTTAAGCCATTATGGAACAGCATAAAGTTCTTGTGCTCACTTTGCTGCTTAACGCTGATGGCGATTGCCTTGTTGACTTTTGTCTTACCCAAGGCCTGTCGGACGTTCCAGGAGAACAACTCGCCGCTCTGCAGACCATCGAGGGTAATGAGGTCGGATGCCAACACGGTCGTGATGTAGACGGTTGCCTCGGGTGTGCGGTACTCGATCACCTCATGGCCGTCTAACTGGAATGAGGTTGGGCTTGACACGGGAGTCGATTCGCCAGGTGCTACCCAATTGGCCGTGAGGCGATCGACGTCGTGAACGGTGATGTCTCCGCGTGTCGCAAGGTAAGACTTGGCGTTATCGTCCATCGCAACGTTCGTTACAAAGAAGCCGCGAACCTCGTATCCACTTTCGATGAGGGCTGGAATGCCTTCTGCGGTAATAAGTTCACGAAGTTCGACGTTGCCGGTTTGGCGGGCTAGTTCGACGGCCGTTTCCTTGGTTGCGAGTTGGTCCAAGCTGCCAGCGAAGTGCTTCAGAGCGGAATCGCCGAGCGTCTTATCTTGACCAGCACCGACTTGGTAAAGCTTCGTTTGGAACACATCAATACGTTCGAGTGTGTGATCGACGTAGATACCGTCGATGCCCTTGTCGTCAGGGCCATCGCAGATCGCGTCCTGAGCCTCGGTTTCATCGAGTCGATAGTAGTTTTCGAGAAACCACCCCAGGAACGCGCGGGACTCCGTACGTCCAGATACGAGATGTCGGCCGAATTCTTGCACGATGGCGGGGTAGCTGAAATCTGGCGTACTCGACATACATGATCCCGTCACTGGGCCTGCTAGGACCGTGAAAGTCTACGCACGTCGTTCGCGACACTGAGACAGCTTGCATCGGGACGCCGCATCGAGTCGGCTCATGCCTGACAGAAAAGCAGCGGGCGATCGCGGTCAGGCTAGAGGTCAAGTCCGTCGAACGGTTCGTCTTCCGGGACGCTCGCCGTGTCGACAGGTAGGTGGCCGAACTGGTTCCGCCATTCATTGCAGGCTGTCTGCCACCGCGTGTAGGCGCCCCGATAGGCGACTTCCCAACCGCGGCCGTCGGCGTCGCGTGGCGGTGCGCCCCAATCGGCTCCGTTGAACATGCTGAGAGCTGGCGGCATCGACGGGCGAAACTCTCGCGGCGCGGTCGGCACCCGGCGGCGAACCGGCATCAGCGGCCAGGCTGGTCGTCAGCCAGCTCCTTGGGCAGCCCGATGCTGGCGATGAGCTTCGCCAGCGCGAGACGCTGCATCCTCAGCTCGACGAGGAGCGGATGCGTTCGCGGCCCCTGGTTGCCGTCGATTATCGGGGGAGTATCGGCGAGTTTGGCCCGCAATGCGGCCAGCAGATCAACCGTGTAGCACGCCTCGGCGAGGACGGCGGCCGAGGACTCGTCGAGTTCGAAATCGGTTGTTACAGAGGACCAGAGCCGTCGGCCGCCAGCCTTCAACCCGCGCGGTGTCGTCGTCATCCTGCCCCTTTCAAGGCCCAAACTTCTGGAATGTCGGGGAGAGACGCCTGCCTATGCCCCGAGGTGCACGGCGGGAGCGTCGCGGGGGTACCCCCCACCCCTGCGGCGTTTCACATGAAACGTTGCTGTGCAATAGCTTTCGATTAGTAGCGCAGCAGCCCGCCCACGGCGCCGAGGTCGCATCACGGAGAGGCGTGCGGTGCTGCTGCACTGGCGTGCGGTGGCTCGCTCAGACGAATGGCAGAACGTCCGAGCGAGCCGGTGACACTTTCAACCGGCTTGTGACGACGAAGGCCACGCAGTAGTGCGTCGCCGATCTACGGGGCCAGAAGGACCCAAGTCACGGGTACGAGGGTATGCCCTGCCGGTCCTGCGTCTGCTTCATGAGATCCGCACGTGCCCACTCGTCTTCGTGAAGTTCAGGGTGCGGAAGCTCCCGCCGATCCCTTAAGAACGTGTGCGATCGAAGGCAAAACATCGGACGCGATTCGCCATCCTTCGACCACCAAAGCATTGCTCCTACTGGGCCGTTCTGTATCTCGGCGCAAACTGCTCTCAGGGGCCCATCTGCGGGTGACTCGGGGTCGTGCATTCGATTCGCGAAAGGGTAGTGGCCGTCGGTTCCAGCGCGACGGAACTGGTCGAAGTTCGAGAAATCCCGGTAGAGCACCAACGTGCCGCCCACAATCCAGAGAGCGCCGTCCATGAAGTCAACGAGCGGCGCGGGCACGGCGAAGCCAATCTCCGCGATGCGGCAAGCGACGTTTTTTACGTAGTAGCGGGCGAGATCGGCTCCCCCAGTCGGATCGTTGGGAAAGATCTCCCCCATGTTGAAATGGGCGCGAACTCGGAAGTAGTCAGGGTCGCTCCAGACCTTGTCAACAAACCTGTCATAGGCCTGGTCGAATGGCTGACTTCGAGAGTTGTTGCAGTCCGCGCACAGAACCTTCGGAAACAACATGGGCTTCGCCCCGACGCCGTTCAATCGCGTAGGCCGATCACCTCGCTTGCCACTGAGGATCAGATGGTCTGCCGACGAGAACATTCTCCTCAGTTGCGAGGCTTTGACTCTGTGCTCCCGCGAGTTAGCTACGCCCCCGCACCACCAGCAACTCGGTACGACGGGCGCCGAATCCATGCGCTCGACCTTAGGGGCCGTTGCTCGACTCCGCCAACGAGTTTCCCTCGAGTTGTGACATCGACGTGACACTGAGGCACGGATTCGAACGGCTCGAACAGCATTCGCGCTGGTCAAACTGGAGCCGATGACGGGAATCGAACCCGCGTATTCAGCTTGGGAAGCTGATGTTCTGCCATTGAACTACATCGGCCTGTTCGAACAGGAAGGCTAGCATCCAGGCGACACCGATTCATGAGTTGGGGGATCCATGAAACGCCTCGCCGCAGCAATCACCGCGAGCCTGAGCATCGCCGCCGCGCCGACCGCCACCGCCACCCCGCCCGACGGCGAGGTCGAGCGCACCGATCTCGCGACGGGCACCACGAACACACCGGTGGTCATCGACACCACCGGCCCCACCACCCTCTACGTGCAGGAGCTGGTGCTGCACCCGCCGTCGAGCAGCGGCTGGCACACCCACCCCGGGCCCGAGCACGCCGTCATCACCGGCGGCACCGTCACCGTGCAGACCGCCGACCAGTGCGCGCCCACGCCGTATCTGGCCGGCCAGTCCATCTTCATCCCGGCCGGTGTGCCGCACATCGTGCGCAACGACAGCCCGCACGACGCCAATGCGGTGGTCACCTACACGCTGCCGGCCGACGTCCCGGTCCGCGACGACGCGCCAGCCGCCTGTCCCTGACCCGCGGCGGTTAGGCTCACCGCGTGCTGCTCTCCGATCGCGACATCCGCGCCGAGATCGCCGCGGGCCGGCTGGCGCTGGACCCGCACGACGACAGTCTGATCCAGCCGTCGAGCATCGACGTCCGCCTCGACAGTCTGTTCCGGGTGTTCAACAACACCCGCTACACCCACATCGACCCGGCGCTGCGGCAGGACGATCTGACCACCCTGGTCGAACCGAAGGAGGGGGAGCCCTTCGTGCTGCACCCCGGCGAGTTCGTCCTGGGTGCCACGCTAGAGCGCTGCACGCTGCCCGACGACCTGGCCGGGCGTCTGGAGGGCAAGTCCTCACTGGGACGGCTGGGCCTGCTGACCCACTCGACGGCCGGGTTCATCGATCCGGGGTTCTCCGGGCACATCACCCTGGAGCTGTCGAACGTCGCCAACCTGCCGATCACGCTGTGGCCGGGCATGAAGATCGGCCAGCTGTGTCTCCTTCGACTGACCAGTCCGGCCGAGCATCCCTACGGCAGCAGCAAGGCCGGATCGAAGTATCAGGGACAGCGTGGGCCGACCCCGTCGCGGTCGTACCTGAACTTCCCTCAGCCCTGAACCCGCGTAGGGTTTCTTTCGTGCTCTAGCTAAGACCGCCGGGTGTAACGGCGGTGCGGCTCACGGCGATGAAGCTACTAGTTGCCGGTTTGTGTCGAGAGCGGGATGTCGACCAAACGAGCGACGTAGCAAACACTTTGGAGGGGTAAGTGGACATCGTACTAGGTGTGTCCCTGACGCCTACGACGGTGCGGATGGTGCTGGTCGAGGGGGAGAAGGGCGACGGCGCGACCGTCGATCACGACGTCTTCGACGTTTCGGCCGGCGATGGCGCAGCAACGTCGGCGGCGGTCGATCAGGTGGTCGAGGCGGTGCTCGGCACGCAGGAGAGCGCCCAGGCCGGCGGACACCACCTGCGGTCCATCGGTGTCACCTGGACCGACCACACCGATGCCTCCGCGCTGCGCGACGCGCTCGCCGCGCGCGGGATCACCGACGTGATGATGGTGTCCGAACTGCATGCCGCGGGCGCGCTGGCCCAGGCCGCCGGCCGCGCGGTCGGCTACAGCTCGACCGCCCTGCTGTTCCTCAACCGCGACACCGCCACCCTGTCGGTGGTCCGCGGTGATGACGGTTCGGTGGTCAAGGTGCTCAGCCGCAGCCTGCACAGCACCGACGCCATGGCGGTGCTCGGCGAGATGGCCGCCGCGGTGGCCGGCCAGGACACCGCACCCGAGGGCATGTTCGTCGTCGGATCCGGGGTCGACGTCGCCGCGGTCAAGGACCACCTGGCCGCCCTGGTCGACATCCCGGTCAGCGCCCCCGAGGAGTCGGGTCTGGCGCTGGCCCGCGGCGCCGCACTGGCCTCGGCCAACGCGCCGATGTACGAGGCGTCGACGGTGGGCCTGGCTTACTCGCTGGATCCCGACGGCCCGACCGCCGGTTCGGTCCTGCATTCGGCCGACACCCAGCTGGCGGCCGGTGCCGTCCCGAACTATGTCGAGGTCCCCGACGACCTGGCCGCCCTCGACGCCCAGCCGCCCGCCGAGGAGGGACGCAAGCCGTTCCTGCTGGTCGGCAGCGCGATGGCGTCGATCTTCGTGGTCGGTGTCGTGGCGCTGGCCATCTCGCTGGCCGTCAGCATCCGGCCGACGGCCGACGAACGACCAGCCCCGGCGCGCGCCGCCGTCGCACCCAGCGTGCAGGCACCGCCCCCGGCGGCTCCGGCACCCGAGGCGCTGCCCGTGCAGCCTGCGCCTCCGCCGGCACCGGAGGTGGCCGAGACCATCAAGGCGCCCATCCCGGTCGTCCAGCAGGCGCCGGCTCCGCGGCAGGTGTACGTCGAGGCCCCGGCCCCGCAGGCTCCCGCGCCCGCGCCGGCCGCCCCGCCGCCGGCACCCGCGCCGGTGGCCCCGCCCCCGGTCGTGCAGCCCCCGGTGCCGCCGGTATGGCGTCCGCCGGTGGTTCTGCCGCCGCCGGTGATCGTGCTGCCGCGTCCGCAGTGGCCCGAGTGGCGTCCGCCGTGGGAGCAGAAGCCCGAGCGGCCCGACTACGACGACGATGATTCCGATTGGCCCGACTGGCGACCGCAGCCGCAACCACAGCAGCCCCAGCCGACGCGGCCCACGCAGCCCCCGCAGCAGCAGGCGCCGCAATGGCCGCAGTGGCCGGGCGGCGGATCGGGCTCCAACGGCTCCGGCGGTGGCCGTGGTGAATCCGATTACGGCCGAGGCGATTACGGCCGTGGTGACGGCGGTGGTCGCGGCGACTCCGGCGGTCCCGGTGGCGGTGGCCGCCAGGGCGGTAACTGCTTCCTGATCTTCTGTAACTGATCCTCATCCGGTGAACGGGCCGTGCCTTCGGGCGCGGCCCGTTCTCGTAGGTCCGCCACTCGGCACCCGACCGCCGTTGCTTTACGATCGTCAAGTCAAGTACTTTACGATCGGCAAGTGACCCGGGAGGTGGGATGGACACCGCGACCGATACGCGTGCGCGCCTGATCGGGGTCGCGGTCGACCTGTTCACCCGGCACAGCTTCGCCGGCACGTCGCTGCAGATGATCGCCGACGAGCTGGGCTTCACCAAGGCCGCCATCTATTACCACTTCAAGACCCGCGAACAACTGCTCACGAGCGTGTTGGAGCCGATTTTCGACCAGCTGCAGCAGGTGGTCGATGCGGCCGAGAAACTGCGCGGTGTGCACGCCCGGGCCGATGCCGTGCTGTGCGGCTATGCCGAGATGGCGGTCCGCCACCGCGCGCTGGTCTCGGTGCTCGGCGGCGATCCCAGCGTCATCCGTCAACTGAGCGCCCAACCCGGCTGGGCCGAACTGATCGACCGTCAGATGCGCCTGCTGGCCGATGTGGAACCCGGCCCCGGCGGGCAGGTGAAGGCGGCCGTCGCCGTCGGCGGGATCGCCGGCGCCGTCGGGCCGGCCTGGATCTCCATCGCCGACGAAGACCTGCTCGGCCATCTGGTCGAGACCGGACGACGCACGCTCGGGCTGCGCGCCCCGCGTCGTAGGTCATGACATTCCACGAAAGGGACAGCATGAAGACAGCAGTGGTCACCGGCGGCGGCTCCGGTATCGGGCGCGCGATCGCACAGCGGCTCGGCGCCGACGGCCTCACCGTCGCGACGCTGGATCTGCACGGCTCCGATGACGACAATGCGTTCACCGCGGACGTGACCGACCGCGCCCAGGTCGACGCCGCGCTGGACGCGATCCGCGAAAAGCTCGGCCCCGTCGCGGTTCTGGTGAACTCGGCGGGGCTCGACGGCTTCAAGGCGTTCACCGATATCACCTTCGACGAATGGCAGAAGGTGGTGAATGTCAACCTGCACGGGGTGTTTCACACCATCCAGGCCGTGCTGCCCGACATGATGGAGTCGGGATGGGGGCGGATCGTGAACATCTCGTCGTCCAGCACGCATTCGGGTGTGCCCTACATGTCGCACTACGTCTCGGCCAAGTCCGCGGTGAACGGGTTGACCAAATCTCTTGCGCTGGAATACGGCCGGTACGGCATCACCGTCAACGCCGTGCCACCCGGTTTCATCGACACCCCGATGCTGCGCGGCGCCGAGAGTCGGGGACTGCTCGGCGACATCAACGACACCATCGCCGCGACACCGGTGCGCCGGATGGGCAGACCCGAAGATATCGCCGCCGCGTGCTCGTTCCTGATCTCCGAAGAGGCCGGCTACATCACCGGGCAGATCCTCGGCGTCAACGGCGGCCGCAACACCTAATCCGCCTGGGCCAGCATCCCGTCGAAGCCCTGCCACAGCAGCATGAAGACCAACTCGACGACGCGCTCGCGCGGCACGTTCCGGTTCCCGTACCACCACCGCGCCACCCCGTCGCAGGCCGACTGGGTGGCGCGGGCCAGGATCCACGCCGAGTCGTCCAGCGTGATACCGCGCACCGAGGTGGTGTCCCCGGCGCCGAACCGGATGAGTTCGGCGATGGCGGCGGTGCCCTGGTCGGCGATCTCCTGTACCACCGCGGCGGTCTCGGAATCCGCCGGCGGATCGCGGTGCAGGAACCGCCACATGAACGGATCGGCCTCGACGAACTCGAAGTAGTTCGAGATGCTCGCGCGCACCAGTTCCTCGGGGGTGGCGCCCTCCACCCGGCGCAGGGATCGCTCGCGCAGCTGCGCCGCGTGCTCCTCCAGCACGGCGACGTGCAGTTCGCGTTTGGAGCCGAAGTGGTCGTAGAGCACCGAGGGGACGACGCCCGCGAGGTTGGCGATGTCCTGCATCTTCGCCTCGGCGAACCCGTGCTCGGCAAAGGCCTCCACGGCCGCATCGAGGATGCGGGCGCGTCGCTGAGCCGCCGGTATCCGCATCCTTGCCACACCGAATTGTAATTCGGTAGGCTGCGATCACAGTACCGAACCGCGATTCGGTTAGGGGAGTGTCATGGCGCAGGGCAGGGTTCGACAGCGCATTCACTGGATGGCGATGCACGGATTCGTCCGCGGCGTCTCCAAGGCGTTCGCCCGCCGCGGCGATCCGCAGGGCAGGCTGATCGCCGACCCTTCGATCCGCATCGACCCGGTCCCGTTCACCGAGGAACTGCGGGCCCAGGGCCCGCTGGTCAAGGGGCGGGTGGTCTACCTGTCCGTCGACCACCAGATCTGCAGTGACGTGCTGCGCTCGGAGGACTTCCGCGTCCTGGCGCTGGGATCCAATCTGCCCACACCGCTGCAGTGGGTCATCAACCGCACCAAACCCGATGTGCTGCACCCGTTGCAGCCGCCGTCGATGCTCTCGGTCGAGGCGCCCCAGCACACCCGCTACCGCAAGCTGGTGTCCTCGGTGTTCACCACCCGCGCCGTGGCCGCGCTGCGCGACCGGGTGCAGGACACCGCCAATACACTGCTCGACGACCTGGCCGGCGAGACCGGCACCGTCGACATCGTCGGGCGGTACTGCGGGCAGCTGCCCGTCACCGTCATCGGCGACATCCTCGGTGTGCCCCAACAGGACCGCGGCCGGGTGCTCGAATTCGGCGAGCACGGCGCGGCCAGCCTGGACATCGGCCTGACGTGGCCGCAATACCAGGAGGTCAGCGCCGCCGTCGCGGGGTTCAACGACTGGCTCGTCGACCATCTACAGCAGCTGCGCAAGAACCCGGGTGATGACCTGATGAGTCAGATCATCCGGGCCTCCGAAGCCTCCGAGGAGGGCCCGCTCACCGAACAGGAGCTGGTCGCCACCGCCGGGTTGGTGCTCGCCGCCGGCTTCGAGACGACGGTGAACCTGCTGGGCAGCGGTATCCGATTGCTGCTGCAGAATCCCGAACATCTGGCGACGCTGCAGCAGCGACCCGAGCTGTGGCCGATCGCCGTCGAGGAGATCCTGCGGCTGGAATCGCCGGTCCAACTGTCGGCCCGCATCGCCACCAAGGACATCGAGCTTGCCGGCAAGCGCATCCGTGCGGGCGAGGGCGTGCTGGTCTACATCGCCGGCGCCAACCGCGATCCGAACGTCTTCACCGACCCGCACCGGTTCGACCTCGAACGGTCCAACGCCGGCAAGCACCTGTCCTTCTCGGGCGGCCGGCACTTCTGCCTGGGTGCCGCGCTGGCCCGCGCCGAGGGCGAGGTCGGCTTGCGGACATTCTTCGAGCGCTATCCCGACGCCGCGTTGGCCGGCGCCGGCACCCGCCGCGACACCCGGGTGCTGCGCGGCTGGTCCAGCCTGCCAATCGCCCTCGGCGACACCCGCGCCGCGCTACGGTCATAACCATGGACTTCCGGGCCGCCCTGCTCGAACAGACCAACGCCTTCGGCGAACTGATCCGCGATGCCGACCCCGCGACGCCGGTACCCACCTGCGGGGAATGGACGCTCAAACAGCTGTTCCGCCACGTCGGGCGCGGAAATCGTTGGTCTGCACAGATAGTCGCGGAGCGTCGCGCCGAACCGCTGGATCCGCGCGAGGTCCGGGACGGGAAACCACCCGAGGACATCGACGCCGCGATCGGGTGGCTCAACGCCGGCGCCCAACTGCTGATCGACAATGTCGAACGCACCGGGCACGTCAAGGTGTGGACCTTCGTCGGCCCGCATCTGCCGGGGTGGTGGATCCGGCGCCGCGTGCACGAGCAACTGGTGCACCGCGCCGACGCCGAGCTGGCGCTCGGTCGTGAGTTCACCGTGCCGACGGACCTGGCCGTCGACGCCATCAGCGAATGGATCGAGCTGGCCGTCGTCCAGCACGCGCCCATCCAGCGCGGCCAGTCGCTGCATCTGCACGCCACCGACGACGGACTCGGCCCCACCGGCGAATGGACCATCACCCACGACGAGGACGGCGTGTCCTGGTCGCATGCGCACAGCAAGGGCGATGTCGCGATCCGCGGCACCGCAGCCGATCTGCTGCTGGCCATCAGTCGCAGACGCAGCGCCGACGAGGCGGGACTGGAGATCTTCGGCGACAAAGCGCTGTGGGACGCCTGGCTGGCGAGCACCCCGTTCTGAGTGCCGCCCCCTAGAGTTGCACCATGAGCACCTCGGAGATCGCGACCGTACTCGCCTGGCACGACGCCCTCAACGCCCGTGACCACGACACCCTGCTGAAGCTGTCCACCGACGATATCGAGATCGCGACATCCGACCGGGCCGCCCAGGGGCACCAGGCGTTGCTCGACTGGGCCCAGCAGGGTGCTGTCAGCGCCGAGGCGGGCAAGCTCTACGTGCATGACGGCGTCGTCGTCGCCGAGCAGACCGTCAACGGCACCGGCGGTCCGGGCACGGCGGCCTCGGCCTTCCGCGTGGTCCACGATCAGATCGCCGCAGTCTTTGTGCACGACAGCCTGGACGCGGCGCTGGCGGCCACCGGGCTGACGGAGAAGGACCTCGACACCTAGATGCGCGGCATCATCCTGGCCGGCGGATCGGGCACCCGGCTGTATCCGATCACCCGGGGGATCAGCAAGCAGCTGCTACCGGTCTACGACAAGCCGCTGATCTACTACCCGCTGAGCACCCTGATGATGGCGGGTATCCGCGACATCCTCATCATCACCACCGGCCACGATGCGCCCGCGTTCCACCGGCTGCTCGGCGACGGTTCGGATCTGGGCATCCATCTCAGCTATGCCGTCCAGGACGAACCCGACGGTCTGGCACAGGCTTTCGTCATCGGCGCCGAGCACATCGGCGGCGACTCGGTGGCACTGGTGTTGGGCGACAACATCTTCTACGGCCCGGGCCTCGGCACCGGACTGCGCCGATTCCACGATGTCAGCGGCGGCGCCATCTTCGCCTACTGGGTCGCCAACCCCTCGGCCTACGGGGTGGTGGAGTTCGACGACGACGGTCGGGCGATCTCCCTGGAGGAGAAGCCGGTCACACCGAAATCCCATTACGCGGTGCCCGGTCTGTACTTCTACGACAACGACGTGGTCGAGATCGCACGCTCGCTGCGCAAGTCGGCGCGCGGTGAATACGAGATCACCGAGATCAACCAGACCTATCTGCAGCAGGGTCGGTTGTCGGTTGAGGTGATGGCCCGCGGCACCGCCTGGCTGGACACCGGGACCTTCGATTCCCTTTTGGACGCGGGCGATTTCGTGCGGACCATCGAACAGCGGCAGGGACTGAAGATCAGCGCCCCCGAAGAGGTGGCCTGGCGCGTCGGCTTCATCGACGATGATCAACTCGCCGCGCGCGCGCAGACCCTGCTCAAGTCCGGTTACGGGAGTTATCTGTTGGAGTTGCTGCAGCGCTAGGTGTGGCCAGCACCGCGGCGATCCCCGTCGTCAGCGGCACCGACAGCGCCAGCGCGATACCGCCGACGGCCGAGCGCGCGATCTCGATGGCCACGCTCTCGCCGGTCAGCACGTCACCGAGGGACCGGTTGGCCACGCTGAACAACAGCAACAGCGGCAGCGCGGTACCGGCGTAGGCCAGCACCAGGGTGTAGACGGTGCTGGCGATATGGTCGCGCCCGACCCGCATCGCGCCGAAGAACACCGCCCGCCGCGAACCGCTGTGCTGGGCCAGTTCGAACGCCGTCGACGCCTGCGTCACCGTGACGTCGTTGAGCACGCCGAGCGAGCCGATGATGAACCCGGCCAACAACAGTCCGGTGATCGACACCCCGCCCAGATACGTTGCGACGGCGTTGTTCTCCTCCTCGGACAACCCCGTCAGGTGCGTCAGTTCGATGGCGCCCCAGGACAGCGCCGTCGCCAGCAGCAGCGAGGTCAACGTGCCCAGTAGCGCCGCGCTGGTTCGCAGACTGACCCCGTGCGCGAGGTAGAGCACGGCGTACAGGATCAGCGAGGACGCCACCAGCGCCACCGGTATCGCATTGGACCCGTCGCGCAACGCGGGCAGCATGAACACCACCAGCACGGCGAACGCGACCGCGATGCCGATCAGGGCCCGCAGCCCCCGCCACCCGGCGACCGCGACCACCACCACCGCGAACGCCGCGGCCAGCACCGTCAGCGTCCAGGTGCGCTCATAGTCGTAGAACGAGTAGACCGTGGTTCCGGTCGGGTCGACCGCCCGGGTGATGCGGATATCGTCGCCCACGATCAGCTGCGGCTGCCCGGGTCCGCCGCTGAACTCCAGGACGGTGTAGGCGCCCTCGTTCGGCCCGGATCCGATCTGGATGAACGACTGCAGGCAGTGCGTCTCACCTTCGGTGGGAGCGGGTGCAGCGGTGATCACCGCGCCGACGGTCGGCCCACCG
The DNA here is from genome assembly GCF_053589535.1 of Mycobacterium sp. NPDC003323. NCBI lineage: Bacteria > Bacillati > Actinomycetota > Actinomycetes > Mycobacteriales > Mycobacteriaceae > Mycobacterium > Mycobacterium sp. NPDC003323. The sequence goes on from NZ_JBSFSB010000008.1 coordinate 157,413, forward strand.
CAGGTCGCCTCCGAGGTGGAGACCACTCGTCCGGCCTCGGTGCTGACGCCGCCGCCCACGGAGTTCTGATAGGGCAGCGGGATCTCGACCTTCTGCTGGCTGGGCCACAGCCAGGCCACACCCGCCAGCGTCGCCACGGCGATCGCGATCAGCAGGCCGACGACGACGCGCGCGGCCAGCGGGCCCAGCGGCGAGGGGCCGCTCAGCGAATGCGAGTGTGAATGTGAGTGGGCCACCTGCAACAGCGTAGGCGGTTGGGGTGTTACTGCCGGTAGCTGACCAGGAAGTTGCCGAGGCGCTCGATGGCGTTGGAGAGATCCCGCGCCCACGGCAGCGTCACGATGCGCAGGTGATCCGGTGTGGGCCAGTTGAATCCGGTGCCCTGGGTGACCAGGATCTTCTCCTGCAGTAGCAGGTCGAGCACCAGCTGCTCGTCATCGTGGATGTCGTACACCTCGGGATCCAGCCGCGGGAACGCGTACAACGCGCCCTGGGGCTTCACGCACGACACCCCGGGGATCGAATTCAGCTGCTCCCAGGCGACATCGCGCTGCTCGAGCAGCCGTCCGCCGGGCAGCACCAGATCGTCGATGCTCTGGTGGCCGCCGAGTGCCACCTGAATGGCATGCTGGGCAGGCACATTCGGGCACAGCCGCATATTGGCCAGCAGGTTGATGCCCTCGATGAAACTGCTCGCATGCTCCTTCGGGCCGGTGATCACCAGCCATCCCGAGCGGTAACCGGCCACCCGGTAGGCCTTGGACAGGCCGTTGAAGGTCAGGCACAACAGATCCGGCGCCAGCGAGGCCAGGCTGATGTGCTTGGCGTCGTCGTAGAGGATCTTGTCGTAGATCTCGTCGGCGAGCAGCAGCAACTGGTGCTTGCGCGCGAGTTCGACCATCTGCTCCAGGATTTCGCGGCTGTACACCGCGCCCGTCGGGTTGTTCGGGTTGATCACCACCAGCGCCTTGGTGCGCTCGGTGATCTTGGATTCCAGATCGGCGATATCGGGATTCCAGCCCTGGGTTTCGTCGCACAGATAGTGCACCGGGGTGCCGCCGGCCAGCGCGGTCGAGGCCGTCCACAGCGGATAGTCCGGCGCGGGGATGAGCACCTGATCGCCGTTGTCCAGCAGCGCCTGCAGGGTCATGGTGATCAGTTCGGAGACACCGTTGCCCAGGAAGACGTCGTCGACATCGAACTTGGGGAACCCGTCGACGAGTTCATAGCGGGTGAACACCGCGCGCCGGGCCGGGATGATGCCCTTGGAATCGGAGTAACCCTGTGCGGTCGGCAGCGCGGCGATGATGTCGCGCATGATCACATCGGGGGCCTCGAACCCGAACGGGGCCGGGTTGCCGATGTTGAGCTTGAGGATGCGGTGTCCCTCGGCCTCGAGTCGGGAGGCCTGCTCGTGTACGGGGCCGCGGATCTCGTACAAGACGTCCTGCAGCTTGGTCGACTGGGCGAACGTCCGCGGGCGCGGCTGCTGGCTGTGATGCCACGTCCGGTCGGGCAGCTGATGGGTACTCACGGGTAACAGTGTCCCACGGCGCGGCAAACGGATTTCCGTGCTGCGTAACAATTTGACTTCCGCGCAGATAAGAACCGCTGCGCATACCGCTTTTCAGCGCATTTCGGTGTTATTTTCTTCAGCCATTATGACGAGGATGACACGTTCGCTGAGTGCCGCTTTCGGAATGGCCGCGGCGGCCGCACTACTGCTGGCGGGATCTGCCCACGCCGAGCCGCCATTGCTCAACGGCTCCTATTCGGGAGCCGAGGGTGACCCGGAGAACGTCTGGGTGATCGCCAGCACCTGCGCGCCGGCGGGCTGCTCGGGCACGGTGTCCAGCAATCAGGGCTGGACCAGTCCGATGACGCTGGCCGCGGGAATCTGGAATTTCTCGGTGACCAAACCCGACGGGTTCATTTGCCCAGACGGAAGTTACGCACCGGCCGTCGTGCACATGACGATCGATCCGGTGACGCTGGTCGGCGTTTTGTCCGCCGACTCGAATGGCACCTGCCCGGGCGGCATCACCAGCGCGACGCCATTCCAATTGAAAGCCGTCTGAAGCGATTTGTGGAGCGGCTGTCGGAATGATTCCGACGGCCGCTCCACAAATCGCAGGGAGTTCTAGCGCTTGCCGGGGCGGCGGGCACCCTTGGCGATGCCCAGACCGACGACGGGCGGTTCGTCACCGACGACGCGGTCCTCGGCGGAACCGTTCGACGACGGTGCCGGGGCCTCCTCGGCCGCCGCGGGCTCGTCCGCGACAGGTTCGGCTTCGGCCTCGGGTTCGGCGGGAGTGGCCGGCGCGGGCGCCGCGGCCTTGGCCGCCGCGGCCTTCTTCGCACCGGGGCGACGCGCACCCGGAGCGATACCGAGTCCGACCACCGGCGGCTCCGGCTTGGCCTCCTCCAGGCCCATGTCTGAATCCGCGGTCTCCTCCTTGGCGCCCGCCTGGGCGTGATCGGGATCGACGTTGGGCGGCTGGGTCACCGTCGGCTCACCCTCGTTGGGTGCGGCCTTCGGCGCGGCGGCCTTCTTGGCACCCGGACGGCGTGCACCCGCGGCAATCCCCAACCCCTTCACCTCGGGCTCGGGCTTGGCCGGTGCCTGCGCTGCCGGGGCTTCGGCCGGCGCGGACGCGGCGGCGGGAGCAGCCTTCTTGGCGCCGGGACGCTTGGCGCCGGCGGCCATGCCCAGGCCCTTGACCGGAGCGGCCTCGGCGGCAGGTGCGGCCTCGGCTGCTGGTGCGGCGGCCTTCTTGGCGCCGGGACGCTTGGCCCCGCCGGCGATGCCCAGGCCCTTGACCGGAGCGGCCTCGGCGGCAGGTGCGGCCTCGGCCGCCGGTGCGGCGGCCTTCTTGGCGCCCGGACGCTTTGCCCCACCGGCCATGCCCAGACCCTTGACGGGTGCGGCGGCGGCCGGCTTGGCGTCGGCGGCCGGGGCCTCCTCGGCGACGTCTTCTTCCTCGACCTCTTCCACCGCCGGGGCGGCGGCTTCGGCCTCGGCCTCGGCGGCGGCCCGCTTCTCGGCCAGCTCGGCCGACCACTTGGCCGCGGTGCCCTTCTCCGGCAGCGTGTAGACGCTGGTCTCCAACGAGGCCAGCAGCAGCTGCGCCACGTCGAGCACCTCGGCCTTCTCCCGATCGGAGCTGGCACTCACCTCGTCCACGCCGTCGGTGATCATCACGCGGCAGAACGGGCAGCCGGTCGCGATCGCCGAGGCACCGGTGTCCAGGGCCTCCTCGGTGCGCTCCTGGTTGACGCGCTTGCCGATGTGCTCTTCCATCCACATCCGGGCGCCACCGGCACCACAGCACAGGCCGCGATCGGCGTGCCGGGGCATCTCGGTGAGCTTGGCGCCGGCCGCGCCGACGAGCTCACGCGGGGCCTCGTACTCCTTGTTGTGCCGGCCCAGGAAGCACGGGTCGTGGTAGGTGACGTCCTGGCCGACCGGGTTGATCGGGATCAGCTTCTTGTCGCGGACCAACCGGTTGAGCAGCTGGGTGTGGTGCACGACCTGGTAGTCGGATCCGAGCTGCGGGTATTCGCGGTTGATGGTGTTGTAGCAGTGCGGGCAGGTCACCACGACCTTGCGCTTGGACGTCTCGACGCCCTCGAACAGCTCGTTGATGGTCTCGACGTTCTGCGCGGCCAGCTGCTGGAACAGGAACTCGTTACCGGCGCGCCGGGCCGAGTCACCGGTGCAGGTCTCGCCGGTGCCCAGCACCAGGAACTTCACGCCCGCGGTGGCCAGCAGTTCGGCGACGGCCTTGGTGGTCTTCTTGGCGCGGTCCTCGTAGGCGCCTGCGCAACCGACCCAGAACAGGTACTCGAACCCGTCGAAGGACTCCACATCCTGGCCGTAGACCGGGACGTCGAAGTCGACCTCGTCGATCCAGTTGGTGCGGTCCTTGGCGTTCTGGCCCCAGGGATTGCCCTTGTTCTCCAGGTTCTTGAACAGCACGCCGAGCTCGCCGGGGAACTCGGATTCGACCATGACCTGGTACCGGCGCATGTCGACGATGTGGTCGATGTGCTCGATGTCCACCGGGCACTGTTCGACGCAGGCGCCGCAGTTGGTGCACGACCACAGCACGTCGGGGTCGATGACGCCGCCCTGCTCTTCGGTGCCGACCAGTGGACGCAGCGCCTGCTCCGGGCCGGATCCCAGGATGCGCTCGAAGCCGGACTCGGGCACATGGTCATGCGCGTGCTTCTGGTCGTGCTTCTCACCGCCGAGGTTCTCACCGAGTCCGCCCTCGGGCGTGTTCTCCAGCGGCGATTCCTTCTCGCCCAGGATGTACGGCGCCTTCGCGAACATGTGGTCGCGCAGGTTCATGATCACGAGCTTGGGCGACAGCGGCTTGCCGGTGTTCCAGGCCGGGCACTGCGACTGGCAGCGGCCGCACTCGGTGCAGGTGGTGAAGTCGAGGTAGCCCTTCCAGGTGAAGTCCTCGATCTTGCCGCGACCGAACACCGCGTCCTCGGCGGGATCGTCGAAGTCGATCTTCTCGCCCTTGTGCTCCATCGGCAGCAGCGGGCCGAGGCCGTCGGGCAGTCGCTTGAAGGTGACGTTGATGGGCGCCAGGCCGATGTGCAGGTGCTTGGAGTGCAGCACGATCAGCAGGAACACGAGCATGACGCCGATGTGGCCCAGCAAGGCGATGGTCTCGATCCACATGTTGGCGGTCGCACCGAGCGGCGCGAGCAGCCAGGCCATGCCGTCGGACAGGAACGCGCCGCTCTGGTAGGGGAAGTCCTCGCCGAGCACGTTGACCGCGGCACCGCGGAACAGCACATAGGTCGCGATGACCAGGAAGATCATGAACAGGATCTCCCAGGCACCGCCGGTGTGCGAGCCGTAGAAGCGGGACTCGCGGCCGAGCTTCTTGGGTTCGCGGGTCACGCGGATGATGGCGAACACCACGATGCCGGCCAGCACCGCTGCGGCGAAGAAGTCCTGCAGGAAGCCCAGCACCGGCCAGCGACCGACGAGCGGGATGTGGAACTCGGGGTCGAACAGCACACCGAAGGCCTCGACGTAGACCGAGCCGAGGACGAAGAAGCCCCACATGGTGAAGAAGTGCGCGATACCCGGGATCGACCATTTCAGGAGCTTCGACTGAGCGAAGACTTCCTTGTTCTGGTTCAGGAAGCGGGTGACGATGTCGTCCTTGCGGCCGCGTTCGTCGCCGAGTTTCTGGCCGGAGTTGATCAACTTGGTCAGCCACAGAACACGCTTCGCGGCGAAGAACAAGACGACGGCGGTCGCCAGCATGGCGATGACCAACCTGGCCACTTCGAGTGTGTGCTGCACCGCGTGCCTCCCCGAGGTGTCGTTACTGGTCGGTAACTTAAGTATGGTTACTGACGGGTAACTTAGGCTATTTGCCTGCTCATAGTTACATCACCGATCCGGGGATCGCTAGCAAGGCTCACCTAACTAGTCGGTTGGTTAGCCGATTGAACCGATTCAGGTCGGTGTGCCCAGCAGCGCCCGCAGCATCGACAGCATCTCCGATCGGGACTCCGCGCCGAGGCGGCGACGGATACGTGCGACGTGGTGTTCGACGGTCTTGGCAGAGATGAACAATTGGCTGCCGATGTCGCGATACGGCATGCCGAGCAGCAGCAGTTCGGCCACCTCGCGCTCGCGGTCGGACAGCTTCGAGGACGCCGTCGGCCGTGCGGACGGCGTCGGCGCGGCGACCGCCGGACCGTCGGCGGTAACGGTGTGTGCAAGATCACCGGAGATGTCTTCGGCGCCGGCGACGGTGACCTTGAGATCCCGGGCCAATTGAAGCATCAGCCCCGACACCCGGCTGTCGGGCGTCTGCAGCGCGGCCTGACTGGCCAACCGGGTGGCATCCCAGCTCAGCCCGAACTGCGCCAGATCCCGTGCCGCGGCGGTGACCTCGTCCACGTCGACCTGATTGGCCAGCACGCGAAGCCAGGTCCGCCCGGCCGCGGCCAGCGCCCGCGCATACGGACTGTGCGCCGCCGCCGCGGTCAGCGCCTGCCCGTGCGGGGCGACCGCGTCGGGCGCGTTGGCCAGGATGCCGGCGTGCACGCCGGCCCAGTGCAACGGCACCGTCCACAGCACCGGATCTCCCAGCGCAGTCAGCAGGCCCATCGCGGTGTCGAGGTGATGCTGCACGCGGTCCACTTGACGCAACCGGGCGGCCGCCACCCACAGCTCACCCAACGGCAGCAGGGAGTACAGATCCAGCGAGTACTCCGAGAGCACCTCCATCGCGCTGTACCAATGCTGTGCGACGGCCCCGCTGTCCCCGCTGCGCCGGGCGATCCCGGTGCGCAAAGCCGCCGCCCAGAGGGCATCGCGGCGATGCAACACCGCCCCGTCGGTCGCGGCGGCCTCGGCGGCGGCCGTCAGGTGCCCGTCGAGCATCCGCGTCCACCCCGACAACAACCGGTGCCGGTGGGCGTGGAACACCGCATGCGTCTCGGCCTCGGCGCGCACCGCTCGGCCGATGACACTGCGGGCGCGCACCGGATCACCGCCGTGCAGCGCGGCCAACGTCACCAGCGACGCCGGACTGTCCGGGATGACACCGGCGAACGGGCGGTCGGTGGTGATCGCCTGGCTCAGCTTCGCGATGGCGGCATCGAAGGGTTTGTCGAGCGAGTCCAGCAGCCCGTCGGCGAGATTGCGTGCCGCCCGCGCGGTCGAGGTGGGCGGTCCGGAGTCCGGGACCGCCAGCGCGGCGCGGGCGGCGGCGGCATCACCGGTGGCCACCGCGACGATGGCGGCGGCCGAGCCGACCACTGCGTCCGGGTAGGGGCCCAGCCAGCCGAACAGGTCGGCAGCCTGGGCGGCGCCCCCGTCGTGCATCGCCACGGCGGCCGCGATGCGGACCGCGGCCGCCCGTTGCGCGGGATCCGCTGCACTGAGCAGTTCGTCGGCGAGACGCGCGGCCGTCGCGCAGTCCCCGGTCAGTGCGAGGGCATCGGCGAGGTCCGCGCTCAGCTGGGTCGATCCGGCATCGGAGGCCGCCCGGTAGAGCCGCGCCGCCTGTGCGGGCTCGTCGCGATGGCGGGCGGCCAATCCGGCGAGCGCATCGGCCAGTCCCGGGTCGCGCAGCCCGTGCTCGGCCATGCTCAACGCCAGATCGGCTGAGAGCGTGGTCATCTCGAGCTGGGAATGCAGCAGCGACACCTCGGTGTCGTGGTGGTGGGCATTGCCGACGACCTCGGCGACCGCCCGGTGCACGGTGCGGGTGAAACCGCGGGGCCGGCCCGGCTCCAGCAGCCCGGTGGCGTGGGCGCGGTCGATCAGTTGCTGGGCCCGGTCGGCCTCGATGCCGAGGGCGGCGGCGATGTCATCGGCACCCAATCCTGGTGCCAACGAGGACATCAGCACGGTGTCCAGTGTCGGCTGGTCCAGTCGGCGCAGTCGGTCCACCAGGGCGAAGCGCGCGGATTCGGCGGGCGGGCGGCCGGCCGCCGACACGGCCGCGGCCACCAGGAACGGCACCCCGGCCGTCGCGGTCTGGATTCCGTGCACGATCTCCGGAGACGGTGTCGCACCGGTCTTTTCGGCCGCGAAGCGGTGAATCTCGGCACCCGACCACGGGCCCAGGACAACCGCGGGACCCTCGCGGGTGAGCGCGCCCGTCACGACGCGCAGCGCTGCGCGGTGCGCGAGCGGCTCGGCGGTCACCACAACGGTCCGGTCGGCCTCGGCGGCGCACTCGCCCAGCCGCAACAACTCGTCATCGTCGAGCAGATGCGCATCATCGATCACCACCGCAGCACCGGAGGGATCGCCGGGCCGCGGAGGCCGGCTCAGCACCGGCACCCCGGCCTCGCGCAGCGTCGCCCGGACGGTCCCGAGCAGCGTCGTCTTACCGGTGCCCATCCCGCCGGTGATCAGCACCCGCACCGGGTCGGTGGGTGCCTGCAGCAGCGCCGGGATCACGACCGGGTCAGGCGGAACCGTCGTCGGGGGGATCGACGGGGTCGGGCTCCACCGGCTCGGGCTCCGGTGGCAGCGCCACCGTCGTCGTGGTGACCGGCGGTTGCGTCGTCGTGGGCGGCACCGTGGTGGTGGGCGGTGTCGTCGTGGTCGGCGGTGTCGTCGTTGTCGTGGTGGTGGTCGTGGTGGTCGTGGTGGTGGTCGTCGTGGTCGTGGTGGTCGACGACGTGGTGGTCGGAGAGGTGGTCGTCGTGGTCGACGGCGGCGGTGGCGGCGGGATCTCCGAGGTGGTGACGACGCCATCGGAGCCGGTGACGGTCACCGTCTGGGGTTCGGTCACCACGGGTTCGGTGTTCTCACCGGGTTGCGTGGAGTAGCTCGTCGCGGTCTCGGTGACCGGCCCGCTGGGACTGCTGGTCCCGGTGAGGGTGACCGCCAGCCCGCCGACGGCCAGCAGGGCCGCCGCGGCCGCCGCGCCGAACAACAGCGGCGGGCGCTTGTACCAGGGCAGCGGTTCGGGTTCGGCCGGGTAATCGTCCTCGCCGGTGCCGAACTCCATCTGCGGTCGCGCATCGGCGGGGCTTGGCGTGTAACCGGTTTGGTAGTCCGGGCCCTGATACGGAACCGGTTCGCCGGTGGGGGCGTCCTCGTCCTGCGACCAGGCCAGTCCGCCGGAGGGCCCCTCCTCGGCGGCCGCCGCGCCGGCCCAACCCATGGTCGGCGCCATGCCGGTCGGTGCCGAATCGGGGTGGGCGACGGGGGCCAGCCCGGTCGCGGCGCCGGCCTCGGAGGCTAGGCCGGCGACCAGCGCCGCGCCGGCGGCCGCGCCGATGGCGGCCTGGCCGATGGTGGCCACGGGCGCCTGCAGGCGCTCCGAGAGTCGTTGTGTGACAAGCGGAATGGCCGCGCCGCCACCGACGGTGGCCACCGCCGCGATATCACTGCGGGCAATATTGTGGTGCTGCAACAGTTCTTCGATGGCGCCGATCAGTCCGGCCAGTGGCGCGTCCATCAGCTGCTCGAGCTCGGAACGGGTGACCCGCACATCGGAGTTGAAGCCAGGCAGCTCGACCGGGATCGCGGTGGCGGTATCGGCCGACAACCGTTCCTTGGCGCGACGGCATTCGTCGCGCAGGCGGCCCAGTGAGCCCACCGCCGCGGTGCCCGCGGGGTCGGCGTCACCGGCCTCGGCGACGCCGGTGATGACGTGATTGAGCAGCGCCTGGTCGATCTGGTCGCCGGAGAAGTCCGGGTAGCGCAGCGTCGACCCGATCGGGGCGAGCTGCGCACCGGCGTCGGCCAGCGTCACGCTGGTGCCGCCGCCGCCGAGGTCGACCAGCGCGACGACTCCCGATGCCGGCAGGTTCCCTGCGGCGCGCAGCCCGGCCAGCGAGGCCACCGAGTCGGGCACCAGGGCGGCGCTGGCCAGGCCCGGCTTGGTGCGCAGCGCGCCCTGCAGCGCGGCGACCACGTTGTCGGACCAGTGCGCAGGCACCGCGATGGTGATCGGGTTGCCCCCGCCCACGGTGTGGGCCATGGCGTCGAGGGCCTCGGCGAGCACCTGCTCACCGCGATGCGAGGAGCCGTCGGAGGCCACCAGCGGAACCGGATCACCGACGCGGTCGACGAAACCGCCCAGGACCAGGCCCGGCTGGTTCAGGTTCGGGTTCTCGCCCGGCACGCCGACCTCGGGTGCCCGGTCGTTGAACACGGTCAGCACCGATCGGCGGATGACCGGCGCCCGTCCGGCGCGGGTGGCCACCAGGTTGGTCGTCCCGACGGACAACCCGAGCGAGTCGCTCATCGACTGCAGCCCCTCTCGTATAGACAGCCCACACCTTATCGGCTGGGACACCGCGGCAGCGGTAATCCCCCTAACGTGTCGAAACCCCTAACGGGCGATCCCCTAACGGGTGTGATCGGTGGGTGGGCTCAGCACCGATCTCAAAACGTCCTCGTCGTCGATAACATCGGTGCACGAGCTTCAGATGTAACGGAACAGGGACGGGGATCATGGGCAACTCACTGCTCGACTTCGTGATGGCGTTGGTGCGAGACCCCGACGCCGCGGCACAGTACGCCGCCGATCCGGCCGGTGCCATCGCCGCGGCAGGCCTGACCGAGGTTTCCAGTGTCGATGTCGACCAGTTGATCCCCGTGGTCACCGAGTCGCTGTCCTCGGCGGTGCCGACGGCCGACGCGAACGTGTGGGCCAGCGGTGCCGCCACGGCGGCATTCGATGCCTTCGGTATCGAGGACGCCTTGCCGGTGCCGGTCGCTGACCTGCACGATCTTGACGTCCCGGCCGTCGTGGACACCGCTTCGTCCTTCGACGATGCCGCCAGCACGCTCGACGACGTCTTCGCCGGGCACGACCTTCCGGCCGCGCCGGTGATCGACGATGCGCCGGTCTCCGATCCGGTCTTCGAGTCAGAGGTCCCGGCCTGGGCGTCCGTCGACGGGGCGCTCGACACCGCTCATCCCGACCTCGATCTGCTGGACTGACCGCGTTCCGGCACCGCCGGTGAAGCCCGCTCACAGCTGCTGTGGGCGGGCTTTTTCGTGCCCGCACCCGATACCCCTAATCCCCTAATGGAGTCACCCCCTAAACCCCGGTATGGGGGTTGGGTAGGAGGGGATTCTGCCCCGTTTCAGCGGGGCCGGCGGGCTCATAACGTGGTCTTCAGTTCGCCGGACCATCCGCTTCGAGAAAGGCACTCACATGACCACCATCATCGACTACATCCTCGACCTGTTCCGTAGCCCCGACCTGGCCGGCGCCTTCATCGCCGACCCGGAGCAGGCCCTGCGGGACGCCGGTCTGCCCAACGTCACCGCCGCCCAACTGCAGGCCGTCGCCGCCACCGCGGCCCCGGCCGGCGTCGCGCTCGGCGGCGGGGACCCGGTGCTGGGCCTGCAGCGTGCGGTCGCCGATCACCACAGCATCGCCAGCTCCTTTGCCCCGATGTACGCCCCGCAGCGCACCTTCGCCCCCGAGACCGACGTCGCCAGCCACAACCGGACCAACGCCGAGTTCCTCAGCCCCGACCAGAGCTCGGGCGCCAACTCGCAGGTCGGCGGCTTCAACCTCGGCTTCGGTGACATCACCTTCGGCAACAAGACCTCCAACACGGCCACCGACGGTGGCGTGGTGGTCGACGGCGACAACGCCGGCACCGTCACCACCGGCAACGGCAACGTGGTCGGCGACGAGAACATCGTCGGCGAGGACGTCGTGGTCGGCGATGACAACATCACCGGCGATGACAATGTGATCGGTGACGACAACACCAAGGTCGACGTCGAGACCGGCAACCACTCGCCCGTCATCGTCGGTGACGAGAACGAGGTCGAGGACAACTCGCAGATCGCCGGCGACGACATCATCTCCGACAACGAGGCCCCGGTGCTCAACGATGTCGACACCAGCGGCGGCAACGGCGGCGGCTCGGTGGCCGGCGGTGGCCTGCTCGGCGGCGGCAACTCCGACGGTGGTGCCGGCGGAAACGGCGGCGGCATCGTGATCGTCGACAACTCCGGAGTCATCGACAACAGCGCCGACGACACCCTGGTGGACAACTCGGTCGACAACAGCACCGACAACTCGGTGGGCATCGAGACCGATATCGACACGACCGTCGAGACCAACGTCGACGCCGGGCTGTTCTGATCCTGCCCCCAGGACTGGCGGGGACCGCTTCGGTGGTCCCCGCCAGTTCGCACGCTTACGGTTGACCGTCAGGAGAGGACCACGATGACGCAGCCCAGTGACCCGCGCAAGACGAAGGTGATCGTCGAACTCATCGACCACACCACCAAGATCGCCGAGCTCTACGAGCGCACCGATCTGGTGGCTCGACTGCGCGCCGCCAAGGAAAAGATCACCGATCCGCACGTCCGCGTCGTCATTGCCGGTCAGCTCAAACAGGGCAAGAGTCAGCTGCTGAACTCGCTGCTCAACCTGCCGGTGGCCCGCGTCGGAGACGACGAGAGCACCGTACTGGCCACGGTCGTCTCGCACGCCGAGGAACCGACGGCCAAGCTGGTGGTCGCCGGGGTCAACGGTCCGGAGTTCGTGCCCATCGAGATGACCGACCTCAAGCAGGATCTGCGCCGGTGGCCCGCCGCCGAGGGCCGCGAGGTGCTGCGGGTCGAGGTCGGGGTGCCCAGCCCCATGCTCAAGAACGGACTGACCTTCATCGACACCCCCGGCGTCGGCGGGCACGGGCAACCGCACCTGTCGGCGACGCTGGGACTGCTGCCCGATGCCGATGCGGTGCTCATGATCAGCGATACCAGCCAGGAGTTCACCGAACCCGAGCTCACCTTCATCCGGCAGGCCGTCGAGATCTGCCCGGTCGCCGCCGTGATCGCCACCAAGACCGATCTGTACCCGCACTGGCGCGATATCGTCGCCGTCGACACCGCCCATCTCAAACGCGCCGGCGTCGACATCCCGATGATCCCGGCCAGTTCCGTGCTGCGCGGACACGCCATCAGCCTCAACGACAAGGAACTCAACGAGGAATCGAACTTCCCGGCCATCGTGAAGTTTCTGTCGGACAAGATCATGTCGCGGGAGAACGACCGCATCCGCGATCATGTCGTCAGCGAAATCCGCGCCGCCGCAGAACATCTGCGTCTGTCGATCGACACCGAGCTGGCGGCACTGGATGACCCGGACACCCGTGAGAAGCTCACCGCCGAACTGGAACGGCGCAAGGCCGAGGCCCAGGACGCCCTGCAGCAGACCGCGCTGTGGCAGCAGACCCTCAACGACGGTATCGCCGACCTGACCGCCGATATCGATCATGACCTGCGAAACCGGTTCCGACACATCACCGCTCACACCGAGAAGGTGATCGACGGGTGTGATCCCACCCTGCACTGGGCCGAGATCGGTGCCGAACTGGAGAACGCCGTCGCGACCGCGGTGGGCGACAACTTCGTGTGGGCCTATCAGCGCGCCGACGCCCTGGCGGCCGAGGTGGCCCGGCTGTTCATGGAGGCCGGCCTGGACGCGGTCGAACTGCCCGAGGTCAGCGCCCGCGACATGGGCGCCGGTTTCGGCGAGTTCAAGTCGCTGGCCCGGCTGGAGGCCAAACCGATCAAGGCCGGGCACAAGGTCGTCACCGGTATGCGCGGCTCCTACGGCGGCATCCTGATGTTCGGGATGCTCACCTCGTTCGCCGGGCTCGGCATGTTCAATCCACTGTCGCTGGGGGCCGGATTCCTGTTGGGCCGCAAGGCCTACAAGGAGGACATGGAGAACCGGATGCTGCGGGTCCGCAACGAGGCCAAGACCAACATGCGCCGCTTCGTCGACGACATCTCGTTCGTGGTGAGCAAGGAATCGCGAGACCGGTTGCGCGCCATCCAACGCCAACTGCGCGACCACTACCGCGGGATCGCCGACCAGACCAGCCGCTCACTCAACGAGTCGCTGCAGGCGGCGCTGGCGGCGGCCAAGGTCGAGGAGACCGAGCGCAACAACCGCATCCGCGAACTGCAGCGTCAGCTCAACATCCTGCGGCAGGTCATCGACAACACCGACAAGCTGGTCAGCACCTGATCATGGCTCGGCCCCATAAGCTGGGTCGGTCATGAGCACCAGCGATCACGTCCGCGCCATCCTGGGCGGCACCATCCGTGCCTACCGGGCCGATCCCGCCTACCGCAACCGCCCCGATGTGCACGCCGAGCTGGACCGCATCGGCGCCCGGCTCAACCAGCCGATGCGGATCGCATTGGCCGGAACCCTCAAGGCCGGTAAGTCGACGCTGGTCAACGCGCTGGTCGGGGAGGACATCGCGCCCACCGACGCCACCGAGGCCACCCGCATCGTGACCTCCTTCCGGCATGGCCCCACACCGAAGGTGACCGCCAACCACCGCGACGGACGGCGGTCCAATGTGCCGATCGCCCGCACCGCCGGTGATCAGCAGCGCAGCCTGACCTTCAGCTTCGCCGGGCTGGATCCCGACGATATCGAGGATCTGGACGTGCAATGGCCGGCCGCCGAACTCATCGACGCCACCATCATCGACACCCCGGGCACATCCTCGCTGTCGCGCGACGTGTCCGAGCGGACCCTGCGTCTGCTGGTGCCCGAGGACGGTGTGCCGCGGGTGGACGCCGTGGTGTTCCTGCTGCGCACGCTGAACGCCGCCGATATCGCGCTGTTGCGCCAGATCGGTGAGCTCGTCGGCGGGGAGGCCGGCGCCTCCGGTGCACTGGGCGTCATCGGGGTGGCCTCCCGTGCCGACGAGATCGGCGCCGGTCGCCTCGACGCCATGCTGTCCGCCCGCGAGGTGGCCACCCGGTTCACCGCCGAGATGGACCGCACCGGCATCTGTCAGGCCGTCGTCCCGGTGTCCGGACTGCTGGCGCTGACGGCGCGCACGCTGCGTCAGAGCGAGTTCGTCGCCCTGGAGAAGCTGGCCGGGATGGAACCGGCCGAACTCACCAAGGCGATGCTCAGCGCGGACCGGTTCGTCCGCGAGGACGACACGCTGCCGGTGGACGCCGCCACCCGCACCGCACTGCTGGAGCGGTTCGGCATGTTCGGCCTGCGGATCTCGATCGCGGTGCTGCGCGCCGGGATCAGCGATGCGGTGGCCCTGGCCGACGAGCTACTGGAGCGCAGCGGCCTGATCGCCCTGCGCGATGTCATCGACCAGCAGTTCGCGCAACGCTCGGATCTGCTCAAGGCGCACACCGCGCTGCTGGCGTTGCGGCGCTTCGTCCAGGTCAACCCGATCTACGCCGCCCGCCAGATCCAGGCCGATATCGACCCGCTGCTGGCCGATACGCATGCCTTCGAGGAACTCCGTCTGCTCAGCCAGTTACGTTCGCGACCAACGACTTTGAACGAGGATGAGATGGCCTCGCTGCGCCGGATGATCGGCGGTTCGGGCACCGACGCGGCCAGCAGGCTCGGACTGGGCCCGCTGGCCCCCGACGACGGGCCGCGCGCGGCGTTCGCCGCGACCCAGCGCTGGCGCCGGCGCGCCGATCACCCGCTCAACGATCCGTTCACCGCGCGAGCCTGCCGGGCGGCGGTACGCAGCGCCGAGGCGCTGGTCGCCGAGTTCCACGCGCTGGGGCGCTAGGGAGACGGGAAGATCGGGTAGAGCGTCCGGGTCTCGTTCTGCCGATGCCGGCGCGTGGTGGTCGTCTCTTCTGCGTCGTCCTCATCGTCGCTGTCGCGGGTGCGCTCGGTGCGGGTGCGCTCCCGGGTGGTGCGCGTCGTGGTGGTCTCGCTGCTCGTCGTCGTCTCCGGCACCAGGATGTCGCTGGTCTCCGGCGGCACATAGCTGCTGGTGGTCGACGTCGACCCGGTGGTGGTGGCGCTCTGGCTGGACTCGTCGGCGAAGGTCGGCGTGACATATTCCGGCGGCGGGGCGGGTGTGTTGACCTGTCGCACCACGACCATCGTCAGCCAGACCACCAGTCCGATGGCGATCAGCGCGGCGGCACTGGCCGCGAGCAGGGTGGGCGTTCGCTCATGCCACTTGGGATCGCCCGTCACGGCCACCGATCGTAGCGGTGCTTCAGTCCAGCTGCGCGATGACCTCGGAGGCGAAGAACCCCAGGTGGTCGAGATCGGACATGTCCAGTACCTGCAGGTAGACCCGCTGCACACCGGCTCGGGTGAAGGCGCCGAGCTTGTCGACGATCTCGGCGGCGGTCCCGGCCACCGGCGAGTTGCCGCGCATCTCGTCGAGCTCGCGCCCGATGGCACCGGCCCGGCGGGTCAGTTCGGCCTCGTCGGCGCCGGCGCACAGCACGAACGCCGCCGAGTAGGTCAGCGATTCCGGTGCTCGGCCCGCGGCCGCCACCGCCGCGGCGACCCGGTCATATTGGGCGGTCAGATCATCCAGCGAGGCGAACGGGATGTTGAACTCGTCGGCGAACCGTGCGGTGAGCGCCGGGGTGCGCTTGGGTCCGGCTCCGCCGATGATGATCGGCACCGAATTCTGCACCGGCTTCGGCAGGGCGGGGGAGTCCTTGACGGTGTAGTGGGTGCCGGTGAAGTCATAGGTCTGCCCGATCGGGGTGCCCCACAGCCCGGTGAGGATCTCCAGCTGCTCGGTGAGCCGCTCGAAGCGTTCGCCCAGCGCCGGGAACGGGATCGCGTACGCCTGGTGCTCGGCCTCGAACCACCCGGCCCCGAGCCCGAGTTCGACACGCCCGCCGCTCATCTCGTCGACCTGGGCCACCGCGATGGCCAGCGGTCCGGGGTGGCGGAAGGTGGCCGAGGTGACCATGGTGCCCAGTCGGATGGTCGTGGTCTCGCGGGCGATCCCGGCCAGGGTCACCCAGGAATCGGTGGGGCCCGGCAGTCCGTCACCCGACATCGCCAGGTAGTGATCCGACCGGAAGAACGCCGAGTATCCCAGCTGTTCGGCGGCGCGGGCCACGGCGAGCTGATCGGCATAGCTCGCGCCCTGCTGCGGTTCGACGAAGACCCGGAAATCGATGCTGGACATGGGTTCCACCCTAGCCCCTGGGCATCGGCACCATGGCGACGGTGAACTCGGCCTCCTCGAACATCGCCGGGGTGCAGGCCACACCCGTGATGCGCTCGGCCAGGGCGAAGGCCGCCGCGCTCAGATCCACCGACGAGACGTCGTCATCGGCGCCCAGCGGGACCCCGACGCCCTGCAGGTGTTCGACCAGCGCGTCCGGCTCGGTGCCGGACCGTTCGGTGGGAAACAACAGATCGAGGTCCGTTCTCAGCTGCCCGTCGTGCCACCAGGTGAACTGGTAAACGGCGTTGATATTGCGGAAATGCGCCACCACCGTCCGTCCTGCGGTCAGCGGCTCGACGAGTTCGGTTGTGACACCGACGAATCCGTTCACCTCGGCGATCAGCGTCCAGCCACGGCCGATCTCGGTGACGCCGATCAGGGACAGCTGCGGTGCACCGCCCCCGTCCCAGTGTGCGAACGCGCGCGTCATCAGATCGTCGATCCCGTGCACCCGGGCGACGGTGTCGGCGCCGAGTGCGGCGATCACCTGTGCCGGGGTGGCATCGGCGACCAACGTGACGCAGTGGCCGTCGGCCCACTGCGGCCGGAACGAGTTCCACCACTGATAGTCGGCGATGGTGGCCGGCATGGCTACAGACCGCGCCGCGCCGTCCGGACGGCCGCGACCGCATCGGCCTCACCGTCGAACTGCACGCGGACGGGTTCGCGGCCCGCGGCGAACAGCAGCAGTTCGCCGGGCTCACCGGTGACGGTGACGTCCGCGCCCTTGCCCGCGGTGGCCAGGACGGTGCCGTCCGGGGTGCGCAGCGAAACCTTTGCCGGCGACTTGGCCAGCGTCATCCTGGCGAACGAGCGCACCTGCCTGGCCAGCGAGGCCGTCGTCGACTCGTCGAGAACCCTTGGCTCCCAGGTGCTCTTGGCGCGCCGGACGTCCTCGTGGTGGATGAACATCTCGGCGACGTTGACCAATGGGTCCAGCACCTTGAACGGTGAATACAGTGGCGGTCCGGCGGCGACCTGGCTCAACAGATCGGGCCAATCGGTGGCCGCGGTCACCTGGCCTTGCACCCGCTCGGTGTAACCGGCCAACTGCGGCACCAGAATTCCCGGCGCGGCATCCAGACGCCGTTCCCGGACCACCAGATGCGCGGCCAGATCCCGGGTGCTCCATCCCTCGCACAGGGTCGGGGCGTCGGGTCCGGCGGCGCGCATGGTTTCCACCAACGCCGCGCGTTCGCGCCGGGCAACACTCATCAGTAGGTCTCCACACCCTCGATCCGGACGAACATGCCATGCCCGGTTCCGTCGTTGGTGAAACGCGTGCCGTCCTCGGTGGCGACGATGGTCCAGCCCACCGCGGTGTAGGTGCGGTAGTCCAGCTGCACCGTGGGGATGTCACCGAGATTGCCTGAGAGCCAGGTGACCTCACCCTCGGCGGTGACGTTGACACCGTTGGCCGGGAATCCGTCGATCTCCGGTGAGTTCTCGAACTCCGCCTCACACCCCACGGCCTGCTCGGAGATCTGACAGCGGGTCAGGCCCGATTTCGTCTCGATGTAGACGTATCCGTTGCGTGGGGCCAGCGCCTCGCCGCCGGGGGGCACGGTGACCGGCGGCGGTGCCGGGGCCGGGGTGATGGGCGACTGGGTGAGCGTGGTGGTGGTGCGGTCCGGTCGCGAGGTGGGAAAGTCCGGTTCGGTGCCGGTCGGCCCGGTGCCGACGGGGTTGCCGTCGGTGCTGCTGGAACACGCACCGAGCAGTACTGCGAGGGCGATCCCGCCCGTGCCGATGCACGCCGCTGCCCGTCTCGCCCCACCCGTCACACTTTGCAGGCTACCGTCGGGTCGTCGCCTACCGGGGTATCAGGGCTATCACGGCGGTTTCGGCCGGCTACTGGTGCAGCATCAGGCGCACCGCTTCGGGCAGCGCGTTCACGGCGGCCGGCTCGTTGCCGAAGTGCTCGATCAGCACCACCTGCAACTCGCCGACGACACCGCCGAGGATGGCGCCGACGGCGATCATCGTGGGCTCGTCATCCTTGAACACCGGCCGCAGGATGGACTCGTACTCCTCGTTGGACAGCTGGCCCATCTTGTCGATGATGGTGTTCTCCAGATCGAGTGTCTTCATCGCGTAGTCCTGCGCCTCGACCAGCGTGGTGGGCAGGCGCTCCAACACGATTCGGACCAGGCTGTCCTTGAGCGCGTTGTAGCGCTGGGTGCCGACGGCGAGTTTGACCAGCGGGGTGGCGACACCGGTCTGCGCGTCGATCGCCGCGTTGACCTCCCTGCCGACAAGGCTGAACAGCTTGTCGGCGCCCGGGCCGCGCAGCACCCCGTCGAACAGGATCTCCGGGGAGAACAGGTCGTCGGCCAGGATCCGGGCGTAATCGCGGGTGACCTTCTCACGCTGGGCGTGCAGCAGGCCCTGGAACGGGATGAAGCCGAGGTACTTCTTGGGCTGGATCGGCCGGAACAACATGTTCAGCGCGATGTAGTCGCTGATGAACCCGACGCCGAAACCGAACGCCGGCATGATCCACGGGTTCTGGAACAGGGCCCAGGCGAACATCTGCACCACGCCGATGACCAGACCGAAGTAGATGCCGCTGCGCCGGACGAACGCCATGGCGTCATCACCCATGCCGCGCATCAGCTTGTTGAGCTTGTCCTTGTTTCGCACCAGGGTGGTCACGGCCAGGAATTGGACGTCGACGAAACGCGGGAGGTCGGCGCGCATCTCGTTGAGCAGCGACTCCACCACCCGCGGTGTCTCGTCCTGGATGCGCTTCTGGATGGCACGCCTGGCCTGATCGGGCAGGGCATCCCACAACCCCGGGCGGATCTGTTCGGCGATCTCGCGGGAGACCTCGTCGATGGCCTCGGTCAGCGGCTCACGCAACGCCTCGACGGCCTCGCGGGCGTCGACGCGCTCGAGCAGTTCTTCGGGCTTGAGCAGGTTCTGGGTGAGCAACTCGATGGTCTTGGAGCCCACCTTGCCTGCCCGGCGCGGCACGATGCCCTGCCAGCCGAACGGGCCGATACCCTTGAATTCCATTGGCCGGTAGAGCATTTCCACCGCGACGATCTTGGTGCTCCACCCGACGAACGCCGCGATGAACGGCATCGACAGATAGATGAACCAGTTGACCTCGAAGTCGGCCGCTATCTCCTGCCAGGATTGGACGGCGAGTATCGTCTCGCTAGCCATTGGCGACGGCAGCCGCCCACAGGCCCTTACCGAGCGCGGACAGGCTCAGGGACAACTTCTCGGTTCGCGCGATCAGCGGTCCCTTGGACGCGCTCTTGACCGCCTTCAACACCATGGGTTCCGCCATCAGCACCTCGTAATCGGATTTCCTGGACGAGTCCTCCGGACCGGTCTCGACCAGACCAAGGGATAGCAGATGGTCGACGTACTGCGGGACCATATTCGGAAGTGCGACGTTTGCGGTGCGGCCGATCAGGCACGCATTCTGCAGGACGACCTGATTGCGGGAACGGCTGTAGACGTTGACCAGCGGCGAGGACGCCCCGTCCGAGAGCGCTCCGATGATGCGTGCCTCGTCGGCCACCAATTGATCCAACAGCCGGTGGTAGAGCTCCTGCTGGCTGCCCGCGGTGCTCTGATCCAGCGCGCGGTCCAACAGTCGGCCCAGCTTGGTGTGCAACGAATCGCCGGGTGACGGCTCGGGCTGGGGGAGTGGGCGGGAGTTGGTCTCGATGGAGTCCAGTCGGTTCTTGACGTAGGTCGCGACCTGCTCCTCACCCCAGGCGGCGAGTTGAAGACCCATCTTGGCGGCGTCGAAGGCGCGGTCGGTCAGGCCCAGCGGATCGAACCGCCTGGGCACGACGGGCCGTTGCTTGGGCGTGCGGATGGCGATCGCGATATCGCCGAGCGGGGTCGCCAGCCGGAAGCCTCGTCGGTTGAAGCCGTTGCGCTTGACCGGAGCCTTGTCGGTCACGGTGGCTTCGACCGGCTCGTCGGCGACGGGGGTCTCGTCGGTCTCGGGTTCGGCGTCGATGACATCCTCGAGCGGGACAGCGGTGGGACCGGGATGCGGGATTTGCTCTGACACCTGTGATGGACCCCCATGCGCGCGACGGTGGAGCGGCTGTGCGGTCCACTTGGACCGGATAAGGCACGGTACCGGCTAATGCGGTACCGGGTGTTCGGTGCCCTCGGTAGCGGGCTGCACATGGGCGCACAACAGGGCGCTCAGCGGTACGGCGAACAGAAGCAGCGCCAGCGTGGTGTCATCGGCCGAGATGTCCTTGTAGACGGTGACGATCCCCGCGGCGGCCGCGACCAGGAGCAATTGAGCGGATACGGCGAGCACGACACCTGTGTGTGCGGTGCCGGAGTCCGGCGGCATCGCCCACAGGAGCGCGAACAGCGCTGCGGTGACGGCGATGACGGGTGTCAGGGGGACGGCGAGGACGCTCGGGATCCAGGCGGTACCGACGACGATCAGCAGTGGTATCAACGCCAGTCGATTGGTCAGCTCCATCGGAATCGGCGTCGGGCGGCCGGTCAGCCCGCACACCGCGACCACAGCTGCGACGGCGACGAGGCAGATGACAACCTGGGTGGGCTTGGCCCAGAACGAGAAGGGCGCGGAAACGCCCAGTTGGTTCAGTGTGAGGTTCAGGTAAACCGGCAGCAGATACAGCAGACCCACCCGGGCGACGAACTGTCCGATCGTTGCGTTCCAACGTCCCCGCACGGCGACCGGCACCAGTGTCAACAGGGTCAGCCACATGATGGCGAGTTCGAGCCCGGCCGGCGGCGTGATGCCCTCTCCGGCGGGTCCGGTGATCGCATTGGCGACGAGGTTCGCCGTGACCACCACTGCGATGACGATCTGACTGGACAATGCGCTGATGCCGACGGTCAGAGTGGTCCGGACATCACCGCGTTGTAGCAGCGGTGATCGGAACGATCGACGGGTTCCGTAGACGATCGCGGCGGCGACGAGAGCCGCGTGCGGCCACGTGCCCGGTCCGCCGGGTGTCCAGTAGTTCTCCTTGAAACCTGAGGAGATGCCACCCAATTCGGTGATCTCGAGTACGACGATCAGAACTGCCGCAGCGCACAGCAGTCCGGTGAAGCCCCAGCCCCGTCGATGGCGCGACAGGGAATGCGCCACGGCAGACCGGGAATGTGCAGCCAGCGCGACGCCGCCGGTCGCCATCGCCGCCACGAATGCCAGCGCGATCGCCGGGACGTAGGTCTGGGTACCGATGTCGTCGAGCAACAGATAGAGGAGCGCGTTCGGGTCGGCGGCAGCGTCAAGCGCCTGGCCGAACCGGATGTTCGCCCAGATGAGCGGAACCCAGGGGACTGCGACGAGGCAGACCAACAGGATGCCGGCCCACGGACCGAGGGGCCGGCGCCAGATGTACAGCCGGCTGACCACCAGAGCAGTGGAGGCCAACCACGCGCCGGCAGCGGGCAGGATCTGCCAGGATCGGTCGATCGTCAGGATGAGGGTCGGGATGAGCGGTGTCGCCACGCCGGCACACCACGCCAGGACCGCGTGATGACGTGGGGCAGCGGGACTGGTCGCGGTGTAGACGTACGCGGTCGCGGCCACGCCGGAACCGACCGCCAAGCCGCAGAGGAGCGGCCAGATCGGCGCGTAGTCGAAAACCAGTTCGCCGTTGAAGAGGGAGTGCTGCTCGGGGGTGAAGAGTCCGGGGATGAACCCGAAGGCGAGCATCGTCGCCGCGCCCAGCCAGGTGAGGACGGCGAGGGCGAGCAGTGGTGCGGGCAGAGAGCGGGGCCGTAAATGGGTGGGGCGGCGGCGGGCTTCCTGCCAGAGCGGGGATAACGCCCGTCGCGCGGCATGCGGGCCGGATCGAAGTTGCATTGCGGGATTATGGCCGGGGCTTCTTGCAATCGACTTGGGATCGCTGGCTGTCTGCTCACCCTCTTGGCGAAACCCGCGTACCCGGTGTCGGAAAGCGCTTACCAACCCCGGGTACGCGGGTTTCGCCGGGGGAGCGCTACAGTCGGTAGTGACCGAACTGAGGTTTTTGGTCACTACCGAAAGGCCTGGCGTGCCCCGTCCCCTGATCCCCGACCGCCGGGACCGCGTGGTGTCCGCGGCGCGCGAGCTCGCCGTCGGCAAGGGATGGTCGAGCACCACCATCGCCGATATCGCCACCCGTGCCGGTATCGGGAAAGGCGCTGTTTACCTTGAGTTCCCGGACAAGGCGGCAATCCTGGCGGCCGTTCTGGCGCGCAGCATGCGGGGACTGACCGCCGATGTGCACCGCCGGGTGCTCGCCGAGGACGGCGTGGTCGACCTCCCCGCGGTCTACCGGTTCGGCGTCGAGGCGATCCTGGCCGATCCGCTGATGCGTGCGCTGTATCTGGGCGACGAGGCAATCCTCGGCGACCACGTCCGCGGGGTGACCGACGACCGCTACGAGCAGCGTTTCGCGTGGCTGACCGACTATGTCGTGACCCTGCAGGGCGTCGGTGTGATCGACGCCGAGGTGGCGGCCGAACCGTTGGTGCGGATGCTCGGCGTCTTCACCGTCGGGCTGCTCAATACCGCGGGCGGCACCGACGACCAGCTACGCACCACCGTCGCATTGTTCGGCGACCTGATCGGACGCGGCCTGGCCACCGGGCTTCCCGTCGATCCGTCGGCGGCCCGGCAGGCGCAGCTCGTGCTGCTGGGGCGCCTCGACGGGCAATTGGAGGCGCAGTAGATGCGGCCGACCGACCTGACCATCTGCGGCGGACCCGTGCGTCTCTATCGCGCGGGTGAGACCGGGCCACCCCTGCTGCTGTTGCACGGCGCCATGCTGGACACCGGGCAGGCCGTCTGGCACGACGTCATCGCCCCGTTGGCGCGTGATCACCGCGTATACGTCATCGATCTGCCCCGGCACGGCGGCAGCCGACCGTGGCGAGGATGCCTCGACGACACCTTCTTTCGTCGGTTCCTCGCGGAGTTGCTCGACGAACTCGGGCTCGACCGGGTGGCCCTGATCGGCCTGTCGATGGGCGGTGGCGTGGCCACGGGGTTCGCGCTGGAACATCCGGAGCGGGTCAGCGCCCTCGTGGCGATCGGGCCGGGCGGGATCGGTGCCACGCGGCCGTATCAGTTCCTCACCTGGGCGACCATGCGCACGCCCGGTCTGCTGCGCGGATTCAGCTGGCTGCTGGCCCGGTTTCCCCGACTGATCCGGTCCTCGTTGGCGGGCAACTTGCACGCGGGTGCGAGCACCCCGGGTTTCGAGCGCATCGTCGCGCTGGCCGTCGAGGAGGCCCGAGCCAAGAACCGTCACGGTGAGAAGGCCCTCGACGACTGGCAGGTCGCGGCTTATGGGCCGCGCGCGATGCGGCTGGACCTCACGTCGGAGCTTCCCGGTCTACGGGTGCCGACGCTGTGGATGCGCGGTGCCGACGATCGGCTGGTCGGGGCGGCCGAACTGGCCGCCGCACATCGACTGGCCCCCGAGTCCCGGCTGGTCACCATCGCCGACGCCGGACATATCGTCACCTATGACCAGCCCGACGAATTCGTCCGCCTGGTCCGGGAGTTCCTCGCGCCGCGGTAATTGAGTAGCGCGCTACTCAGGTTCCCCCCGGCCGGACGCGAGGAGCATTCGCCTCGGGACTCGGTAACAGAAGCGGGGGCGGATCATGAGAATCGGAAAGCACATGGGTGCCGTTGCGGCAGTAGCGCTGATGGCCGCGGCCACTGCGGCACCCGCACCACCACGGGTCGAATTGGCGGCCGACACCACGGTGTTGGCGGTGTGCGGGGCGACCTGCCCGCAGTGGCCCGACGACGACCTCAAGCGCATCCTCGACGAGTTCGTCACGCCGTTCTTTCCTGTCGCCGACGGTGACGAGCTGACCCCGGTCGCGGTCCGGGCGAAGGGAGAGGCGTGGCCTCTCAACGGGATCTTGCGTCTGCTCGGGGTTGCCGTCGGTGATCCGCGGCTCGCCGACGCCCTCCTGCCGGATCAGCCGTGGTGGAAGCTCACCGGGCTGTTCGACCTCACCGGTGACCAGTCGATCCGAGCCGGGGCCACCGCTTTGGAACAGGCGATAGCTGCGGCGACCCCCGGCAACCGGGTGGTGATCTACGGGCTGTCCCAGGGGGCGACCTCGGTCAACAGCGTGCGCGACCGGATCACTGCGCAGTACCCGGACGGAACCTCAGCACCCGATATCGACTTCATCCTGGAAGGCGACGCTCGGGTGCCCAACGGTGGTCTGCTGTCGCGGTTTCCAGGCTTCTATCTCCCCATCCTGGACTGGACGTTCAACGGGCCCGAACCGACCGACACCCAATTCGACACCGTCGTCGTCAACCGCCAGTACGACGGGTTCGCCGACTTCCCGATCTATCCGCTCAACCTCGTCGCGACCCTGAACGCGGTGCTGGGCATTGTGTACTTGCATACCTGGCCGTTCGGTCTGGACATCCCGACGGACGATCCAACGTCGTCGCCAGGATTCCGGGGCACCGACGGCCGCACCAGCTATTACCTGTTCGACAGCCCGGATCTGCCGCTGTTCGCGCCGCTGCGGACGCTCGGCGTGCCGGAAAAGCTGATCGACATCGTCGAGCCGTTTTTTCGGGTGATCGTCGAACTCGGCTACGACCGCAGCATCGAACCGTGGGTGCCGGCGCCGGCGCGGCTGATCCCGCGACTCGACCCGGCCGAGGTGATCAACGACCTCGGTGATGCGATCGGCGAGGGGATCGCCAACGCCCGCGCGCTCTTCGCGCCGAAGCCGGAGACACACGTTGTCGATACCGCGGTGGAATTTGATGAGCCGACGGTCACCACCCGGTCGGGTGTCGACCCTGTCGAGACCAATGAGGAGCAAAGGATCGAGGAGCAGCGGGACGCGTTCATGGCCTCGATCGCCGAGGAGTCCGCTCCCGATGGGCGCGATCCGTTGGATCAGGCCGACGAGCAAACCGGCCAGGATCGGGATCAACCGGACGTTGGGGAAGAAGGTCAGGTGGCGCTCGATCTGCCCAGCGAGGGCCAGGACGCTCAGGATGAGGTCCCGCCGGCCACGGATCCGCAGGCGGCAGACCACAACCAGGACCTCGATGGCGGTGAGCCAGCCGAGCCCACCGCATAACTCTTGGCGAAACCCCCGTACCCGGGGTTGTTCCGGCCGCCCGAACCCCTGGTACGCGGGTTTCGCCGCGGCTCGGAAGGACCGCGGGAACAAATCTGCGCGGCGCCCCGTTGACCTGATCGACAACTTGAGTGAAACAGACTCAACTCTGACTTGACAGGTCCATCCTCTCAGGAGCAGGCTTGAGCGAGGTTCACTCAGATACCTAATCAAGCCAAACTCAGGAGGCAACAACTATGGCTCGTGCGGTCGGTATCGACCTCGGGACCACCAACTCCGTCGTCGCAGTGCTGGAAGGTGGCGACCCCGTCGTCGTCGCCAACTCCGAGGGCTCCCGGACCACCCCGTCGGTCGTCGCGTTCGCGCGCAACGGCGAGGTGCTGGTCGGTCAGCCCGCCAAGAACCAGGCGGTTACCAACGTCGACCGCACCATCCGCTCGGTCAAGCGCCACATGGGCAAGGACTGGTCGGTCGGCATCGACGGCAAGGACTACACGCCGCAGGAGATCAGCGCGCGCATTCTGCAGAAGCTGAAGCGTGACGCCGAGGCCTATCTCGGTGAGGACATCACCGACGCCGTGATCACCGTGCCCGCGTACTTCAACGACGCCGAGCGTCAGGCCACCAAGGAAGCCGGCCAGATCGCCGGCCTCAACGTCCTGCGCATCGTCAACGAGCCCACCGCGGCCGCGCTGGCCTACGGCCTGGACAAGGGGCAGAAGGAACAGACCATCCTGGTCTTCGACCTCGGCGGCGGCACCTTCGACGTGTCCCTGCTGGAGATCGGCGACGGTGTCGTCGAGGTGCGTGCCACCTCCGGTGACAACCACCTCGGTGGCGACGACTGGGACGACCGGATCGTCGAATGGCTGGTCGACAAGTTCAAGAGCACCAGCGGCATCGACCTGACCAAGGACAAGATGGCCATGCAGCGGCTGCGTGAGGCCGCCGAGAAGGCCAAGATCGAGCTGAGCTCGGGCCAGAGCACCTCGATCAACCTGCCCTACATCACCGTCGACGCGGACAAGAACCCGCTGTTCCTCGACGAGCAGCTGACCCGCGCCGAGTTCCAGCGCATCACCCAGGATCTGCTGGACCGCACCCGTGCGCCGTTCCAGCAGGTCATCAAGGACGCCGGCATCTCCGTCGGCGAGATCGACCACGTCGTGCTCGTGGGTGGTTCCACCCGCATGCCCGCCGTCACCGAGCTGGTCAAGGAATTGACCGGAGGCAAGGAGCCCAACAAGGGCGTCAACCCCGACGAGGTCGTCGCCGCGGGTGCCGCGCTGCAGGCCGGTGTGCTCAAGGGTGAGGTGAAAGACGTTCTGCTGCTGGACGTCACCCCGCTGTCCCTCGGTATCGAGACCAAGGGTGGAGTGATGACCAAGCTGATCGAGCGCAACACCACCATCCCGACCAAGCGCAGCGAGACCTTCACCACGGCCGACGACAATCAGCCCTCGGTGCAGATCCAGGTGTTCCAGGGTGAGCGCGAGATCGCCTCGCACAACAAGCTGCTCGGCTCGTTCGAGCTGACCGGTATCCCGCCGGCCCCGCGCGGCGTGCCGCAGATCGAGGTCACCTTCGACATCGACGCCAACGGCATCGTGCACGTCACCGCCAAGGACAAGGGCACCGGCAAGGAGAACACGATCAAGATCCAGGAGGGCTCCGGCCTTTCCAAGGAGGAGATCGACCGGATGATCAAGGACGCCGAGGCGCACGCCGACGAGGATCGTCAGCGTCGCGAGGAGGCCGACGTCCGCAACCAGGCCGAGTCGCTGGTCTACCAGACGGAGAAGTTCGTCAAGGAGCAGCGTGAGGCCGAGGGCGGTTCCAAGGTTTCCGAGGACACCCTGACCAAGGTCGACGGTGCCATCGCCGAGGCCAAGACCGCCCTGGCCGGCACCGATATCGCGGCCATCAAGGCCGCGATGGAGAAACTGGGCACCGAGAGCCAGGCCCTGGGCCAGGCCATCTACGAGGCCACCCAGGCCGAGCAGGGTGCTGCCGGTGGCGACGCCGGTGCTCAGCAGGCCGACGACAACGTCGTGGATGCCGAGGTCGTCGAAGACGAGGACAACCGGGAGAACAAGTGAGCCAGGCCGATTCGCACGAAGAGCCGGTGACCATCACCGACAAACGGCGCATCGATCCGGACACCGGTGAAGTTCGCGAGCAGGCGTCGGCTCCTCAGGACAGCCCTGAGGAGCCGGCTCCGGCCGACAATCCGGCTGATGACGCCAAGGTCGCCGAGCTGACCGCAGATCTGCAGCGGGTGCAGGCCGAATTCGCCAACTACCGCAAGCGGGCCATGCGCGATCAGCAGGTGTCTGCCGAACGGGCCAAGGCCGGGGTCATCACCCAGCTGCTCGGTGTGCTCGACGATCTGGAGCGCGCCCGCAGCCACGGTGACCTGGAATCCGGTCCGCTCAAGGCGGTGTCGGAGAAATTGGTGAACACCTTGGAGGGCCTGGGCCTGAATGCCTTCGGCGCCGAGGGTGACGCGTTCGACCCGTCGCTGCACGAGGCCGTCCAGCACGAGGGTGACGGATCGGCCCCGGTGGTCGGCACCGTCATGCGCCGCGGCTACAAGGTCGGTGACACGGTGGTGCGCCACGCGATGGTCGCCGTGGTCGACACGGTCGAGAATGCCGACTCCGGCAGTGCACAACCCGCAGAATCAGAGGACTAGCCCGTGAAGGAGGTGACGTATGGCCCAGCGTGAGTGGGTCGAGAAGGACTTCTACAAGGAGCTCGGTGTCACCTCTGACGCCGGCAAGGACGAGATCAAGCGCGCCGCGCGCAAGATCCTGGCCGAGAACCACCCGGACCGCAATCCGGGTGACACCGCGGCCGAGGAGCGGTACAAGGCCGCCTCCGAGGCCAAGGAAGTGCTGACCGACGACGCCAAGCGCAAGGAGTACGACGAGACCCGTCGGCTGTTCGCCAATGGCGGCTTCGGTCGGCGCGGCGGCGCCGCCGGTGGTTTCGGTGGGTTCGCAGGCGACGGTGTCGAGTTCAACCTCGGCGACCTGTTCGATCAGGCCGGCCAGGCCGGCGGGGCGAACATCGGCGACCTGTTCGGTGGGCTGTTCGGCCGGGGCGCTCAGCAGCCCCGGCCGAGTCGCCCCCGGCGCGGCAACGATCTGGAGACCGAGACCGAACTGTCGTTCCTGGAGGCCACCAAGGGCGTGGCGATGCCGTTGCGGCTCACCAGCCCGGCACCGTGCACCAACTGCCACGGCAGTGGCGCCCGCCCGGGCACCAGCCCGAAGGTGTGCCCCAGCTGTAACGGCGCCGGGGTGATAAACCGCAACCAGGGCGCGTTCGGCTTCTCCGAGCCGTGCACCGAATGCCGCGGCAGCGGGTCGATCATCGAGCACCCCTGTGACGAGTGCAAGGGCACCGGCGTGACGACCCGGACGCGCACCATCAACGTCCGGATCCCACCGGGTGTCGAGGACGGTCAGCGGATCAGGCTGGCCGGCCAGGGTGAGGCGGGTCTGCGCGGTGCGCCCTCGGGTGACCTCTATGTCACCGTGCACGTGCGCCCCGACAAGGTGTTCGGGCGCGACGGTGACGACCTGACCGTCACCGTGCCGGTGAGCTTCCATGAATTGGCGCTGGGCGCAACGCTTTCGGTGCCGACGCTGGAGGGCAAGGTCGGCGTGCGGGTACCCAAGGGCACCTCCGACGGCCGGATCCTTCGGGTGCGGGGCCGCGGAGTGCCGAAACGCTCCGGCGGGCACGGCGATCTGCTGGTCACCGTGAAGGTGGCGGTGCCGCCCAACCTGGAAGGGGAAGCGGCCGAGGCGCTGGAGGCCTACGCGAAGGCCGAGCGCGCAACGGGTTTCGATCCGCGCGCGGGATGGGCGGGTAACGTCTGATGGCGCGCAAGGACGAAGCCCGCACCTTCCTGATCTCGGTGGCCGCCGAGCTGGCCGGTATGCATGCCCAGACCTTGCGCACCTATGACCGCCTGGGTCTGGTCAGACCGCAACGCAGCTCCGGGGGAGGTCGGCGTTATTCGCAGCACGACGTCGACCTGCTCCGTGAGGTGCAGCGGCTCTCGCAGGACGAGGGCGTGAACCTGGCCGGGATCAAACGGATCATCGAGCTGACCAATCAGGTCGACGCCCTGCAGAGCCGAGTGGCCGAACTGACCGCCGAGGTCGGACGGCTGCGCAAACCCAGCACCGCGCTGGTGCTCTGGCAGCCCCGGAGCAAGCGCTAGATCGAGTACATGATCGACTAGCGCCGGGTACGCAGCAGCGAACCCGGCGTTCGTCGTATCGGCCTCCAGGTCAGGACGCCGGCTTGTTCAGAAACTGGTTGTCGAGAAAGCCTGCATAGTCGGGCAATTCGGTAGTCGGTTCGATCGACTTCTGCGTCTTTGCCCACTCGCCGAGGTCGGTCAGCTTGGTCGCCAGGTCTGGTTGGAGCTCGATCGTGTAATCGAACTCGGTGAGGACCGTCTGCAGCAACGCAGGATCGAGCTGCGTTGCCTTCGCGACGGCATCCGTCGCTGCCTGATCCTGCTCGGACAGAGCGGCGCTCGCGTCATCGAGTGCAGCGAAGAAGGCGGTCATGGCCTCACCCTTGGACGCGATGGCCGGTTCGGTGGCGATGAAAAGGCTGTGCTGCCGGTAGCTTCCGCCATCCAGCTCGACCACATCACCGTCGAGCGCTTGGATCGTCTGAGCCTGGTACGGCTGAAAGATCGACACCGCATCGACATTGCGTTGGGTGGCGGCGGTGACCATGGCCGACGGCGCCACCTGTACCAACTCCGCGTCGATAGCGTTGTCCGCCAATACACTGGAGATGTAGTAGGCGGCACTCGTTCCGAGGGGAGTGCCGATACGCTTGCCTGCGAGGTCGGCCAAGCCGTTGATGCCGGCGCTGTGCCGCGCGACGACGCGTGAGCCTTCCCAGCGTGAACCATCGGCGACCACGCGCAACGACGGGGTCCGGGTGAGAGCTGCCGACGTGGGCACGTCGGCAGCCGTGGTGATATCCACCTGGCCGGCTGCTGCCGCTTGTAGTGCCTCCACCCCGGACTGGAAGTTGATCACCTTCACGTTGACGTTGTGTTCGGTGAATAGTCCCGTGTCGGCCGCAACCGGTATCTGTGCCCACGACGGGTCGACGACGAAGCCGACTGTCAGCTCGTCGGCGGCAGCGCTTTTCGAGTCAGTGCAACCGGCCAGCGAGGCGGTCAACGCCATCGCGGTCAGTAGGGCGGACAGTGTTCTTCTGAGGGTGATCTTCATGGGGATTTCTTTCTCTGGTTCCGGGGTCAATGCACGGCGTGGTCGATGCCGAGTTGGTGATGCAGGGTCTTGCGGATATCGCTGTAGCCCGGCTGATCCGCAAGTGCGTCGGCAGGTCGCGGGCGGCTGAGTGGATTGGTGATCTGGTCGACGATCTGGCCATCGTGGAGCACGCTGACGTTGTCGCCCAGCCTTATTGCCTCGTCGATGTCGTGGGTGACGAAGATGATCGTTCGGTTGAGCCGCGTCCACAGGTCGATGAGCAGGTCTTGCATGCGTAGCCGGGTCAGTGCGTCCAGCGCCGCAAACGGTTCGTCCATGAGCATGACGGTCGGTTCGCCTGCGAGCACCCGCGCGATGCTCACCCGCTGCCGCATGCCCCCGGAGAGTTCGGACGGCCGTCGATGAACGACATCAGGCTTGAGTTCCACAAGGTCGAGTAACTCCGCGATGCGTTCGCGCCGTTCACCTTTGGCGATTCCGCGCGCGGTCAGTGCGAAGTTGACGTTGCCGCCGACGCTCATCCACGGGAACAGCACGTCGCGCTGGAACGCGACACCGCGGCGTGGGTGCGGTGCGGTGACCGGGTCACCGTTGTCGGTCACCGACCCTGACGTGGGTGCGATCAGCCCCGCCAGGCAATGCAGCAGAGTCGATTTCCCACTTCCCGATGCGCCGACGAGCACGGTGAACGAACCGTCGGGGATGACCATGGAGATGTTCTTGAGTGTCGGCTCCGGCGTCTGGCCGAAACGCACGACGAGGTCTCTGACTTCGATCGCCATATCAGCGTTGCTCCTGGGCCCAGCGGGTGAACGGCGTGGTGGCCGAATGGATCAACAAGTCGCAGAGCGCGCCGATCAAACCTAGAATGATCAGGCAGAAGATTAACCGGTCGGCTTGTGAGAAAAGCTGCGCCTGGTAGATACGGTAACCGATACCGGCAGTGGTGCCGGTCATCTCGGCGACGACGATCAACACGAAAGCCATTGCGGCGCCGACCCGCAGACCGGATGCGATGTCCGGCGCGGCAGCGGGCAGGATGATCCTGGTCAGGATCTGCCACCGCCCGGCACCGAGGCATCGCGCGGCCTTGAGGTAGTCGACAGGGGTGCCGGCCAGGCCGTTGTGACTGTTGATCCACACCGGGACGAAGACACCCAAGGCGATCACCAGCGTCTTGCTGTTCTCGCCGAGCCCGAACCACAGGATGGCCAGGGGGACCAGTCCTATGGTCGGGATCGGTGCGAAAACCCGGAGAACCGGTTGGAGGAGGTTACGGCCCGCCGCTGTGGTGGCGGTACACACGGCGATCACGACACCGGCGATCGCGCCGATGACGAAGCCTGTCGCGGCCCGTCCCACGCTCGCGACGATGTCATCGGCGAGTAGTCCGTCCGACCACAGAGTTCCTCCCGCCGAGAGGATTTGCGGCACGCTCGGGAACAGTTGCCGAGGGAACTGTCCGGTCGCCACCACCAGTGACCACACCATCGATGCAAGCAACAGGCCGGCGATCGTCCAACCCAGAGTCCGCACGCGCCGAGTCGCCGCACGGGGTAACCGGAGCTTCCGTCCGCTGTTTCTTGGTGACGAGGCATCCATGGCGTGCGAGTCGAGAGTCGCTGTGTGTACGTCCGTCGTCATGGCCGTAGGTCGATCTTCTGCAGGGTTGCCCGTGGTGTGGTGTCGGGCACCCAGTCGAACGGCACCGACTGTGCCCGGTAAACCAGCGCCGTGAGGCTGAGCCGGTCGACCCCGGCGACCCTGGTCTGCTTCACCTCCGGTTCGCCGGCCACACCGTATCCCTGGTAGGGGCTGTGATACTCCCAAACGATGTCGCCATCTGGCGTCACCTGAAACAACCGGCCCTGCATTCCTTCGGTGATGAGCGTGTTGCCGTTGGGTAGGCGCTGCGCATTGCTCACGAACGAGCTGAAGAACGTCCACGGGGGCAACCCCGAATCCTCGGCGGTGTACTGCCAGACGATTTCCTCGGTGACGGGATCGATCTCGAGTATCCGTGAACCGGCGTAGATGCCTATCGAGGCGGGTGGATAACCGGCGCCACCCTGATTGTCGAACACCAGGATGTTGCCTGCCCCGGGGAGTCCCGGGGCAATCATGTGCGGATTGTGTTGGCCCGAGGTCTGATCGACGGGGCGCGGCACCTTGTGGACGCTGATCCGTTGGTGCTGGGCTCCTGCTTCCGCAGGGTAGTAGGGGCCGAGTTTCCACACGAGCGCGCCCGACCGCTTGTCGACGAGTCCGATGATGTTGGCCTTGCGGAAGCTGATGAGGATGTTGTCGGGGTGGAACACAGCGTCGGGACGCGCGTCGAACCAATGGTTCTGCCCGAGCGACTTGGCACTGTTCATCTCCAGATAGCCCCACGGGTCCTCGGGGTCACGAGATGCCGTCTCGCGCAGCGCAGCCCAACCGGTGTCGGAGAAGCCGAACTCATCCAGATGGTCCCCGGCCAGCCACTGCCACACGATCTGGCCGTCCGGCGAGACCTCGTAGAGCCCTTGATCACCGACGACATGCTCGCTCAGGCCCGGCACTACACGCGGGACCGTCACGAGAATGAGCCGGTTCCCGTTCGGTAACAGCTCCCAGTCGTGGTTCTGCCGGGCGGCGCCACCGGGTGCCTCGGTGCCCCATTCCCAGACGTGTTCGCCACTCCAACTCAACTGTCCGACCGTGCCGTTGGCATAGATTCCGCCCCGGGAGTCGCCACTGTCGGACAGTTGGACCCCGACGTCACCAAGGCGCCCGCCGTTGAGTGCCGGATCGAGAATTCGCGGTGGAACGCCCGCATAGGGCCATTCGTGCAGGACCGTGCCATGCAGGTCGATCAGTCGTGTGACGGAATCGGCGCCGGTGAACAACACGAAGCTGTCATGGGCCAGCTTGGGATCCAGATAGGTGACTCCGGCGAGTCGTACGAATGCCATGTCAGCTACTCCACCAACGGCCTGTTACATCCATAGGTCCTCCTCGTAAAAGTTCTAATCGATTAGCGTAACGAGATCTGCGCGCGGTAGAACTGTCTCGATCGGCGTGAATAAAAGCGTCGACCACGATGTGGATGACCGAGAGGGTGCTCGGGAGTGACTGGAAAAAGGCCGACGTTGGCGGATGTGGCCAATCGGGCGGGGACGTCGACCGCAGTGGTCAGCTACGTGCTCAACAACGGGCCGCGGCCGGTGTCAGAATCCTTGCGCGCCAGAGTCGTCAGCGCGATCGAGGAGTTGAACTACCGGCCGGATCTGCGCGCTCGGGCGCTTCGGCGGCCGCGCCGGTGGCGCCAGATCGGGCTGTTGGTACCGGACCTGACGCTGCCGCTGTTCGGACAGTTCGTGGGCCGGTTGGAAGTAGAGGCGCGGG
Source organism: Mycobacterium sp. NPDC003323 (assembly GCF_053589535.1). Lineage (NCBI taxonomy): Bacteria > Bacillati > Actinomycetota > Actinomycetes > Mycobacteriales > Mycobacteriaceae > Mycobacterium > Mycobacterium sp. NPDC003323. The sequence continues at coordinate 191,651 of NZ_JBSFSB010000008.1, forward strand.
CCCGTGACCACCTGACCATGATCGGCAACACCGGGTACGACCCGGAGCGCGAGCTCGAATTCGCGACGGCGTTCGCCGAGGTGGGTATCGACGGGTTGATCGTCATCGGTGCTGCGAATGCGCAGGAAACTGCCAGACTGTGTGTGCAGGAACGTATACCGGTCGTATGGATGCACAGCGTCCGTGGTCAGGTGGCCACCGAGATAGTCGGGATAGATCACGTCTACGCAGGAGAACTCGTGACGCGGCACCTTGTCGATGAGCATGGGTGCAGTGACATCGCCTTCGTCGGTGGATTCACCGAGGACGATGTTCGGCACGGTGACCGCGAGACGGTCGGGCAGCGGTTCGCCGGTGCCGGTGCTGCCGGTGCAGACGTGCTGCTGGTGCGCACCGACCTGACCGCGGATTCCGCCTATGTCGCGGTGCGAAATCTGCTGCGCGGCAAAGTTCCGCAGGCCCTGGTCGTCGGCACCTTCGGACAGCACGAAGCGGTGCTGCGCGCCGTGATCGACGCAGGACTGGGTATCCCGGGCGATGTCCGAGTGGTCGGATTTGATGGCGGACACACCGAGTACGGGCAGTTCCGCCTGACCGCTGCACAACAACCCGTGGATGGAATGGCGCGCCTGGCCCTTGGTCGATTGTTGGATGGTGCGCCGGCCGAGCCGGACCCGCTCGCAGCGTCACTGAAGATCGGAACCACGTGCGGTTGCTAGTCGCACCGAAACTGACGAATTGGCGGAATCTACTCGGCTTTTCGGGCCCGTTTGTTCGGTTGGGCGGATCAGGTGACGGTGATGGTGAACTCGGAGGTGACCGGGACACCGTCGGCCACCCGGTAACCGCCGCGGCGCAGCGCGTCGGTCGGCGCGGCCATCGGCTCGATGGCCACCAGCGCATCGGCGGCCGGCGCGAACAATTGCGCCGCCGGATAGCCGCGGACGAACCGCACCTCGATGCGGTGGCGGCCGCCGGTGATCGCGAACACCGCGCCCTCGGGTACCTCGTCGAACCCGTCGTCGAGCACCCGGTCGGCCAGCGGCGCGGACCCGGCCGGCCACGGTTCGTGCGCCCCGGTCGGCAGGCCGCGGTCATCCACCGGCAGGTGCCGCATCGCCGGGGTGGTCAGCACCCACTCCGAGCGCGGCACCCCGGGAATCGTGAAGTACGGGTGATAACCGAAACACAGCGGCACGGCGATACCCGAGGGCGGGGCCACCAGGGTCGCGATGGTCAGCGTCCGGTCGGCCAGCATCACCCGCTGGGTGAGCACATGCGAGAACGGGAAGGCCGCGAGCAACTCCGGCGTGTCGAAGTCCAGCACGGCGGTCAGCTCATGGGAAGTCCGCTCGGTCACCCGCCAGCCGCGGTGGGCGGCGAGCACACCGTGCATCGGCGACCCCTGCGGATCGGTGCGCACCCCGGCCACGCCGGTCAGGTCCACGGTCGTCGAGCCGGCCCCATATTCGTTGCCGCTCAACCGATTGGCCCACGGATACAGGATGGGGATGCCCATCGTCTTACCGTCGGCGATGTAGGCGTCCAGACCGCGGCGCTGGCCCAGGAACTCGTCGTCACCTTCGGCCAGCGAAATGCCGATCATGCCGGCACCGGGTGCGAAGGTGGCTGTCAGCGCCGAGGACGGATCACGCAGGGTCTCGAACACAAGGCAATCCTTTCACGACAGCGGATCGTGCTGAATCCGTTCCCGTGGCGCCCCCTTGGCGAGCAGCGCGGCCTTGGTCGCGGTCACCATCTCCGGCCCGCCGCAGATCAGGATCTGGCGGTCACCCCAGCCGCCGTAGCGGGTCACCACCTCGGGCAGCAGGCCGGTCTGGCGGACGTGCAGGCCACGGGGTGGTGTGGGGTCGGGATAGTCGGCCGCCCACGGCGGATCGGTGGAGTACTCCGACACCGGGGTCACCGACAACCAGGGATTCGTCGATGCGATCTGCCACAGCGTGGGCAGGTCGTAGAGATCGCTCGGGAATCGGCCGCCGAAGAACAGGTGCACCCGCGGGTTCACCGCCTCGCGACACAGGTCCATGATCAATGCCCGCAGCGGCGCCAGACCGGTACTGCCGGCCACCATCAGTACATCGCCACCATCGCGGTCGACGTGCAGGCCGCCGTGCGGATGCGACAGCCGCCACCGGTCACCGACCTCGGTCTCCCCGATGATCGCCGGGCTGACCATGCCGCCGCTCACCGAGCGGATGTGGAACTCGACGGCACCACTGCCGTCGGCCGGGATCGACGGGCTCAGATACCGCCACCGGCGTGGCCATTGCGGAACCTGGACGGTGACGTACTGACCCGGGTGGTAGGACAGCGGTTGGTCGAGTTGCAATCGCACCACCGACACGTCGCGGGTGGCGCGGATGTGCTCGAGCACGGTGCCATCGCAGAACGGCGGACCCTGCTCGGCCTCGGCGGCCCCGCGCATCACACCGACCACCAACCCCACGAAGTCCTGGGTGGCCTCGGCGATCCGGCCCTCCCAGACGTAGGTCAGATGATCCTTCAGGGTGGCCAGCAGCGCCAGCTGCATGGTGTCGTAATGCGCCTGGGTGACACCGTATTTGCGGTGATCGCGACCCAACTGGGCCAGGAAGGCGACCGGCTCGTCGGCGCGCCGGGCGATCATCTCGCTCAGCAACCAGCTCAGCGCCTGACCGAAGGCATGCCGCTGGCGGGTGAGGTCGGGCGGGAACAGGTCGCGCGCGCCGGTGTCGATGGCGAACCAGCGGGTGTAGAAGCGGCCGATCAGCGCGTCGGCGTGCGGTGCGCGCGGGTCGACGGCGGCACGCAGCGTCTGCAGCGCGTCGCGATCATCGATTCCCACAGCCGCCGAGTGTAGGTCAGCCCGTCACAGACCGTGAATTCCCTTGTACAGCACCATGATGCCGATCACCACCAGGATCGCGGCGACCAGCGTGGCGTGCTGCTGCTCCATCCACCGGCGCAGCCGGGCCAGCGGCTGGGCCAACCGGTCTCCGCTGATCACGTAGCCGATCACCGGGATGGCGACCGTCGATGCGGCCACCGCGACGAAGCACGGCACGGCCAGCCAGGCATGTTCGATGCCGACGCCGGCACTACCGATGGCCAGGCCTGCGGCCACGCACATGAACAGCACCTTGGGGTTCACCGCCACCAGCACCGCCGCGGTGGCCAGCGCCCGGCTCGGGGTCAGGCCGGTGAGCTTGCCCATCCAGGCCGGTGAATGTTCGGACTGCTTGCGGGTGGCGAACTTGTAGCCACCGAAGATGATCAGCAGCGACCCGACGACCACCCGCAGCCACGACGCCCAGCTCGGCGGCTCGTCGAACGAACCGATCAGCCCGGACACGGCCAGGAACAGCGATGTCAGCACACCCAGCCCCAGCACCCAACCGGCCAGGAAGGCCAAACCGGTCGGACGTGGTCGGGGACTGTCCAGGGCGAGCACCGCGGGAATGATCGTCAGCGGTGACAGTGCGATCACCAGGCCCAGCGGGGCGAGCTCGGCCAGCAGTGATCCCCAACCAGCGGTCATGCAGCAGAAGGTAGCAAGTCACCGGTCAGTATTCGCACCACTTCCATTCGCCGCGCTCCGACACGAAGGCGATCTCGTCCGCGTCCTCGCCGTGGTTCTCGATGATGGCCGCCGCCGACGCATCGTCGATCTCCAGTTCGACGATCGTCAGGTCGAAGGTCCCGTCGGCGCGGGCATCACTGAGCTCCCTGTCGGAGAACACATCCTGGGCCAACAGCGCGGTGCACAGCATCTCCCGTAGCCCGTCGAAGTCGCGGTTGTTCCAGGCGGATTCGAAGGCATCGACCAGATCCCTGATCTGCTCCTCGGCCGTCCACGGCCGGGCATCGGCGGGCGCGGCAGCGGTGCCCGACACCGCCCGGGTGCATCCGGTCACGGCGATGACCGCGCAGGCCAGCACCAACACCCGCCTCATGGATGCTGCCGCATGCCTTCGACCTCGTTGTGCCCGAGGGTGTCGACGAAGCGCGGACCGTGGCGGTCGAGCTCGTCGCGGTAACCCTCGGCCCAGCCGCCGAAGGGCTGATGGGCCAGGTATTCGTTGCGGAACCGGTCATCCTCGGAGACCTCTGTCGCACAGAACGCCGGGATGGCCAGGTCGACCACCGGTGCGTTGCGCTCGACCTCGGCCAACAGCAGGGGAGCGTTGCGGCCCAGGAACCGGTCGATGACCCAACCGTCCTCGCCCAGCCACGCCGAGTAGCGCACCTTGGCGATGACGTGGTCGGCGCGGGCGACGATCTGCCCGGCGACCAGCGGATCGAGATCGCGTTCGGCCTCGTAGCGGGTGCCGCCGGCGGCCGGACCCTTGGCCGTCATGGTGCCGATCGCGTCGTCGCCGAGGGCTTCGATCAGCGCCGCGGGCGGTGAGTCCAAATCCTCAGGGGCGGGCCCCTGCACGCGGATGCGGACCGCATAACCGTCGGCGGCGAACAGATAGGCCTGCACGATCAGCATGGGGCGGGGGTCGAGCGCAGCGACGGCGGGTAACTCCCGGACGTAGAACTTCCGCTCGAACTCGAAATCGCCGAACTCGGACTCAGACATATGACGACGTTAGTCGCGTCATGCGGTCACAGCGCAGCGCTACCGGGTGTGTCGACATACGTATCGCTCATGGACCCATGTGTCGGGATACCAACTCAGCTTCGGCGGCGATGGCCTCCTCCGGTGTCGGAAGTCCGAGTCCATGTACGAGCAACTCGCGTGCAGAAGGCTCGTCCTGGCCTTGCACCCGAAGCATGCCCGAGATGAGCTCGTACTGTCCCGCACGCCCTTTCGCTGCCGCGACATCGGCGACGGCGAGTATCTCACGCGCCAGTTCCGCTTCGGTCATCGTCATGGATTGGGCCGACAAACTCACGCTGTGGACGCAGCCATCGATCTTCGCCGATACGGTGACTGTTCCCGACGCGTTGGTCGCGAAGAAGACGACTTCGGATTCCTCCGCGCCGGAGTCCGAGTCTGCGTGGTCGAAAGCGCTCAAGCCGGTTGCTTCCTCGGAGTGCAACATGTCGGTGTAGATATCAAAGGCGCTCAGGCCGCTGTCTGAGTCATCGTGCAGTGGTTCGTCGTAGTCGGTCATCGCGGTTGCCCGGGAATCTGCCCGTCGATCGCGGCGCGTCCCTGTGCATCTGTGCCTGTGTAGAGGTCTGCAGCAGTGCCGAGATTCGCTTCATGTGCTTGAGAGGTCGTCTCCAGCGCGATGCATGCACGCTTCCGGGCCTCGGCGACCCGTGATGCCGCCGCGGCGGCGCTGCTACAGGCCGTTCCGTGCGTGCGCAGGATCGCGGCATCAATGCCGTCTGTGAGGTGGGTCGCCTGTGCGATTTGGGTGGCGGCGTCGCCGTGTTTGGATGCCAGATCGCGCAGATGGCTCGGAGTCACCCGTAATTCGTCAGAGGGGCCGCCGGGCGTTGTCATCGCACATCCTCACATTTGAGTTGGATAGCATTCTGCGGCAATCGCGTCGTAGGCCTCGGCCGCCTTGTCCATCGTCCTGGCCGAGTGTTCAGAGTGCTCGCTGAGTCGATTCATGTACCAAATGCACGTGGGCAACGAGACACCGACCACTGCCATTTCGATCTCAAGCGACATTGCCTTTCCCACGCGTGGGATTGCGCGCGCGGCGAGTGCTGGTGCAATGGCGTTGCCCATGAGTGTCGCTGCGTTATTGAGAATCCTGCGGGTGTTCTCGACGGCACCCGCCTCCGATGAGATTGCCATCAACACGTCGAGGTCAGCATCGGGCATCCTACGGGCCCGGTTCTTCTGGCTTTGGTTCGCACTCTTGTAGGCGTCCGCACCCTCACCCGTCCATCGCGAGTCGGGAAACGCAGATTCGAGCCCATCGGCAACCGTGTTGAAGCGTTGCGCGCTCTGGCTGTATCCATCGCCGTCTTCTGGCGTGTTCGTCCAGCCACATTGCAACTGCATGCCCAGCACCGTTTTCAAGCCGCCCTGGATGATCAGAGTCTGCTTCGCCAGCGGCAGCATTCCTTGCGCAACGGAGGCAACCTCGCCGAGGTCGGCTGCGCGATTCCACATCGCGTCGATACCGTTCTCACTGATCAACTCGGCAGTGCTGAACAATCCGGAGACGATCTCGCCTGCTGCGCCGATAGGTCCGACGGGATCTATTCGCTGCATGGTTTCGGCGACCGTCTTCATGACGTCGCCGTACATGTCGAACAGATCCACCGCCCGCACCCCCCTTATTCCGAATCTAACATTCAGAACGGGTCCATCGGAGCGCGAAATTCGGTGCGGCCATGTGCCTGTTTGCCAATAAGATCGGATGGTAGAGAGCGGGGGCGATTATTAGCGATTCGACGGCACCGGGGCAGGCCGGCTGGTTCTGCGATCCGTGGAAACCCGGACAAATTCGATTCTTCGACGGACGCGTGTGGACGTCGCAGGTTGCACCCGAACCACCTTCGGCGTCGAAGTACCCGCTGGAGCAGCCCACCCTATTTCTTCGGGAATTGTCCGGACCCGGTGATAGCCAGTTGGTCTGTCAGTTAGAAGACTCGCGCGGCAATGCGGTTGCCAGAATCTACTCGCGAGATTCGGTGCCGATCACAATCGGCCGGGGTAGCGAACCGCTTGCCTTCGACATGGGGAGCGCGGCGGGCGTGCCCATGCTGAATTTCAGCCGGATAGGTGGGCGCAAAGATCAGCAGTTGACCGTGCGTGAACCCGGCGGCCGGACGTTGGGCTGGTTGGTTCGGTCGGGTTCGTTCTGGAGGAGATTTCGGACCGGCTCGACCGATCTCCGATTGGAGAGTGAAGACGGCCTGCACGGGCTTGCGAGTCTGTTCGTCAACCCCGCCGACAACGCCGATAAAACGGCGCGGGGCGTATTCGATGCTGAAGGCGACACGATTGCGACGATTTCGCCGGTGGAGTGGGGTATCGATACGCCTGCGCGGCGACTGGTATATCGGCTCGACTGCCTGCGGGTGACTAGGGCTCCCATGCCCAGCCTGTTGCTCGCGGTGCTCTTCATGCAGTACCTGCTCGACCGTCTTGAGTATCGCGATGGCCTTCTCGATCGTGCCGCCAGGCTCGCTTCCCGCCCCACCTGGGAGCAGTAGTCGGTAGGCGTCGTCAAAAAAAGATAGAGTTGAGCGGAACAGACTCAACCTTGACTGCGTTGAACCACACGACAAGCATTTTCACCCAGCTGCACAACCTAGAAAGGTAGGTGTCGTGGACTCGTTCAATCCGACCACGAAGACCCAGGCGGCACTGACCTCGGCCCTGCAGGCGGCGACGTCCGCAGGCAACCCGCAGATCACTCCCGCTCATCTGTTGATGGCGTTGCTCACCCAGAACGACGGCATCGCTGCACCCCTGCTGGAGGCGGTCGGAGTCGAACCCGCGACCATCCGGACCGAGGCCGAACGCCTCATCGCCCGGCTCCCCAGCGCGTCGGGCTCCAGCTCGCAACCCCAGCTCAGCCCCGACGCAATCGCGGCGATCACCACCGCCCAGCATCTCGCCACCGAGATGGACGACGAGTACGTCTCCACCGAGCACCTGCTGGTCGGCCTGGCCACCGGGGACGGTGAGATCGCCAAAGTGTTCACCGGGGCCGGCGCGTCCCCGCAGGCGCTGCGCGAGGCCTTCGTCAAGGTCCGCGGCAGTGCGCGGGTGACCAGCCCCGACCCCGAGGGCACCTATCAGGCGTTGGAGAAGTACTCCACCGACCTGACCGCGCGGGCTCGCGAGGGCAAGCTCGACCCGGTGATCGGCCGCGACAACGAGATCCGTCGCGTGGTGCAGGTGCTGAGCCGCCGCACCAAGAACAACCCGGTGCTCATCGGCGAACCCGGCGTCGGCAAGACCGCCATCGTCGAGGGCCTGGCCCAGCGCATCGTGGCCGGGGACGTCCCGGAGTCGTTGCGGGACAAGACCGTTGTCTCCCTCGACCTCGGATCGATGGTGGCCGGCGCCAAGTACCGCGGTGAATTCGAGGAACGCCTCAAGGCCGTCCTCGACGACATCAAGAACTCCGCCGGTCAGGTCATCACGTTCATCGACGAGCTGCACACCATCGTCGGCGCCGGGGCCACCGGCGAATCGGCGATGGACGCCGGCAACATGATCAAGCCGATGCTGGCCCGCGGCGAACTGCGGCTGGTCGGTGCCACCACGCTCGACGAGTACCGCAAATACATCGAGAAGGACGCCGCCCTGGAGCGTCGCTTCCAGCAGGTGCTGGTCGGCGAACCCTCCGTCGAGGACACCGTCGGCATCCTGCGCGGCCTCAAGGACCGCTACGAGGTGCACCACGGTGTGCGTATCACCGACTCCGCACTGGTCGCCGCAGCCACCCTCAGTGACCGCTACATCACCAGCCGGTTCCTGCCGGACAAGGCCATCGACCTGGTCGACGAGGCCGGCTCCCGGCTGCGGATGGAGATCGATTCGCGTCCCGTCGAGATCGACGAGGTCGAGCGGCTGGTCCGCCGCCTGGAGATCGAGGAGATGGCGCTGGCCAAGGAGGAGGACGACGCCTCCAAGGACCGGCTGGACAAGCTGCGCGCCGAACTGGCCGACAAGAAGGAACACCTTTCCGAGCTGACCACCCGGTGGCAGAACGAGAAGGGCGCCATCGACGTGGTGCGCGAGCTCAAGGAACAGCTGGAGACCCTGCGTGGCGAGGCCGACCGGGCCGAGCGCGACGGCGACCTGGCCAAGGCCTCCGAGCTGCGCTACGGCCGCATCCCCGAAGTGGAGAAGAAGCTCGACGCCGCGCTGCCGGTCGCCGAGGCCCGCGAGAACGTGATGCTCAAGGAGGAGGTCGGACCCGACGACATCGCCGAGGTGGTGGAGGCCTGGACCGGCATCCCCGCCGGACGCATGCTCGAAGGCGAGACCGCCAAGCTGCTGCGCATGGAGGAGGAGCTGGGCAAGCGCGTCATCGGACAACGCTCCGCGGTGCAGGCCGTCAGTGACGCGGTCCGCCGGGCCCGGGCCGGCGTCGCCGACCCGAACCGGCCGACGGGCTCGTTCATGTTCCTCGGCCCGACCGGTGTCGGTAAGACCGAGCTGGCCAAGGCGCTGGCCGAGTTCCTCTTCGACGACGAGCGCGCCATGGTCCGCATCGACATGAGCGAGTACGGGGAGAAGCACTCCGTCGCGCGCCTGGTCGGCGCCCCTCCGGGGTACATCGGTTACGACGCCGGCGGTCAGCTGACCGAGGCGGTGCGTCGCCGTCCGTACACGGTGGTGCTGTTCGACGAGATCGAAAAGGCCCACCCGGACGTATTCGACGTGTTGCTGCAGGTGCTCGACGAGGGCCGGCTGACCGACGGTCAGGGCCGCACGGTCGACTTCCGCAACACCATCCTCATCCTGACGTCCAACCTGGGCGCCGGCGGCACCGAGGAGCAGGTGATGGCGGCGGTGCGCTCGGCGTTCAAGCCGGAGTTCATCAACCGTCTCGACGATGTGCTGATGTTCGACGCGCTGAACCCGGCGGAGCTGGTGTCCATCGTCGACATCCAGCTGGCCCAGCTGCAGAAGCGGCTGGCGCAGCGCCGGCTGACGCTGGAGGTGTCGCTGCCTGCCAAGCAGTGGCTGGCCGAGCGCGGTTTCGACCCGCTCTACGGCGCCCGCCCGCTGCGCCGGCTGGTGCAGCAGGCCATCGGCGACCAGCTGGCCAAGATGCTGCTCGCCGGTGAGGTGCACGACGGCGACGTCGTGCCGGTCAACGTCAACGCCGAAGGCGACGGCCTGGTGCTGGGCTGATCTACTCGATGACCGGAACCAGCAGTCGCGCTGGGTGATCCGGACCCCAGTGCAGCGTGCATGTTCCCCGCGGCCCACTCTCGTAGGCCGCGGGGAACTGTCCTGTCAGGGGGTTGCGCGGCCACAGCCAGCGGCCCGCGACGACCAGGCGTAGTCGGTCGCCGGCCCGGAACATGGTGGACGACGGACCGAGCGGAATGTCCACCTGCGCAATCTGGCCGGGGCGTAACGGTTCTCGCTGCTCGAATAACTGCACCGGCGCGAAAGGTGTTGAAGCGTCGGGATCCAGCGCGCGCAGGGACGCCCGCAGCCATCCGGTGCTGACCCGATCGCGGCCGAACCCGTATGACCCCTCGAAGGGCACATACTCGGTGCCGCGCCACTTTTCGACCCCGACATAGAGGTCGACGTCATCGGCGCCGTCCACCGAGATGAACGCCCGCAGCGTCATCGGACCGGTGATCTCGGTGTCCTCGGTGAACGTCCATCCCGTGCGCATGCCGCCGGTGCGCATGTCGAAGGCGAAAGATCCCGCACCGGGGAACGGCAACTCCGTCCACCGCGTCGACGTCAGCGGCCACGCCGATTCCTCGCGCACCTCGGCGACCACATCGCGGCTCTCGCGCACCTCCAGTCGCACCGGCGGCAGCGCCGCGGCGCCGGTTCCGCGCAGGTGCCGGTCCAGGAACTCCCGCTGCGCACGGCGCGCATCATCGCTGTAGAACGTCGCCCATTTGCCGCTGCGATGGGTGTAGAGGTGCCGCTCGACCGAACCGATCCCGGCGAAGCCCCGGAAGCTGCCGCGGGTGTGCAGATTGTTGTCGGAGAAGCTCGCGCAGATCAGCGCGGGCACGTCGATGCGGCGCAGGTCGGGCGTGACCGAACGCCAGAAATCGTCCCGCAGCGGATGCGCACCGTTGCGGGCCGCCACCGAAAAGGTGAGCCGATTGGCCTTCAGCCCGCGTGACCACAGCCGGACGAAACCCTGCTCACGGATGCCGCCGGGCCGCAGCAGGTCCCGATACGGGTCGGTCATGCCCTCCCACGGCACGATCGCGCACAGGTGCGGCGGGCGCTGCGCCGCGCCTTCCCACTGCGAGATGGCCAGGTAGGAGACCCCGAGCATGCCCACTCGGCCGGTGCTCCACGGTTGGGTGCCCGCCCACTCGACGATGTCGTACACATCGCGGCCCTCCGCGACCGACAGGAGGTCCCCGACCCCGTCGGAGCTGCCCGAGCCGCGCAGGTCGGCGTTGACCACCGCGTAACCCTGGGCCGTCCACCACGCCGGATCGGGTGCTTCCCAGCTGGTCAGCGTCGAGAATCGGACAGGCCCGGTCTGGCGCAGCATCCGGTACTGCAGCGAAAAGGCGTAGCCGCGGCGCTTGCGCCGCGGCAGGTTGTCCTTGCCGTACGGGTGCGCGCAGACCAGCACCGGGACCGGTCCGTCACCCGGCGGGCGGTACACATTGGCCCGCAGCACCTTGCCGTCGCGCAGCGTGATGGCCGCATCCGTGGTGACCTGAACGGATCCCGCCGCCGCCTCGAAGACCCGCACCGGCGGCCGCCGGATGCCGCGCAACCGTTCGATGGCATACCGGGCGGCGCCCGGCCGTCGCCATGGTCGGTCAGCGCTGGGGGTCTCGGGCACCGGACTGGTCACGGCGCACAGTATTCACTGGTGAGAGATTGTGACCACTTCGAGTTCTGGCCAAACGGCTCCCAGCAAGTACGCTGAGGGCAATGGTTCCTCTCTGGTTCACGCTGTCCGCACTCTGCTTCGTGGGTGCGGCGGTGCTGTTGTACGTGGATATCGACCGTCGGCGGGGTCTCGGCCGGCGGCGTAAGTCGTGGGCGAAGTCGCACGGATTCGACTACGAACACGAATCTGGCGACATCCTGAGCCGCTGGAAGCGCGGCGTGATGTCCACCGTCGGTGACAGCGCGCATGCCCGCAACGTGGTGCTCGGTCAGATCCGCGGCGAGGCCGTGTTCATCTTCGATCTCGACGATGTGGCCACCGTGATCGCCCTGCACCGCAAGGTCGGCACCAATGTGGTCGTCGACCTGCGACTCAAGGACATCAAGGAGCCCCGCGAGAGCGATATCTGGCTGCTCGGCGCGATCGGCCCCCGCATGGTGTACTCCACCAACCTCGACGCCGCGCGCCGCGCCTGCGACCGCCGCATGGTGACGTTCGCCCACACCGCGCCGGACTGCGCCGAGATCATGTGGAACGAGCAGAACTGGACGTTGGTGGCCATGCCGATCACCAGCACCCGCGCCCAATGGGATGAGGGTCTGCGCACCGTCCGCCAATTCAATGACCTGCTGCGGGTGCTGCCGCCGGTGCAGCAACCCGGGCACAGCGGTGCCCGCGCCGGCCAGCCCGCGCTGGCCCGCCGCAGCGGTTCCCCGAGCCGCCCGTTGATCCCGCGTCCCGCCGAGCTGCCCGCCGGTCGCGGCGACCTGCCGCCCGGGCGTGGCGACGTGGGCCGCTACACCCAGCAGCGCCCGCCGGTGCACCAGCCCCGCCAGGCGCCGCACTACCAGCGGTAGATGCAGGTACTGATCACCGGTCCGACCTCCGGTCTCGGTGCGGGATTCGCCCGTCGCTACGCCGCCGACGGTCACGACCTGATCCTGGTGGCCCGCGACGCGGTCCGGCTGAACACGCTGGCCGCCGAACTCGGCGATCACCACGGTGTCTCGGTGGAGGTGATCTGCGCCGATCTCGCCGAGCAGGCCGGCCGCGACGCCGTCTGCGACCGCCTGCGCGACGGCGTGCAGGTTTTGGTCAACAACGCCGGCTTCGGCACCTCCGGGGAGTTCTGGACCGCCGACTACGCGCTGCTGCAGTCCCAGCTCGACGTCAACGTCACCGCCGTCATGGCGCTGACCCACGCCGCGTTGCCGGCGATGCTGGCGGCCGGCACCGGCACCGTCATCAACGTGGCCAGCGTTGCCGGGCTGATGCCGGGCCGCGGCTCCACCTACTCGGCCTCCAAGGCCTGGGTGATCGCCTTCTCCGAGGGACTGGCCAACGGTCTGGGAGGCACCGGCGTCGGCGTGCACGCCCTGTGCCCCGGATTCGTGCGCACGGAGTTCCACGAGCGCGCCGGCATCGACATGGCCGGCACCCCGTCCTGGTTCTGGCTCGAGGTCGACGATGTCGTCAGCGACACCCTGACCGAGGTCGCGAAGGGCACCGTCGTGATTGTCCCCGGCCTGCAGTACAAGGCGCTGACCACCGGCAGCCGGCTGTTGCCGCGAACCCTGTTGCGCGGCTTGACCAAACGAGTGGGCCGCGGCCGTGAGAGAACCTGATGCGTAGGGCGTTGGCGGTGCTCGCGGCGTCGGCCCTGCTGCTGGCCGGCTGCTCGGGCGATGACGACCACAAGGGTCCCTACGGTGCGCAACAGGCCCGACTCGGCGAGGCGCAGTCACTGCTGGGCTGGAACGTCTCGGTGGCAAATCTGCGCTTCGAGGGCAATCAGGTGCTCGTCGACGTCGACGCGGCGGTCGCCGACGAGAATGCCGAGCATGTGCCCGCCGACAGCCTGCGCTTCGGGCTCTACGGCGCGCTGGCCCATCCGCTGGAGGCCAACGCCATCGGCGGCTGCGACTCGGTCACCGACCTGGACCTGCAACCGGTCACCGGCGTCGACCCCGAAAGGCTCAGCGGCACAGTGTGTCTGGGGCCGCTGCGCGACCAGAGCCAGGTGCGCGGGATCTATCTGTACTCGCCGCAGGACCGGATGCCGCAGACCACGGTGGCCTATGCGGCGGCGTTCCCGGTCGGGTTGTCCCCGACCCCAGACGTCGACACCGGTCTGGTGATCCGCTCCACCAGTGTCGACGGTTTCGCCGCCGACGGATCGCAGTTGCGCCCCGAGGCGATCGGCGACCCGAACGCCTTCACCGGCAACGGCTACATGCTGCTGGGGCTGTCGATCGACGGTCTGGCCCAGCGCTACCGCGAGGACTCCGAGAAGCGCGGCGGACCGCTGATGCTGCTGACCGGGCCGACGCTGCCCGGCAAGGGTCTGTCGCATGCCTGCTCGCTGTACGGGTCATCGCTGCTGGTGCTGCCCGACGAGAGCCGCGACGCAGTCGCCATCCGGGCCTCGATGTGCACCCAGGGTGAGATCAACGCCGCGCTGCTCTATCCGACGGTCTCGGTCGTCGGTACGCACGCCGCGCTGTGGACCACCCCCGATGACTGAGAAACCGGGTCCCACCGAATGGGGCGAATCGCCGGGAGTCGGCCCCTGGCAGGGTGATCCGCCGCCGGATCCGCGTTACGACCCCGACCTGCTGCGCGACGGTGACACCCGCAATGTCGTCGACGCCTACCGGTATTGGACCCGCGAGGCGATCATCGCCGATATCGATCAACGCAGACACGCGCTCCACATCGCGATCGAGAACTTCGGCAGCGACGCCAACATCGGCACCGTGGTGCGCACCGCCAATGCCTTCGCCGTCGACACCGTGCACATCGTCGGGCGGCGCCGCTGGAACCGGCGCGGCGCCATGGTCACCGACCGCTATCAGCGGTTGCGCCATCACGACAGCACCGCCGAACTGCTGGCCTTCGCCGCCGAAACCGGGCTCACGGTCGTGGCCGTCGACAACGTGCCCGGCTCGCGGCCGCTGGAAACGGCGGTGCTGCCGCGCGAATGCCTGCTGGTGTTCGGGCAGGAGGGCCCCGGCATCACGCCCGAGGCCAGTGCCGGAGCGGCGTTCACCGTCTCCATCGCCCAATTCGGTTCGACGCGCAGCATCAACGCCGGGGTGGCGGCCGGCATCGCCATGCACGCCTGGGTCCGCACGCATGCCGACATGGCGCAGGCCTGGTAGGGCAAAATCAAGCCCATGGTTGAGGTATGGGCGAATCGCGCAGCCAGTTCTGAGGCCGCCATCACCAAGCGGCATCTCAGACGGTTGTGGGGATTGCCCGGCACCCAGCTCGGCGTGACGGCCTGGCCGGCCGCACGCAAACAAGCCTTGTTCGGCACCTGGCACTACTGGTGGCAGGCACATCTGCTGGACTGCCTCGTCGACGCCCAGCTGCGTGACCCGCAGCCGCAGCGGCGCACCAGGATCACGCGGCAGATCCGGTCGCACCGGCTGCGCAACATGGGTCGCTGGACCAACGACTACTACGACGACATGGCCTGGCTGGCACTGGCCCTGGAGCGATCCGCTCGGCTCGTCGGCATCGGCCGCCCCAAGGCGCTGCACACCTTCGCCGAACAGTTCCTCAACGCCTGGGTGCCCGAGGACGGCGGCGGAATCCCTTGGCGCAAACAAGATCAGTTCTTCAACGCCCCCGCCAACGGCCCGGCAGGCATCTTCCTGGCCCGCCACGACCGGCTGCGGCGCGCTCAGCAGATGGCCGACTGGATCGACGACACCCTCATCGACCCGGAGACCAAGCTGGTCTTCGACGGCATCAAGGCCGGCTCTATGGTGCGTGCCCAGTACACCTACTGCCAGGGCGTCGTACTCGGCCTCGAGGTCGAACTGGCCCGCCGCACCGAGGATCCCGAACACGCCCAACGCGTGCACCGACTGGTGGCCGCCGTCGACGAACACATGACTTCCGACGGCGTCATCCGCGGCGCCGGCGGCGGCGACGGGGGACTGTTCAACGCCATCACGGCCCGCTATCTGGCGCTGGTGGCCACCGATCTGCCCGGGTCCACACCCGAGGACGAGCAGGCCCGGGCCACCGCACGCCGGATCGTGCTGGCCTCGGCACAGTCGGCCTGGGATTACCGCCAGACCGTCGACGGGCTGCCGCTGTTCGGGCCGTTCTGGGACCGCAACGCCGAGGTACCGCAGGCGGCGACCAGGGACGCACAATCCGTCGACGGTGCGGTCAACGCCTCGCAGACGCCGGAACGGGATCTGTCGGTGCAACTGTCGGGCTGGATGCTGATGGAGGTCGCCCACACCCTGGATGCCGGTGACGAGTGATCCGTCGCAAACCGACCGCCGCGCGCAGCGGCGAGAACACCGCTGCCGGCCTGCTGCTGCTGTTCACCCTGATCGCCATCCTGTGGTCCAATTCGCCCTGGGCGCATAGCTATTCGGAGTTCTGGGACACCCACGTCGGGCTGACCTTGGGCAGCCTGCACGCCGAGATGACCGTCAAACATCTGGTCAACGACGCGTTGATGACGTTCTTCTTCTTCCTGGTCGGCCTGGAGGTCAAGAGCCAGTTCGTCATCGGCGAACTGACCGACCGCTCGCGCGCGGCGGTACCGGTGCTGGCCGCGCTGGCCGGGCTGATCGTCCCGGCGCTGGTGTTCTTCCTGTTCAATCCGAGCGGCGACGACGCCCGCGCCTGGGGTGTGGTGATCTCCACCGACACCGCGTTCCTGGTCGGCGCGCTGGCCATCATCGGACCCAAGCATCCGTCGCGGCTGCGGACCTTCCTGCTGACGCTGGCCGTCGTCGACGATGTCGGAGCGCTGCTGGCGATCGCGCTGTTCTACTCCGAGCAGGTGCAGATCTGGCCGCTGGTGCTGTCCGTGGTGCTGATCGCCGCGCTGGCGGCGGTCCGGCTGCTGCCCGCCGCCCGCGGGCCCGCCTATTTCGTGCTCGGCGTCGGGCTGTGGCTGGCGTTGCTGCAGGGCGGTGTGCACCCCACCCTGGCCGGTGTCGCGGTAGCGCTGCTGATTCCGGTGTTCACCCCCGAACGGGACCGGGTGGAGGAAGCCGTCGAGATGATCGGCGCCTTCCGGCAGTCACCGAACTCCGAATACGCGCGCGAGGCGTCGCGCCGGCTGCGTGACTCGATCTCGATCAACGAGCGGCTGCAGACCGCCTTCACCCCGTACGTGTCCTATCTGATCCTGCCGGTGTTCGCGCTGGCGAATGCGGGCGTGCAATTCGACATGGACACCATCGAGATGGCCGTCGGCTCCCCGCTGACCTGGGGGATCATCGCCGGTCTGGTGGTCGGCAAGTTCGTCGGCATCACCGCCGCCACGGCGATCGTGCGGGCCACCGGGATCGGCGCGCTCGCGCCGGGGCTCACGCTGCGCCGGGTCGCCGGCGGGGCCGCGCTGTCTGGGATCGGGTTCACCATCTCGCTGTTCATCGTCGACATCGCGATCACCGATCCGGTCAGCCAGGATCTGGCCCGCGTCGGTGTGCTGGTGGCCTCGGTGGTGGCGTTCGTCTTCGGCTGGGTGCTGTTCGCGGTGACCGACCGGATCAGCCCGCCGGTCGCGGTCGGTGCCACCCTGCTGCGCGAGGTCGACCCCGAGCGCGACCACATCGCCGGCAACCCCAACGCCGAACTCACGCTGGTCGAGTACGCCGACTTCGAATGCCCGTTCTGCAGCCGCGCGACGGGGTCCATCGACGAGGTGCGGGCGCATTTCGGGGACCGGCTGCGCTATGTGTGGCGGCACCTGCCGTTGGAGCGGGTGCACCCGCATTCGGTGGACGCCGCCCGCGCGGCCGAGGCGGCCGCGCTGCAGGGCCGGTTCTTCGAGATGGGCGCGCGGATGTTCGAGATGCAGGACCACCTGGAGTGGCAGCACATCTACCGCTACGCCGACGGCGTCGGCTGCGATATCCGCAAGTTCGACGAGGACCTGCAATCGGCCAAGGTGATGCACCGGGTGACCGACGATATGGAGGACGCCGAGCTGATGGACCTGGGCGGCACGCCGACGTTCTTCGTCAACGGCGTGCGGCACACCGGCCCGTACGACTCGGCCAGCCTGATCCGGGCGCTGGAGGCCTAACCCTGCTCGGCCAGCGGACCCTCGCCGGCATCCTTGACGGCCTTGCGGCGCTTGTACCACTCGATGGCGATCGGCAGCACCGAGAGGACGACGATGCCGATGACGATCGGCTCGAGCAGTTTCTGGATGATCTCGAAACGGCCCAGCCAGTAACCCAGCAGCGTCAGACCGCAGCCCCAGACGATGGCGCCGACGGCGTTGTACAGCGTGAACACCGCGTAGTTCATCTTGGCCGCGCCGGCGGTGATGGGCGCCAGGGTGCGCACGATCGGCACGAACCGGGCGATGACGATGGCGAACGGGCCGCGCTGCTCGAAGAACACGTGCGCTTCGTCGAGGTACTTCTGCTTCAGGAACCGCGCGTTGGGCTTGAACATGGCCGTACCGACATTGCGGCCGATCCAGTAGCCCACCTGGGCGCCGAGCACCGCAGCGATCGGGATGAACAGCAGCAGCTGCCACAGCTGGAAGTTCACCGTGGCGACATTGCCCTCGGCCGACTCCGCGGCGATACCGGCGGCCAGCATGCCCGCCACGAACAGCAGCGAGTCACCGGGCAGGATCGGGAACAGCACCCCGGATTCGACGAAGACGACCACGAGCAGGCCGATCAGCGCCCAGGTACCGAAGTAACTGAGCAGGTTGATCGGATCCATGAAATCCGGCATGAGTGCCAGGTGGGTGACCGTCATGAGGTTTGAAGATACCGGCTGTCGCTCACGGACAGGCCACGGCGATCCGGTAGCCGGAGTCGACGATGCGCGCCGGATTCGACGAGTCGGTGCCGCTGCCGGACCCCGTGACGATCAGCGTGGGCCCGTTGCGCAGCGCGGTCGGCGTGCGTGCGGCCGCTCCGGCGGCGCTGACGTCGGACGAATAGGCCAGCGCGACCCCGCCGACGTCACCGATGCTCACCGACCGCACCGCAGGCATGTCGTCATCGGTCACGATCAGGGTCACCCCCAGCAGGGCGTCACCGACGCTGATGGTGGTCAGTCCGTCCTCGGTGTCGCAGGCCACCGGCCCGGTCGGGCCGAGATCGCCGTTGACGATGACCTGGGCGCGCCCGCGCGGTACCGAATCGGTCGGCATCGGCGGTTCCGGTGAGGCCGGGGCCGGGACGGGGATCTGGGTCGGTGCCGGCGCTGCGGCGCAACCGGTGGCCAACGCCGCGACCAGGATCAGGACCGCCGGGGCGCGCATTTCCCAAACGCTAATCGGTCTAGGCGGTATCCGCCCTGCCGGACACATTCGGTTCTTGACATACTGCCTGGGAAAGCGCACGCGAGCCAGGAGGAAGTCCATGCCCATCGCCACGCCCGAGGTCTACGCCGAGATGCTCGGCCGTGCCAAGGAGCACTCGTTCGCCTTCCCGGCGATCAACTGCACCTCCTCGGAGACCATCAACGCTGCGATCAAGGGTTTCGCGGATGCCGGCAGCGACGGCATCATCCAGTTCTCCACCGGCGGTGCCGAATTCGGTTCCGGCCTGGGTGTGAAGGACATGGTCACCGGTGCCACGGCGCTGGCCGAGTTCGCCCATGTGGTCGCCGCCAAGTACGACATCACCGTTGCGCTGCACACCGACCACTGCCCCAAGGACAAGCTGGACGGCTTCGTGCGCCCGCTGCTGGCCATCTCTGCCGAGCGGGTCAAGAACGGGCAGAATCCGCTCTTCCAGTCGCACATGTGGGACGGCTCGGCGGTCCCGATCGACGAGAACCTGGAAATCGCCAAGGAACTGCTGAAGCTGTCGGCCGAGGCCAAGATCATCCTGGAGATCGAGATCGGCGTCGTCGGCGGTGAAGAGGACGGCGTCGAGAACGCCATCAACGACAAGCTCTACACCACGTCCGAGGACTTCGAGAAGACCATCGACGCGCTGGGCACCGGTGAGCACGGCAAGTACCTGCTGGCCGCCACCTTCGGCAACGTGCACGGCGTGTACAAGCCGGGCAACGTCAAGCTGCGTCCCGAGGTGCTGGCCGAGGGCCAGAAGGTGGCCGCGGCGAAGCTGGGCCTGTCCGGTGACGCCAAGCCGTTCGACTTCGTCTTCCACGGTGGTTCGGGCTCGCTGAAGTCCGAGATCGAGGACTCGCTGCGCTACGGCGTGGTGAAGATGAACGTCGACACCGACACCCAGTACGCCTTCAGCCGGCCGGTCGCCGGTCACATGTTCGCCAACTACGACGGCGTGCTGAAGATCGACGGCGAGGTCGGCAACAAGAAGGTCTACGACCCGCGCAGCTACCTGAAGAAGGCCGAGGCCGGGATGACCGAACGCGTCATCGAGGCGTGCAACGACCTGCACAGTGCAGGCCGCAGCGTGTCAGCCGGCTAGTTCTTCTCGTCCGGGTCCCAATCGCCCGGCAGCATCGGGCTGACCGCCGAGCCGCCGAATTGATCGGTGTGCACGGTGGTCAGCCCTTTTGCGTCGATACCGCTGCGCTGTGAGGTGCCGATCCACGGCCGGGGCTGCGCGGGTTCCTGCGGCTCCTCTTCGGGCTCGTAGTCGGCGTAGGCGTCGGCATAGGAGCGGTCCTCGATCACGGCGGCCTTCTTGCGTCGACGCCGTCGCTGCGCGGCCGATGTCGCGGCGACCCCCGCGGCGGCGGCCGGGATGCCCGACGCGGGCGCCTGGGCTGCGGTCTTGTCGCGCAGGGTCGGGGTGAATCCTTCTCCGGGATCGCGCCCGGCCACCGCATAGGGCACCAGCGGAGCCGCGGCCGCCGTGGCCGGGGACGCGGGTGCGGCGGCCGACGCCGACCCGGCCGGAGCACCCGCCGCCGTCGTCGCCGGAGCGCCGCCGGCCGGGATTGCGGCCGGGGTGGGCTGCTGCTGGTCGGCCTGCGGCTGCGGGGCCGGGTCGCTGAGCACCAGCGGCGGCAGGTCCATCAGCTTCATCAGTTCGGTGAGCTGGTAGACGATCACCCCGATGACGATGCCCAGGACGGCGCCGGCCGCATAGAACGGCAGCAGGAACAGCTGTGGGTAGGTGGTCAGCGCGCCGACCCAGGAGATCGCCTGGTAGGCGACCGCCGCCAGGAACGGACCCCAGGTCTGCAGCGCGGCCGCCGGGTTGGTCAGGAAGTCGCGGACCAGCTGGATCGAGTTGCCCAGCGGATCCTGCAGGAAGTCCAGCAGCAGATCCCCGCCCGGGATCGAATCGAAGTATCCGCTCAGGGCATCGGCCAGCGCATCGGAGGAGTTCAACGCGGCCGAGGCGTCGGCGGCCTGCGGCGCGGCCGCCAGCTGCATGAAGGTGGCGGCCTCACCGACACCCGGGATGACGATCGGCGGGGGCGGGGCGCTGGTCGGCGTGGTGGCGACCGCGGCGCCGGCCACGGCCTGATAGGTGCTCATGGTGGTGGCGGCCTGCACCCACATCCGGGCGTAGTCGGCCTCGTTGACCGCGATCGGGATGGTGTTGATCCCGAAGAAGTTGGTCGCCAACAGTGCGGCGCGGGTGGTGTGGTTGAGCGCGATCTCGGGCAGAGTCGGCATGGTCGCCAGGGCGGCGGCGTGCGCGGCCGCGGCGGTCTCGTGCCGCGCGGCGGTGGCGGCACTGTTGGCACCTGCCTGGGCCAGCCACGCCAGATACGGCGTGTGCGCGGCGACGTACTGCTCGGCACTGGGTCCCTGCCAGGACCCCGCCTGCACGGTGCCCAGCGTCTGGGACAGTTCGGCGGCCGCGGCCGCGTATTCGACGCTGAGCGAATGCCATGCCGCCGCGGCGGCGAGCAGCGGACCGGAACCGGGGCCGCTGCTCAACAACGCCGAATGAACTTCTGGGGGCAGCGCCATCCACAACACGAAACCCACTCTTACACAAGCAGAATCAGTGTGACTTCCCTACACATTGCAAACGCAATGACCGTAATCGTGCGTGCGGGTCGCCGAACTTTTCCGGCCGGTCAGCCGTTCTGGCAGATCTTCCACTGGTCATCGCGGAAGTGCAGATCGAAACTGCGGGTCGAGCGGGTCTGCGGCGCATAGGCCATGAACGAGGTGACGTTGGCTTCGGCGTGGTCGTCGACAACCACCACCTCGTCGATGCTGGCCACCACCGGGTACTGCTTGGCGGCCGCCACCCGGCGGTGCGTCTCGGCCCAGGCGTTGTCGTCGTAACGCACATAGCTCTCGCGGGTGGCGCCGCAGGTCATGCCACGCAGCGCGGCCAGGTCACCGTTCTGGATGGCGACGTCGAAGCTCTCGATGGTGGAGCGGACCTGATCCTCCTGGGATGCCGCGCCGGCGCTGCCGCGGGTCAGCAGTACGGTGCCCAGGATGGCCACCGCCGCCAGGGCCGCGATCACCAGGACCACCGCGATGACCCATCCCCAGCTGCGTCGCCGGGACGGCGGCTTGGGCGCGTCATCCCGCGGTGGGATCACCTGCGGGGCGGCGGCTTTGGAGGTGTCGATCATCTCGGTGGGCTCGCCCGCGGCGAAGATCTCGGTCGGGGGTTCGGGCACCGACTGGATGATCTGGGTGGAACCGTCGAAACCGGACGGCGCGGTGAAGCGGCGCTCGGACGAGTCCTCGCCCTCGGGTGCGTCCGTGCCGAGCTGCTTGCCGTCCTCGGGTTCTGTTGGGTTCGACATCCCTACTGCAGTCCTCCCTCGCGAACGCTTGCCGCAAGCCTAATCACTGGCGGCATATCCCCGCACGGCACAATAGGCCCATGACGCGTATGGGCGACCTTCTGGGGCCAGATCCGGTATTGCTGCCGGGTGACACCGAGGCGGAGGCGGATCTCGCCGCCGGTGAGCAACCCGCCAACGTCGCGGCCGAACATCCGAGCGCATCGGTGGCCTGGGCGGCGCTGGCCGAGGCGTCGCTGGCCGAGGATCAGCCCGTCACCGCCTACGCCTATGCCCGCACCGGCTACCACCGCGGGCTGGACCAGTTGCGGCGCAACGGCTGGAAGGGATTCGGGCCGGTGCCGTATTCGCACGAACCCAACCGCGGCTTCCTGCGCTGCGTGGCGGCGCTGGCCCGGGCCGCGCAGATCATCGGGGAGACCCCGGAGTACGCCCGGTGCCTGGATCTGCTGGACGATTGCGATCCCGGCGCGCGGGCGGCGCTCGGCCTGGCCTAACAGCCTTTCGCCCCGCAATCGCCCTCGGCGGGTTCCACCTGGACGGTGGCATGTTCCAGGCCGCGGGCGGCCAGCACCGCCTGCGCGGCGACCAGCACCCGGGCGGTGTCCGAGCTGCTGGTCAGGTGCGCGGTGGCCATGTCCTTACCGGGCACCAGCGTCCACACGTGCAGGTCGTGCACGCCGGTGACGCCGTCGACCTTCTCCAGCGCCGTGCGCAGCTCGTCGACGTCGATATGCCGCGGTGAGGACTCGCTCAGGATCCGCAGCGCGGCGCGGGCCAGGGCGAAGGCGCGCGGCAGCACCCACAGCGCGACCAGGACGGCGACGACGACGTCGGCGTACGGCCAGCCTGTGGTGACGGTGACGATGCCGGCAATCAGGACGCCGATGCTGCCGACGGTGTCGGCCACGACCTCCATGTAAGCGCCCTTGACTGCCAGGCTGTGCTCGGAATCCGAGCGCAGCAGCACGACGACGATGGCATTGGCCAGCAGACCGGCCAGGGCGACCACGATCAGCGGGACGCCCGGCACCTCCGGAGCATCGCCGAAACGTTCGAACGCCTCGTACAGGATGAAGCCGGCGACGCCGAGCAGTAGTGCGGCGTTGGCGACGGCGGTGAACACCTCCGCGCGGTGCCAACCGTAGGTGCGTGCGGGCGAGGTGGAGCCGCGCCGGGCCAGCAGCACCGCGGTCAGGCCCATGAACATGGCGACCAGGTCGGTGAGCATGTGCCCGGCATCGGCGAGCAGGGCGATCGAGTTGATGCTCAGCGCGGTGACGAGTTCGACCACGAAGAACGTGGCCAGGATCGACGCGCCGATGATCATCCGGCCGACGCGCGTGTCACCGCGTCCGTGGCTGTGGTCATGTCCGGCACCCATAGGGCCGAATATATGCGGAAGTACGCATATGTCGCAAGAGCGTTACAGCCAGGCGGACCAGAACCTGGTCAACCCGCCGCCGACGGACACCAGCTGATCCGAGACGCCCGACAGTTCCACGAACCAGAACACCGCACCGAAGAACAGCGCGTTGAGCTGCGGAACCAGCAGCACGATCAGCAGGATCAGGAAGCCCCAGCCCTTGGCGGGCTCCAGCGCGCGTTGGGTCTCGGGCTTGAGGTGCGGTTCCAGCGCGTTGTAGCCGTCCAGGCCGGGGATCGGCAGCAGGTTCAACAGCAAGGCGGTCACCTGAAGGAACCCCAGGAACGCCAGGCCCGCCCAGAACACCGCGCGTTCCGGGTCGTAGAACAACGCCGTCGCGCCGAGCAGCAGCACGGCCAGCACCAGGTTCGCCGACGGTCCGGCCAGGCTGACCTGGGTGCGCTGGCGGGCGGTCATCCACGAGGTGTGCAGGTACACCGCGCCGCCGGGCAACCCGATACCGCCGATGGCGATGAACAGCATGGGCAGGCCCAGCGAGAGCAACGGGTTGGCGTACTTCAGCGGGTTCAGCGTCAGGTAACCGCGAACCTCCACGTTGTGGTCGCCGAAGCGCCAGGCGGTGTAGGCGTGTCCGAACTCGTGCAGGCACAGCGAGACCAGCCAGCCTGCGATCACCAGGACGAACACTGCCGCGTAGGACAGCGGTTCGACCCGATCCGCACAGAACCAGGCGCCGACGCCGCCGGCCGCGGTCAGCGCGACAATCGCCAGGAAGATGGGGCTGGGGCGCACCGATTGGCGCAACGGCCTGATGTTCACGTCCCGACGCTACCTACCGCACCGATAACCAGCCCTGCGTGTGCCGGTAGAACGTCGACCGTCTGACGGTTTTGGTGCTCCGTTCGCCGTCGCGCACCACGAACGCGCCGGGCGTGCCCAATTGTGCCGCCCGCCCGGTGACCCACCGACCCGGCCGCATTCGCGGTGACAGCACGGCGGCGCGCACACCCGGCTGGTCGGCGATCGGCTCGACGCGGACCGCGGTCACCTCGCCGTCGAACAGCACGGTGTCGTCGACCACGGCCTCCCCGGTCAGCGGTGCGTCCGCGCCGATCCACACCGCCGCTCCGACGATCACCGACCCGGTCTCGTCCCTGATCAGCGGAATCCGGGTCGCTACGCCGGTCAGCGCCCTGCGCGCCTGCCAGGATCGGCGCACGTACGCGACCTCGACATCCAGGCGGTCTGCGCGCAGCAGCTGCTTGAGCACCGAGGCCAGATCCTGGTCCGCGCCGACCACGACGAGGCGCCGGCAATCGGCGCTCTGGTCGAGCGAAATGGTGGGCAGTCCACGCAGCGCGCGGGGCATCCGTCGCCCACCGAACAGCAAAACGCCCACGTCATGTGTGGCCAACGCAACTCCTCACGCGTCGCTCGGATAGGGTGGATCACCGGCTGCATCACATTTGAGCAGGAGACTCAGGAGACAATGCCATGCCGGCAATCGTGCTCATCGGCGCCCAGTGGGGCGATGAGGGCAAAGGTAAGGCCACCGATCTACTCGGTGGACGTGTGCAATGGGTAGTTCGCTACCAGGGCGGTAACAACGCGGGTCACACCGTGGTGTTGCCGACCGGGGAGAACTTCGCACTGCACCTCATCCCCTCGGGCATCCTCACCCCGGGTGTCACCAACGTCATCGGCAACGGTGTGGTGGTGGATCCGGGCGTCCTGCTCAAGGAGCTTTCCGGGCTGGAGGAGCGCGGGGTCGACACCTCGGGGCTGCTCATCTCGGCCGACGCGCACCTGCTCATGCCGTATCACGTCGCCATCGACAAGGTGACCGAGCGGTACATGGGCAGCAAGAAGATCGGCACCACCGGCCGCGGTATCGGTCCCTGCTATCAGGACAAGATCGCGCGCATCGGCATCCGGGTCGCCGACGTGCTCGACGAGGAGCTGCTGGCCGCCAAGATCGAGGCCGCGCTGGACTTCAAGAACCAGGTGCTGGTCAAGATCTACAACCGCAAGGCACTTGAGCCGGCCGAGGTCGTGGAGAACCTGCTGACCCAGGCCGAGGGCTTCAAGCACCGCATCGCCGATGCCCGGCTGCTGCTCAACCAGGCCCTCGAGGACGGTCAGACCGTCCTGCTGGAGGGCTCGCAGGGCACCCTGCTCGACGTGGACCACGGGACCTATCCGTTCGTGACGTCGTCCAACCCGACCGCCGGCGGTGCGTCGGTGGGCTCGGGTATCGGGCCCACCCGCATCACCACGGTGCTGGGCATCCTGAAGGCGTACACCACCCGGGTCGGCTCGGGCCCATTCCCCACCGAGCTGTTCGACGAGCACGGGGCGTATCTGGCCAAGACCGGCGGCGAGGTCGGCGTGACCACCGGGCGTGCGCGGCGCTGCGGCTGGTTCGACGCCGTGATCGCCCGCTATGCCACCCGCGTCAACGGCATCACCGACTACTTCCTGACCAAGCTCGACGTGCTGTCCAGCCTGGAGACGGTGCCGGTGTGCGTCGGCTACACCGTGAACGGCAAGCGCACCGACGAGATGCCGATGACGCAGGCCGATATC
Source organism: Mycobacterium sp. NPDC003323 (assembly GCF_053589535.1). Lineage (NCBI taxonomy): Bacteria > Bacillati > Actinomycetota > Actinomycetes > Mycobacteriales > Mycobacteriaceae > Mycobacterium > Mycobacterium sp. NPDC003323. Next base: position 217,796 of record NZ_JBSFSB010000008.1, read on the forward strand.
GCCCGGGCCGAGCCGGTCTACGAGGAACTGCCCGGCTGGTGGGAGGACATCAGCTCGTGCCGTACCTTCGAGGAGCTGCCCGCCAACGCCCGTGACTATGTGCTTCGGCTGGAAGAGCTTGCCGGAGCCCAGGTTTCGTGCATCGGCGTGGGCCCGGGGCGGGATCAGACCATCGTGCGCCGGGATATCTTGGCGTGACGGACTTCGGACTGGATCCGCGCCGCGCCGACCCCGAGTACGACCGGCACGGTGGGTTCCCCGTGTTCGAGGCTGCCGATCCCGGCCCGGGTTTCGAACGCTTTCTGACCGCGATGCGCCGCGCCCAGGACCTGGCGGTATCGGCCGATCCGGACTCCGAAACCTGGGTTGCCGCGGCGGATCTGACCGAGCGACTGGTGGCGCTGCTGGAGCCGCATGAGGCCGGTGAGGGTGTCGGACCCGCGAACCGGGTGGTGAGTCTGCCCGGCGCCGGAAGCCTGCTGATGCCGCCGTGGCATGTGACCAAGTTCGAGTCCGACGGCGTGGAGCTGACGGTGCAGTTCAGCCGGTATCACGTCGGCGGAAACCAGGCCGTGCACGGTGGTGTGCTGCCGCTGCTGTTCGACTCGGTGTTCGGCATGGTGATCCACGCGACCGGGCGACCCATCAGCCGGACGGCGTTCCTGCATGTCGACTACCGTCGCGTCACGCCCATCGACACGCCGCTCAGAGTGCGCGGGTGGTTGCGGGAAGCCGAGGGGCGGAAGGCTTTTGTGAATGCCGAGCTGCTCGACGAGGATGACAATGTGCTGGCCGAGAGCAACGGTCTGATGATCAGACTGCTGCCGGGACAGCCGTAGTCGTGTGACCATGTCTGCGTGACCAATCGACTCACCACGCCCCGCGCCGCCGCGGTGGCCGGCGTGTTGTTCGCGCTGTTGTTCGGGACGGCACTGGTGCTGATCCGGCTGGCCTTGCCCGAGGGTGCGGAGTCGGGTGCGCAGTGGTTGGCGGAGGGCAGCACGCAGTTGGGCGTTGCCGCGAAGCTGATGCCCTTCGCCGGGATCGCCTTCCTGTGGTTCATGGGTGTCGTCCGCGATGGGCTGGGCCGGTATGAGGACAAGTTCTTCTCGACGGTGTTCATCGGCAGCGGATTGTTGTTCCTGGCCATGATGTTCCTGGCGGCCGGGATCGGTGCCGGGCTGGAACGCAGTGGCGCAGCGGTGGATCCGGACGTCGCGGTGTTCGGTCAGATGGTGCTGTTGACGGTGTCCAAGACGTATGCCCTCCGGGTGGCTGCGGTGTTCATGATGTCGCTGGCAACCATCTGGCTCAAGACCAAGCTCATGCCGCGTTGGCTGGTGATCGTGACTTACGTTGCGGCGGTGGGGCTTCTGATCGCCAGTGACCTCAGCATGTGGCTGACGCTGGCCTTCCCGATCTGGGTGCTGGTGGTCAGCATGCTGCTACTGGTCCGGGCCGGAGTGATCGACCTGCACTCTTAGAAAGGCGGGTCGCCGTCGAGGGCTATCTCCAGTGCGTTGCGGACGCGTTCGGCGTTGATGCGGTATTCGCGGTCCTGTTGTCGGGTCCGCTGTCGGGTGGGCAGGGTGGGTTCGCGGGTGTCGTGGT
>NZ_JBSFSB010000009.1:0-203516 GCF_053589535.1 Mycobacterium sp. NPDC003323
GGCCGGCGTCGCGCAGCACCTTGAGGTGATGTGACACCGTCGGCTGCGATACCGCGACGCCGTCGGCGACGTCGCAGACGCACGCCTGGCCACCGGCGCGGCTGGCGATCGCCGAGAACAGTTGCAGCCGAACCGGATCGGCGAGAGCCTTGAGTTTGACGGCCATGTCGGTGGCCTCGGCGGCTGTCAGTGGCTCGCGCAGCAGCGCACCCGGCGCGCAGCAGGCATCCGGAGGGGGAGCGCCTGCGGATGAATTCGACACCCATCGATATTGACAATTATCGAATCGAGGTGCAAGCAAACAACGGGTGAACGAATCGGCGGTGGATGCAACTGTCGTGGGCAACGGAACTATTGCGCAGCATGCGCAAGTGCGCTGACCGCGCGGCGTCAGAAACGCCGCCCGAGCACACGTCTGGTGCCCCGGGCGAGAAAAGGGATCGATGAACGCTCCAACGCGAATCGTCTCCGGCCGCAGCGACGCCGCCGGCTCCGGATCCGACGGCGTGCCATGTCCGGCAGGCTCGATGAACCCTCCTGCCTCTGGTCGTGCGGACCAGCGAAACCGTCAGACCCGGCTGCTCGAGCATGACAGCACCGACGGTAGTCCTGCTGCCGTTCAATAGATAGGGTCAACCTCCCCTGCAGGGTGGCTCAGTACCCCGACAGCCCACATGCCGCTTCGACCATCGCGCCTCGCAACTCATCCGGCACGGGTGATGCGAAAGGACCGATGGCGCGGTGTCGAGGACCAAAGACCATGCCGATGTCGTGGTCAGCCCCCTAGCCTCGGAGGCATCCCTGGATCGGCAAACGTGAAGGCAGATGATGACCGTATCGGACTCGCAACCCGTCGTCGTCGGTGTCGATGGTTCGAAAACAGCTTTCCGTGCTGCCTTTTGGGCCGCGGAGGAGGCGGTGACCCGAAACGCGCCGCTGCGCCTGGTGACCGTGCTCGTCCGGCATGATCGAAACCCGAGCACGGACACGGCAAACGCCGGCAAGGAGCTCCGCGAACTCAAGGCCGCGCTGCAGGCCTACCAGCCCGCTCTCGACGTCGAAACCGACCTGCTGACAGGCGATCCGGCCGACGTGTTGGCCGAGGCGTCACGTTCTGCGCAGCTGTTGTGCGTCGGGTGGAAGGGAACGCACGATTCCGGACCCGGCCGACGGGGATCGACAGCGGCGAGGGTGGCGCGTACGGCGAAGTCGTCGGTGGCCATTGTGCACAGGCGACATGCGCATCATCCTGTCGGGCCGCACCGATGGGTGGTCGCGGTTCTCGATGATCGGTTCGATTCGACCGGTCTGCTGCAGGTTGCCGGTGCGGAGGCAAGATCGCGCACCGCATCGATTCTCGCGCTGTCGCCTTGGCCGACCGATTCGAAACGGACAGCAGGTATCCGGCACGCGCTGGCGGCGACGTTCCGCGAAGGAGCAGGCAAGGACACCTTGCGGTGCGTCCTTCAGCGGCCCGATGACATCGTCGATCTGCTGGCATTGAGCGCCCAGATCGACCAGCTTGTCATCACCTGGCCCGATGACCCTGGCCTGGTCAATCAGCTGCTCAGCACGCGATCCACGAATATCCTGCGCGGAACCGACTGCTCATTGTTGATCTTCCGGGACTCCCAGCACGGCGGCCCTTCAGGGGCATGCGGATCACCGGGGGAGACGTCTACCCGTGACACCGACGCGCTGCGCGCTGCGCTGCAAACGCACTAGGTGCCACGAACGACGACGACCGGGGTGACCGTCGCCTCGGCCACCGCGACCGCGACGGAGCCGGCGATCAACGTGGACAGGCGCCCTCTGCCGTGACCGCCGACGACGACGAGACCGGCTTCGGCCGCGCTTTCGGTGAGCCAATGTGCCGGACGGTCGCAGTACACGCGCTCGGCGACGGTGACATCGGGGTAGCTCAGTCGACTCTCAGCGAGTGCCCGGGTCAGCGCGGCGTGTGCGTGTCGGCGGTAGTCCTCCCATTCGGGGCCCAGAATTTCGAGCACACCGACATCACTCCAAGCGTGCACGGCAACCAGCCCGACATGTCGCCGCTGAGCCTCGGCGAAAGCGAAGGTGACCGCGTGGTTCGATATCGGCGAGCCGTCGACTCCCACGACGACCGGCTTGCCGGCGCGGTCGGCATCATAGGAATGGATGACGGCGACCGGACAATGTGCCCTGCTGCACAACGCCGAGCTCACCGATCCAATCCTGCGTCCGCCCAACGACCCGCGAAAGCGGCTGCCCACCACGAGCATCCACGCTCGGGTCGAAAGTTCGATGAGGATCTTGACCGGGTTACCGAGATGCAAAGCGATCGTGATATCGGCAGCGCGCAACGCGGTGTCTCGGGTCAGCCCGGATCTGATATCGCTGAGATAGTCCCTGGCATGGTGCATGCGCAGCTTCTGCAGACGATCACGAAGTGCCGGATCAGGAGTGTCGATGATGACGGTCGGGCAGGCATGTGCCAATACGAGTCGTCTGCTACACAGGAGCGCCTCGTCAGCGGCCCACGCAACTGCGGCCGCACTCGCCTCTGATCCGTCGACGGCGACCACGATGGCCGGGGTGTCGTCGGGGCGGCTCGTCTCCATGTGATCGCCTCTCAGGACCCGACTCTCAGTGTTGCTGCGCCGGTGATGGCGCCCGATCCGAGGTCTTCGAGGGCGCGGTCGGCGTGTGCGAGCGGATAGCGCGGCCCGGTGACGTCGAGCCGGTGCCGGCCCGCGAACGCCAGGAACTCGACAGCATCGACGCGGGTATTCGAAGTCACCGAACGCACTTGGCGTTCCTGAAACAGGTGGCGTTGGTAGTTGAGTACGGGAATGTCGCTGAGATGGATGCCTGCGATGGCCAATGTGCCTCCGCGGTCGAGTGCTGCCATTGCAGGCGGCACCAGGTCGCCCACCGGGGCGAACAGAATTGCCGAGTCCAGGGCGACGGGGGGCCGGTCCGCAGGTCCTTGAGCGGAGGCCGCCCCGAGTTCCAGGGCGAGTTTGCGGGCATCCTCGCCGCGGGTCATCACATGGACCTCGGCGCCTTCGGCAAGGGCAACCTGGGCGGTGATGTGGGCGCTGCCGCCGAAACCGTATATGCCCAATCGGCCGCCGGCCGGCAGACTTGCGCGGCGCAGCGACCGGTATCCGATGATGCCCGCGCACAGCAGCGGGGCGAGTTCGTCGTCGCTGTATCCGTCGGGCAGTGAGTAGACGTAGGCGGCTGGCGCGGTGAGGAATTCCGCGTAGCCACCATCGGCATCCCAACCGGTGTACCGACTGTCCGGGCAGAGGTTCTCTCGGCCGGCCGCGCAATAGCGGCATCGTCCGCAGGTATGCCGAAGCCATGCGACACCGACCCGCGCCCCCGCAGTCAAGTTGGTGACGTTCGTTCCGAGCGACACAACCTCTCCGACCACTTCGTGCCCGGGCGTCACGAGAGGCCGGTGCACCGGGAGGTCACCTTCGGCAACGTGCAGATCGGTGCGGCACACGCCGCAGGTTTGCACGGCAATCAGAACCTCGTCGTCGGCCGGTACCGGTATCGGGGTGTCGACGAATTCCAGGGGGTGTGTGCTCACCGGGCCTGGTGTGCGCACTCGCCACGCCTTCATCATCGGAGTCGTCATGATGCCTTGCCCCTTCTACCGCACGACGGAACGCGGATAGGGCCGTTGGCCATCGAGGTGGTCGTCACGATCGGTCGGATCCGGCGAGAGTCCGAGAATTCGACTCAGGAAGCGACAGTGGTCCTGGGCGAGCTGATCGCGTGCCGCGCCGTGGTACAGGTCGAAATGGCCGACCGGATACTCGATGGTCGTCAGATGCACTGCACCGGCGACCTTCTCTTTGACGAACGGCGACGAGACCTCGGCATCGTCGTGCGCGAGTGTCACCATCAGCGGGCATCGGATCCGCTCGGCCGTCCCGTCACGGTACCGCGGAGCGTGGAACAGAAACCGTGGTGTCATCCGGTTGCGCCAGGTCGGGGCACTTGCTTCGACATACCGGAAGCGTTGTGCCAGTTCGGGATCGCTGAAGGCGGCATGTCCCAACGGGCCGTACACCGGAAGGTAAAGTGGGCTGAGCCCCAGCCATCCGCGCACTTCGTCGAGTGCTGCGCAGCAGACGAGCCACCCAACCGCCCGCGCGATCGCCGCCGGGCCCGGTCGGTAGGTGGCCGACCGGTGCCGTCGGCGCAGTCCGCGGTACATGTCCAGTGCCGGGACATTCGCGACCACAGCGGCCAGACGGGAGTCTTCGGCGGCGATGGTGATGACGTGACTCCCGCCGAGTGAGGTGCCCCAAAGAGCGATTCGCCGCTCGTCGATGGCGGGGTGAGATCGCGCGTAGGCCAACGCTGCTCTTATGTCGTCGAGCTGGCGTCGGGAATCGACCAGCTGGCGGGGCATTCCCTCACTCGCGCCGAAGTGGCGGTAATCGAAGATCAGAACCGCGCTGCCGGCATCGGCGAACACCCGTGCAAAATCCGGCAGTATCCAGTCCATCGTTCCGGAGAAACCATGGGCGAGCACCACACACGGGAAGGGCCCTGCACCGGCGATCGGGATATACAGAACCGCCGCGACACGCGAACCACCAGAATGGAAATGTACGTCCTGTGTGACATGACCGACATCCATTTTTCGACGGTAGCGGTCTGGATCTGGATTCGTGAGTGTCTTTGTCCCGCTTCGATGGTGACCAAGGTCCCTGCGGCGGCGCCGTGCTGGGTATGGGGCGGGCGCGATCAGCCCGCTACCGCTGCGGATCGGTCACCCTGGTCAGGTGATGTCATTGCGGACGAGCGACCAGCACCGGAACCCTGGCTGCGTGCACCACCGCGTTGCTGACCGAGCCGAGCAGCGCACCCGCAACAGCCCCATGTCCGTGGCTGCCCACCACGATCAACTGGCAGGAGCTCGAGCGTTCCACCAGCCGTCCGGCCGGCTGGTCGGCGACCACGACGCGTTCGACCGTCACGTCGGGGAAGCGGTGCTGCCACGTCGTCAGCATCTCCTGGATCTGCCGGTTCACCTCGGGGCGCAGGGTCTCCCAATCGAAACCGGGCATCTCGAAGGCGCCGGGGGACCACCATGCGTGCATGGCGACCAAACCCACCCCGCGCCGGGATGCCTCGTCGAAAGCCAGCGCAATAGCCGACTGCGAGGCCGGCGACCCGTCGAAGCCGAGCAACACCGGCGCATCGGCGGTGGGCGTCGGGGCCGCATCGTGAACCACGACCACCGGGCAATGCGCGCGGTGCAGTAGTCCCGAGCTGACGCTGCCCAGCACCCAGCGCGACAGCGCTCCCTTTCCCCGCGATCCCACCACGACCATCCCTGCCGTCCGCGACGCATCCACCAGCGCCGCGGTCGGGGTCGCCACGACGAGTTCGGTCGTCACCGGTACGGCATCCTCGACGATCTTCTCGACACGCTCGGCGGCGTCCGCGAGAAGTTCTCGGCCCATCTTCACACGCCAATCCAGATATCCGGTCGGCATCGGGGCGACCGGCCAGGCATCGACCGGTAGCGTGCTGGCGTGCAGCACGGACAAGGGCACCCCGCGTAGCTTCGCCTCCCTGACGGCCCACTCGAGGGCCGGTTGGGAATGATCCGAATCATCAATCCCGACAATGATCTTGTCGACTGTTACCGGTTCGGTCATCTCGTTCCTTTCGGCTGCTCGTACGTCCGTCGAGCTATCTGGCGGCTTCGGTCGATTCGATCAGGGCAAGTGCACGCCGACCCGGATGCGGGTGCCGAGCGACCGCGGTGAGGTGTGCCACCGCCCGTGCGATGCCCGCCGTCAGTGCATCGACATCGGGGAAAGCGTCGAAGTCGCCGGTTATTCCGAACACCAGATCGTCACCGTAGCTCAGGATCGCCACGGCGGCGCGGAGTCGTAACGCCACCGGCGGAATGGGCAGCATCTGAACGACTTCTCTTCCCAACACATGCAGATGATCACGGGGTCCGGGAACATTGGTCGCCAATGTGACGACGCCGCGCTGCGGCAGCGACGTCAGGACGCGGACTGCCCGGGTCGCGATGGCGAACGGCACCAGCTTGAGTGCGGCGACCGCATTACTGCCGGCTTGTCGCTGACCGCTGGACTTGGCCTTGTCCAGCCGCCGATGCACACTATGGAGTTGTTGCACCGGGTCGGGTTCGTCGACCGGCAGATAGGGCAGCATCACCGAGACCCGGTTGCCGGCAGCATCGGCCCTGTCGTCGGCTCTCACCGATACGGGCACGAGTGTCCGTAGCGATTTGGGTTGTGGCACCTCACCGCGGCGCTTGAGTGCTGCCCGGAAGCTGTCGGTGATGGCGGACAGCGCCACATCATTGAGGGTGACATCGAACGCGTGGCACACCGCAGCGACGTCGGTCAGCGGCACCCGGACGGCACTGTAGCGCCGCATCGTGGTCACCGGGCCGTTCAGCGTGTTCTTCGGGCCCGCGCGAAGCAGGCTGTCGATGATCTGGACGGTGCCGCCGATGGTCAATGCCGCCGCCGTCGATGCCGCCGATGCGGTATCCCAGATGGTGCGTGCCCACCGCAGCGGGTTCAGCGTCAGGAGCGCGCCGGGTTGCCGGGTGTCGTCGGCGATCCGCGCAGCGCGAATGGCGCCGACGTATGTCTCACCCTCGCCGCCGTCGCTCAGTCCGGCCAACATGTGCATGGTCGCGATGCCATCGGCGATGCAGTGGTGCACCTTCATCAACAGTGCCCACCGACCTTCGGAGAGCCCTTCGATGATCCAGCACTGCCAGAGCGGACGTTCCCGGTCGAGTCTGGGTTCCATGGCTTCGGCGGCGAAGGTGAACAACGCAGCGTCGTCACCGGGGGCCGGTAGGGCCGCGCGGCGGATGTGATGGGCCAGGTCCAACGCAGGGTCATCCATCCACTCCGGCGCCGACAGGTCCATGGCGTGCCTGCGGACCACTTGACGCAGGCGAGGTAGGGCCAAGATCCGGTCGCCGATCGCGGCTGTCAGTTCGTCATGTTCGGGGGCTGGGCCCGCCAGGACCGCGATGGCACCGACGGCCAGGCTGATGTGCGGATCGGCATCCTCGGCGTCGAGGAATCCCGCATCAAAGGCGTTGAGACGCTCCACCTGCATCACTATCGACTCGGCTTACGCCTGATGTCAGAGTCCGAGGTCCCTGTCCATTGAGGACCTGTGGCCTCTTCCCGCGGTGTGTCGGCAAGCTCAGAATGGGGGGACGTCGGAGAAAGGTGCTCCATGGTCCGCGTTTTCCTGGTCGACGACCACGAGTTGGTGCGCCGCGGCCTGATCGATCTGCTCAGCAGCGATCCCGAGTTGGAGGTGATCGGCGAGGCGGGCTCGGTCTCGGAGGCGATGGCGCGCATACCTGCGCTGCGTCCGGATGTGGCGGTACTGGACATCCGGCTGCCGGACGGAAACGGCATCGAATTGTGCCGTGACCTCTTGTCCAAGGTGGCCGGTCTGCGCTGTTTGATGTTGACCTCGTTCACCACCGAGGAGGCGATGCTCGACGCCATCCTCGCCGGCGCCAGCGGCTACGTGGTCAAAGACATTCGGGGTATGGAACTCGCCAAGGCGATCAAGGACGTCGGCGCGGGCCGATCATTGTTGGACAACCGGGCCGCAGCGGCGCTGATGGCGCGGTTGCGAAATGACGCCGAACACGCGGATCCATTGTCGGGGCTGAGCGGTCAGGAGCGGGTGCTGCTGGATCTGCTCGGGGATGGCCTGACCAACAAGCAGATCGCCGATCGCATGTTCCTTGCCGAGAAGACGGTGAAGAATTACGTGTCGCGTCTTCTGACCAAGCTCGGGATGGAACGCAGGACGCAGGCGGCGGCGTTTGTGACCCGCATGGAACGGCCGAAGCGGTCGGCCGACTTCTGACGTGCGGCTGAAAGGAACGCCATTTCACGCACGATTTTGGCGCAGACCAGGACAGCGGGTATCGTAGACCAACGGTGCGGCCTCCGCGCCGACTCTTTGCGTGCCTCGTCTGGAAACCTTACCGATTTCGGATCCGGCTCACACGTCATGTAGTCGGTGAGTCCGGTCGTGCCGGGGCGTAGAGATACGAAAACGAAGGCAAGGATCGCTAAGACAGTATGGCCAAGAAAGACGGTGCCATCGAGGTCGAGGGCCGCGTGGTCGAGCCTCTGCCCAATGCGATGTTCCGCATTGAGCTGGAGAACGGACACAAGGTTCTGGCCCACATCAGCGGCAAGATGCGGCAGCACTACATCCGCATCCTGCCCGAGGACCGCGTCGTGGTGGAGCTCTCTCCCTACGACCTGTCCCGGGGCCGCATCGTGTACCGGTACAAGTAAAGACCGCCCACCAGCAATCGACAGACGACAGAACAGGATCGCGAAGCCGTGAAGGTGAACCCGAGCGTCAAGCCGATCTGCGACAAGTGCAGGGTGATCCGCCGGCATCGGCGCGTCATGGTGATCTGCTCCGACCCGCGCCACAAGCAGCGTCAGGGCTAGAGACCAGCACCACCCACAACTGAATGCAGACCTCCCAGTACCACTGAGCAGATTGGCTGCTCACCACGTCCGGCACGGAGGCCGGACCCCGTGAGGGGAACGGACTGGGATCAGACCTCCGCAACGAAAAGGAACACTGCCCGATGGCACGTCTCATGGGCGTTGATCTCCCGCGCGACAAGCGCATGGAGATCGCGCTGACCTACATCTACGGCGTCGGCCGTACCCGCTCCCAGGAGATCCTGGAAGCCACCGGCATCAGCCGGGACCTGCGCACCAAGGACCTCACCGATGACCAGGTGACCCAGCTGCGCGACTACATCGAAGCCAATCTCAAGGTGGAGGGTGACCTGCGCCGCGAGGTTCAGGCCGATATCCGTCGCAAGATCGAGATCGGCTGCTACCAGGGCCTGCGCCACCGTCGTGGCCTGCCCGTGCGTGGACAGCGCACCAAGACCAACGCGCGTACCCGCAAGGGCCCCAAGCGCACCATCGCCGGCAAGAAGAAGGCCAGGTAACCCCGGATGGCACAGGCAAAGAAGGGCGGCACCGCCGCCAAGAAGGGTCAGAAGACCCGCCGCAGGGAGAAGAAGAACGTCCCGCACGGCGCTGCTCACATCAAGAGCACCTTCAACAACACGATCGTCTCGATCACCGATCCCCAGGGCAACGTCATCGCCTGGGCCTCGTCGGGTCACGTCGGCTTCAAGGGTTCGCGCAAGTCGACCCCGTTCGCCGCGCAGCTGGCCGCCGAGAACGCTGCCCGCAAGGCGCAGGAGCACGGCGTCAAGAAGGTCGACGTCTTCGTGAAGGGCCCGGGTTCGGGCCGCGAGACCGCGATCCGTTCGCTGCAGGCCGCCGGCCTCGAGGTCGGCGCGATTTCCGATGTCACCCCGCAGCCGCACAACGGCTGCCGTCCGCCCAAGCGGCGCCGGGTCTAGGGAGGATCTAGAAAATGGCTCGTTATACCGGACCCGCAACCCGCAAGTCGCGCCGCCTCGGCGTCGACCTCGTCGGCGGCGATCAGTCGTTCGAGAAGCGCCCCTACCCGCCCGGCCAGCACGGCCGTGCGCGGATCAAGGAGAGCGAATACCGCACCCAGCTGCAGGAGAAGCAGAAGGCTCGCTTCACCTACGGCGTCATGGAGAAGCAGTTCCGCAAGTACTACGAAGAGGCCAACCGGCAGACCGGCAAGACCGGTGAGAACCTGCTCCAGATCCTGGAGAGTCGGCTGGACAACGTCATCTACCGGGCCGGCCTGGCCCGCACCCGGCGGATGGCGCGCCAGCTGGTCAGCCACGGCCACTTCACCGTCAACGGTGTGAAGGTCAACATCCCGAGCTACCGGGTGTCGCAGTACGACATCATCGACGTCAAAGAGAAGTCGCTGAACACCTTCCCGTTCGAGGTGGCCCGGCAGACCGCCGGCGAGCGCCCGATCCCGTCCTGGCTGCAGGTCGTGGGCGAGCGCCAGCGCATCCTGGTTCATCAGCTGCCCGAGCGGGCGCAGATCCAGGTGCCGCTGACCGAGCAGCTCATCGTCGAGTTCTACTCGAAGTAATCGGTTGCAGCGTCCGCTGCAACCGACCAGACGGCATCAAATAGCGGGTGCCGAGAAGGAGATAGAAAATGCTGATCTCTCAGCGACCCACCCTGTCCGAAGAGTCGTTGGCCGAGAACCGGTCCCGGTTCACCATCGAACCGCTGGAGCCCGGCTTCGGTTACACCCTGGGCAACTCGCTGCGGCGCACGCTGCTGTCGTCCATCCCGGGCGCGGCGGTCACCAGCATCCGCATCGATGGTGTGCTGCACGAGTTCACCACCGTCCCCGGTGTGAAGGAAGACGTCACCGACATCATCCTGAACCTCAAGGGTCTGGTCGTGTCCTCCGAGGAGGACGAGCCGGTCACCATGTACCTGCGCAAGCAGGGCCCGGGTGCGGTCACCGCCGGTGACATCGTGCCGCCGGCCGGTGTGACGGTGCACAACCCGGATCTGCACATCGCGGCCCTGAACGACAAGGGCAAGCTCGAGGTCGAGCTGGTCGTCGAGCGTGGCCGCGGCTACGTGCCGGCCGTGCAGAACAAGGCCTCCGGCGCCGAGATCGGCCGCATCCCGGTCGACTCGATCTACTCGCCGGTGCTCAAGGTGACCTACAAGGTGGAGGCCACCCGCGTCGAGCAGCGCACCGACTTCGACAAGCTCATCCTCGACGTCGAGACCAAGAACTCGATCAGCCCGCGCGACGCGCTGGCCTCGGCCGGTAAGACCCTGGTCGAGCTGTTCGGTCTGGCTCGCGAGCTCAACGAGGCGGCCGAGGGCATCGAGATCGGCCCGTCGCCGGCCGAGGCCGATCACATCGCCAGCTTCGCGCTGCCGATCGATGATCTGGACCTGACCGTGCGTTCGTACAACTGCCTCAAGCGCGAGGGTGTGCACACCGTCGGCGAGCTGGTCTCGCGGACCGAGTCGGATCTGCTGGACATCCGCAACTTCGGCCAGAAGTCCATCGACGAGGTGAAGATCAAGCTGCACCAGCTCGGTCTGTCGCTCAAGGACTCACCCGCCACCTTCGATCCGTCCGAGGTGGCCGGGTACGACGTGGCCACCGGCACCTGGACCGGTGACACCGGCTACGACCTGGACACCGACCAGGACTTCGCCGAAACCGAACAGCTCTAAGAACAGAACGTCCGTCCCGGCCCTACCTGACACGGGGGTCGGCCCCACAAGGAGATAGTCGCAATGCCCAAGCCCACCAAGGGTGCCCGCCTCGGCGGTTCGTCCTCGCACCAGAAGGCCCTGCTGGCCAACCTGGCCACCTCGCTGTTCGAGCACGGCCGGATCAAGACGACCGAGCCCAAGGCACGGGCGTTGCGTCCGTACGCCGAGAAGCTGATCACCCACGCCAAGAAGGGCCAGCTGCACAACCGCCGCGAGGTGATGAAGAAGATCCGCGACAAGGATGTGGTGCACACCCTGTTCGCCGAGATCGGTCCCTTCTTCGCCGACCGCAACGGTGGCTACACCCGCATCATCAAGATCGAGAACCGCAAGGGCGACAACGCCCCGATGGCGGTCATCGAACTGGTGCGGGAGAAGACCGTGACGTCTGAGGCCAACCGCGCCCGCCGCGCGGATGCCGCTCAGAAGGTCGCCGCCGCCGCGGCACCCCAGGCTGCTGTCGAGCCCGAGGCTGCCGAGGGTCCCACCGCCGACGAGGCCTCGGCCGAGGAGTCGACGGGCGCCGACGAGGCCGTGACCGAGGAGACCACCGAAGCCGAGGCCACCGAGGCCCCGGTCGAGGAGGCCACCGAGGCCGAGGAAGCCAAGGACGAGAAGGCTGACGACGCAAAGTAGTCGAGCTGTGAACGAACCCGCCACCCCAACAGGTGGCGGGTTTGTTCGTTTGCGGCTCGACATCGCCTACGACGGCACCGATTTCGCCGGCTGGGCCACCCAGGCCGGGCAGCGGACGGTGGCCGGTGTACTCGAGGACGCGCTCTCGACGGTGTTCCGTACCCCGGTGGTGCTGCGGGCGGCCGGCCGCACCGACGCCGGTGTGCACGCCACCGGACAGGTGGCCCACCTCGATGTGCCGACCGACGCACTGGGACATGCCTTTCCGCGAAGCCCACGCCCGGCCGGCGAACCGGAGTTCGCGCCGCTGACCCGACGGCTGAGCCGCTTCGTGCCCGAAGAGATCCGGGTGCTACGCGTGGCGCGCGCCCCGCAGGGCTTCGATGCGCGCTTCTCGGCCCTGCGCAGGCACTACGAATACCGGTTGGGTACCGCGCCTTTCGGGGTGCTGCCCCAGCAGGCCCGGTTCGTCACACCCTGGCTGCGACCGCTGGATGTCGAGGCGATGGCCGAGGCCTCCCGGCAGCTGGTGGGTCTGCACGATTTCGCGGCATTCTGCCGGCACCGCGAGGGCGCCACCACGATCCGGGATCTACAGCGGCTCGACTGGGTGTGCGACGGTGACCTGATCACCGCGCACGTCAGTGCCGACGCCTTCTGCTGGTCGATGGTGCGCTCGCTGGTCGGCGCGCTGCTGGCGGTCGGGGAGGGCCGCCGAGATCCGCACTGGTGCGCCGGACTGCTGGATGCGCCGAAACGCTCCAGCGATTTCGCCGCGGCCCCGGCCCGAGGCCTGACGTTGGTCGGCGTCGATTACCCCGCCGACGACGAATTGGCGGCACGCATCCAGATCACCCGGGATCTGCGCACCCTCTAAATCCGCGGTGCCACGAAGTCGGCCGCCTGGTTGACCATGCCGGCGTTGATATAGGCCGGCGCCAGATGGTCGGCCCAGTAGTCCTGCCAATTCTCCGGATCGGTCGGATTGCAGATCGGATCATCGCCGTGGCACAGCTCGATGGTGCGTTCCTGGTACAGCGGATTGAAGTTCGAGATCGGCCCGACCCAGGCGATGCCGTTGCCGAACAGTGCGACGGCGGCGATCTTCTGATCGGCACCCGGGGGCAACGGCTTGTTGAATCCGAACGCCGAGAACGGGACCGCGAGCACCACATCGGTGACCGCGGCGCCCAGCGAATACCCGCCCAGCACCAGCCGGGTGTCGGGGCAGGTGGCCGCCATGTGTTGTACGCGCGCACTCATGTCGTTGGCGCCGATGTCGATCTCGGTGTCGGCCGGGTACTTCACCGCGTACAGCGCGACGTTCTTGCCCGTCTTGGAGCGCAGCGCGCTGATCAGAGCATTGCCGATCTGACCCGCTCCGGGGGATTCGACGCGGCCGCGGGCGAAGATGAGCTCGGCGTCGGGGCAGGAAGCGGCCCCGGCGACCGGTAGCAGCGCGGGTGCGGTCAGCGATGGTGTGGTCAGGGTGGCCAACGCGACGACCATGGCGGCTGCCAGCACCGTGAAGCGGCGGCCCCGACCCCTCGGCTTCAAGATCACCGTGCCGATTGTAGCGGCCGGAATTGACGTCTGTGAGGCGAAAGTTCGCCGGTCAGCGAACGCGCGCTGCGGCGAAGTCGGCGGCCTGCTCGATCAGACCGGATCCGATGTAGCCGTCCTGCAGATGATCGCCCCAGACCCGTTGCAGATCATTGATGTCGTTCGGCAGACCGCCCGAGCACACCGGATCCTCGGCATTGCAGACGTCGATGGTGCGGTCGGCGTACTGGGCGGCGATCTGGTGTCCGGGAAGCGATTTGGAGAAGTTGCCGACGAGGACGACCGCAGCGATGTGGCGGTCCATCCCGGGCGGCAGCGGCCGGTTGAAGCCGAGCCCGGGCTGGTTGGCCGACAGCGCCAACACGGCCGCCGCGGCGCCCAGCGAGTACCCGCCGACGATCAGCTTGGTCTGCGGGCAGGCGCCGGCCATGTACTGGATGCGGTTGCTGATGTCGTTGGCGCCCGCGGGGATCTCGGTGTTGGCCGGGTAGTTGACCCCGTATACCCCGACGGGCTGGGGCAGCCGCGCGTTGAGGGCGCCCACCAGGTTGTTGCCGAGCCGGCCGACGCCGGGAGCCTCGTTGCGGCCGCGCGCGAAGATCAGTTCCACGGGCGCGCACGGCTCCGCCGAGGCGGTGGGGACCTGAGCAGCAGGCCCGGCCGTCGTCGTCGCCAGAAATCCACCGGCGACGGCCGCTACCGCGGCGACGGTGGCGGCGAACTTACGCGCACGGCGCTTTGCTGACAGCGATGCGGTGAACACAGAGAAAGTGTACGGGGTCGCTCAGAGCAGACCGGCGACGAAGCTGGCGGCCTGATCGGCGGGGCCGCCGTCATAGGCGCGGTGCGCCGCGACGTCCTCGCCGCTGGTGCACACCGGGTCGCCCGGGTTGCACAGGTCGATCGAGCGCGAACCCCACACCGGGCTGACCGTCAGCGGCAGGCCGACCTTCGCCGACGGGTTGCCGAACACCGCGAGCGCGGCGACATGCGCGGGCGTGTTCGGGGGCAGCGGCGCGTTGAACCCGATGGCCGGCACCGGCACCGCGGCGATGACGTCGATGACGGCAGCGCCCTGTGAGTAGCCGCCCAGCACGAGGCGGGTGTTCGGGCAGTTGTTGATCATCCACTGGATGTGGGCGCTGGCATCGTTGGCGCCGTTGGCGGCGGCCAGGAAGTCGTAGCTGGCGGGGTAGTTCACCGCGTAGGTGCCCACCGACCGGCCGCCGACCTTGCCGCGCAGCGAGTTGACGAAGGCGTTGCCGATGCGGCCCAGTCCGGGATCCTCGTTCGTCCCGCGGGCGAAGACGACCTCGATATCGGGACAGGAGGGTTCGGCGGCGGCCGCCGGGGCCAGGATCAGGGATCCGGCCGCGGTGGCGACGGCGGCGAGCAGGACCGAGCAGCGACGAACAAGATCAATGCGCACGCCAAATCATAACGCGAAGGCGGGCTAAACAAGTCCCGTCGCAGCTACACCCGGCCGGCGATGAACCCGGCGGCCTGCGGGATGAAGCCGGAGGACTCGTAGCGGGTGTGCGCGAACGGGTTGCGCCCGCGCGAGCAGATCGGGTCCCCGTCGGCGCACAGGTCCAGGCCGCGCCCGCTGAAGGGCGGGCCCGCCGCGGTCAGCGGGTGCCCGAACTTGGCGCCGGCGTTGCCGAAGCCCACCACGGCGGCGACGTTGCCGGCCAGATTGGCCGGCAGGGGTGGCGCCGAGCCCATATCGCCGATCCGGTCGCCGACCGGCGGAAGACCGACCAGCATGCTGACGATGGCCGCGCCCTGCGAGTAGCCGCCGATCACGACGCGGGTGTTGGGGCAGTTCTGGGCCAGGTAGGCCACGCGCCCGCTGGCGTCGAAGGCGCCGTCGGCGGCGCGGAAGAAGTCGTAGGTGGCCGGGTAGTTGACCCCGTATGTGCTCAGGGTGCGGCCGCCGAGTTGGGGGCGCAGCGCGTTCTCCAGGGCAAAGCCGACCCGACCGATGCCGGGCGGTTCGCTGGTACCGCGGGCAAAGATCAACTCGACATCCGAGCACGCCGGTTCGGCCGCTGCGAGCGGTGCGGGGGCGGCCAGAACGGCGAGGGTGGAGACCAGGGCCGAGCCCAGCGCGGCCATCGTGCGCAACTTCACGATCAACATCTTCACATTTGATCGTCAGGTATGGGCAATCGGCCGTTCCGCCGGCGGGGGTACCTCGGGCCAATTGGCTTGCGCGACCTCATCGGAACGGTCCCCTTGACGGGCCAGGGCCAGCCCGACGAGCACCACGGCGCCGCCGATGGCCTGGGTCGGCGAGATGGCCTCACCGAGCACCACCCACGCGATGAGCACGGCGAACAGCACCTCGGACAGCCCGACCAGGGAGGCGAACCGGGGACGCAGCCGCGCCACGCCCATGATGCCGAGGGTGTAGGCGATCGCGGTCGGGATCACTGCCAGGGCGATGACGGGCAGGTACCACGGCACGGTGGCGCCGGCGACGATGGTGTCGGCGGCGGTGAACCGCAACGGCATCACCCCGGAGATCCCGAGTGCCGCGACGGCCAGCGCACCGACGATCAGGCCGGCCGCGGCCAGCGTGATCGGGCTCAGGCCGGTGCCGTCGGAGCTGGCCTTCTCCGACATCATGAAATAGCAGGCCGCACAGATCGCGGCCGCCAGGCCCCAGGCCACGCCCGTCGAGTTGATGTGCGCGCCGGCGAAGACGTCGAGCACCAGCATGATCCCGATGACGGCCAGCGCGGCACCGGCCAGCGTCATGACCGCGGGCCGGCGGCGGGTGGTCGCCCACAGCCATGCCACGACGATGATGGGAGCGGTGTACTCCAGCAGCAGTGCCACGGCGACCGACAGGTGCGAGACCGCGTTGTAGTAGCAGAGCTGGGCGCCGGCGATGGGGATCAGGCCGTAGGCGATCACCGTGCCGCGGTGGGCGATCGCCTCGCGGACCCATCCCGGTCGGGCGAACGTGGCGAATGCGGCCATCGCCAGGGCGCCGCCGGCCAGCCGGGCGGTGACCGCGGCAGTCGGCGTCCAGCCGGCCTCCATGAGCGCCTTGGCCAGCGGGCCGGACATCCCGAAGGTGAAGGCAGAGGTGACGGCGAACAGCAGGCCGATCCGAAACCGATTCGTGGCGCGCGCGTCGATCGCCGTCATGAGGCACTCCGGGTTGTAATGAGTAAAATGGATATTGCACATGACGCTATCGGCGACGGGAGTCATGCGTCAAATGATTTTCACTCATGACACGGAACTCACACTGCGCGCTACCTGCGTGCTGATCAACAGCGATCGCGTCGACGGCGACGCCTTCGCCGACCTCGACGGGCTGGATGCCTACCTCGACGAGTTCGGCTGGACCGGCCGACGCGACCGCGACGCCGCCGAGCTGGCCGCGGTGCACCGACTTCGGGAACGGCTCGGCCGGTTGTGGGAGGGAGCCGACGACGAGGAGCGCACCGTCGGACAGGTCAACGCGCTGCTGGCGGACACGAACGCCTCGCCGTGGCTGACTCGGCACGCCGAGATGCCCGAATGGCATCTGCACCTGGCGTCCATCCACGATCCGCTGGCCCAGCGCATGGGCGCCGAGATGGCCATGGCGCTGGCCGACCTGATCCGCGGCGGCGAACTGCGACGGCTCAAGCTGTGCGCCGCGCCCGATTGCAGTGCTGCGCTCTTCGATGTCTCCCGGAACCGGTCGAAGATCTTCTGCGACACCGGCAACTGCGGTAACCGCCAGCATGTCGCGGCGTATCGGGAACGACGCGCCAAGGACTGAAAATTCGTGCACCGGACCGTCCGGCACCCCGGCTAGGGTCGAGAGTCGGGGGTTCGGCATGGGACGGCGGTCGGTCACACGGCAACAGGTCAGCGGTCACCGCTTCCTGACGCGCAGAATGGAATACGCGCTGGTGTGCCGGGACACCCGGATGCTCGACGATCCCATCCGCGGCCAGGGCCGAGCACTGGCCGGTGGTGTCGCGATCACGGCGATCGCGCTGGCGGTGTGCGCGGTGCTCGCGTTGCTTCGACCGCACGGGACGCTGGGGCAGGACCCCATCGTGGTGGTGCGCGAGTCCGGCGCGGTGTACGTGCGGGTCGGCGACACCGTGCACCCGGCGCTGAACCTGGCCTCGGCCAGGCTGATCGCGCGCACTCCCGCGCAGCCGCGACTGGTCAGCGCGGCGATGATCGCCGATGCCCGAACCGGTCCGATGATGGGTATCCCGGGCGCGCCGGGCACCCTCGACCCGGTGCTGACCGGTGAGCAGCTCGCGTGGACCGTCTGCGAGGGCGGTCCGCGGCGGCGAACGGTGCTGAGCATCGGTGCGCCAGAGCATCATCGGGGTGCGCCGCCGGTCCTGGTGACCGCCCGCGGGTCCAACCGCACCTACCTGCTGCACGACGGGTATCGCGTCGCGGTCGACATGCGGGATCGTGCGGTGGTGACCGCCTTCCGGCTCGACGGTCTTGTTCCGCTGCATGTTTCGCGGGCGGTTGTCGACATCCTTCCCGAGGGTGATCCGCTGCGGGTGGATGCCACCCCGGCGGGTGCGGACTTCGACGGCGTGCTGTGCGCCCGGTGGATGTGGACCGGTACCGGCCGGGTGCCCGACACCGCGGTGTTCACCGCGAAAACCCCTGCCGACGAGCCGGATTCAATCGAACTCGTCCAGGCCGACGGCGCGGGTCCACACCTCGACGCGGTCATCGTGCCCGCTGGGCACAGTGTCTATGCGCACGCCGCCGGTGTGGCCGGCGATGGTGCGATGAACGGGCCCCGGTATCTGATCACCGGTGCCGGCGTGGCATTCGGCATCGGTGATGACGAATCCGCCGAAGCCCTCGGCCTGCCCCAGGTACCGGTCGGCGCGCCGTGGCCCGTGCTGGCCTCACTCCCGCGCGGCCCCGAACTCTCCATCGACCGAGCCACTCTCGTCCGCGACAGCGTGGCGGCGCCGTGAGGACCTCGACGGGGCCATTGCGGCCGCCAGGGCGATCACCGCGCACACCGCCGCTCCGATCACCGCCACCCGGCCGGTGTCCGGCGTGGTCGGAGCCTCCCCCGCAGCCACCCGGCGCGTGACGGCCGGTGCCGGTCCGCCGAGCCCGTCCAGCGCGGCCAGCACGTCGACGACACCGTGCCCGACCACCGGATCCCACCCCGAACCCGGCCTGCGGGCCGTGCTCTCGATGCGCTGCATCACCTGTCGCGCCGTCAGCTGTGGCGCCACCGACCGCAGCAGCGCGACGACCCCCGACACCGCCGGTGTGGCGTAGCTGGTCCCCGAGATCGGCTGCGGTGACTGCTCTCCCGGCATCGCGTCGATGAGGCCCTCGCCCGTCGGGCTCAGCGACAGCACCGCCTCACCCGGTGCCGCCACGTCCACCCACGGACCGGCCAGACTGAATCGGGACGGCCGGCCGTCGCCATCCACCGAGCCGACCGTGAGCACCAGGTCGTCATACCAACTCGGGCTCACCACGACGTCGACCCGATCCCAATCCGGAGCACCCACCGCGCCGGCGTCCGGCACCGGATTCTGCCGCGGACAGGTACCTCGCCCACCGACGTTGCCGGCCGCGGCCACCACCACCGCGTTGCGCACGTCGACCGCGTAGGCCAGTGCCGCCCCCAGCATCCGGTCGTCGAGATCGGCCGCGGAATCCAGGCAGGCGACCGACGCGATGTTGATGACCGTCGCACCCTGATCCGCGGCGGATCGCACCGCCGCCGCCAGTGACTCGACATCGCCGACCCCGCCGCCCCCGCCACCGTCGGCGGCGCGGAACATCATGCTGGACTGGCGGATCGCCACGATCGTGACATCCGGTGCGACGCCGCTGAATCCGGTCTCAGGATCGGGTGCAGCCCCGATGATCCCGGCCACGATGGTGCCGTGTCCGTCGCAGTCGTCGGTACCGTCGCCCGTCGCCACATAGTCACCTCCCGGCATCAGGTGGGGGAGTGAGCGGTGCCGTGCGACCCCGGTGTCGATGACGGCCACGACCTGACCGGCGCCGCGGGTGCGTTCCCACGCGGCACGCAGGTCGGGACGTGTCATCGGGGTGGGCGACCCGGCGGACGGCGGGGACACACACGGCCGGTCCTGTTCGGTCGGTACCCGTGGGGTCGCCGGTCCCGGCGGCGGCAGCAGGGTGCGATCCACCGGTGGCGGGCCCACGGCACCGGCGGGGATCGCGAAGACGACGGGCGCGGCGGTCAGCAGCACCGCCGCGGCCATCCGGGCCAACCCATTCACACCAGGCTCGCCGACCGCACCACGTCGTACCCACCGCCCACCCAGCACGCAAGTGGCACAACGGCTGCCAACAGGCCGTACTCGACGATCTCGATGGTGCGCGCCAGCACCGGATCGGTGGCCGAGCCCCTGACGTGACACCACACTGCTGCGGCGAACACCGCCACGGCAAGCCATCCGGCATGCCGGGGTGCGGACTCCAGCACGGGGACGAGCGTCGCCGCGACGCCGGCCAACCCGCACCACCCGAGCGCCCCGCGGCAGCGCGGATCGACATGAAGTCTCATCCGCAGCAGCAGGATCGCGCTGACGATCCCGCCGAACAACGCGGCCGGTGACCAGGGCACCCGACCGTGCAGACAACCCGCCGCCACCATGGCGAGACCGGCGGCGGCCGCCACCGCACTGCCCGTCACCAGACCGGCGAGCAGGTGTCGGCCGCGGACCACCACACCCGGTGCGGCGCCGCGTCTCGGCCGTATCTTGCCCAGTCCCAACGCCACCCGCCCCGAGGCGCCGAGCACGCCCAGTGCGACCACCGCCGTCGCGGCGCCCTGGCCGGCGATATCGACCGACAACGCCGATGCCGCCGCGGTCACCACCGCCAGCGACGCACCGCAGGTGGCGAGCGCGGCACACAACCGGGTGTCCGCGCCCGCGATGCGCGCCGACACCACGGCCGCGGTGCCGCCCACCGCGGCGGTGAGCAGCAGGTGTGGCTGTCCCGGTGGACCGGGAACCACCAGAACCGCCGCAGCACAGCCGAATCCGATGAACAGGCAGGTAGCCGACGAATGTCCGGTGCGCATGCTCACCGTCAGGCAGCCGAGGGCGGCACCGACCGCGATCATCGCCGCCAGCAGAGTCTGGCCGCCGAACAGCCCGGAGAGAATCAGCGCCGCGACCGCGACCATGCCCGCGGCGGTCCAGCCGGCGGCCGGTAGCGGTCCGACGGGTGGACCGTCCACGGGTTGCGTCAGCGCGCGGAAGACATCATCGTGCAGCGGACCGGGGCTCACCGCGCTCTGGGGGGCCAGCACGATGACGTCGCCGTCACGCACACCGCTGTCGTGCAGGCTCACCGACTCGTCGCACCGGACGCCGTCGAGCCGATCCACCCGCCACCCGTGCGTCCCGGGCTCCTCATCGACCACCATGCCGACGATGTCGGCCACCAGCAGACCGAGCCGGGCGTGCCGGGGCAGCATCAGATCGACGGCGCGTGCGTCGCGCGCACACTGAACGGTCACCCGACACAGCGGATCATCCATCGCAGCCCCCCGCTACATTCCCTGCGGACACCCTAACCGGCCCGCAGACCGCTGTTGCGCACCAGAATTCGATGGAACCGAACGGCGTCCCGTCGCGTCGAAACAAGAATGGAGTTCGTGCGGGACCGCCGCGCCGCGGCACCGGAAGCACCGTCGGGGTCGGTTCAGGTGCGCAGGCCGCCGGAGATAGCGCGCACACCGCCGGTCGGTCCGTTGGCGCGGCTGTTGCCGGTGGTGATGCTCGTCGCCGCCGGCGCCATGATGATCCTCTACCTGTCCGCCGATGGCATCTCGACCACCCGCAGCCCGATGTATCTGCTGTTCCCGGTGCTGATGGCGGTATCGGTGCTGGGCAGCCTCGCCCACGGCGCGCGCAGCGGTGCAGGCGATCTCGACGCGAACCGGCGCGACTACCTGCGCTATCTGGACGCGGTGGCCGATGACGCCGCCCGTACCGCCGCCGCGCAACGCGCACAGCGATGCTGGACGCATCCCGACCCGGTGACGCTGTGGACCCTGGTGGGCGGGCATCGGATGTGGGAGCGGCGCCGCGCCGATCCCGACTTCTGTTCGGTCCGGGTGGGCCTGGGGCCGGCCGTGCTGGCGACCCCGCTGACCGTGCCCGACGGAGACCCGGTCGGTGAACCCGATCCCGTCACCGAAACCGCACTCGACGATGTGTTGGCGGCGTGGTCGGTCGTCCCCGCGCTTCCCGTCACGGTCGACCTCGATGGGCACCTGGGCATCACCGGGCAGCGGGAGGCGGTACGAGCGTTGGCGCGTGCCATCATCTGCCAGGTCGCCGTCCTGCACAGTCCCGCCGACGTGCGGATCGTGGCACGACCCGCCGATGGTCACTGGGACTGGCTGAAATGGTTACCGCACCACGGCGCACGCCATGGCGCGGCGCGCACCGTGCTCGTCATCGACGATGACGGCCCCGCCCCCGAGGGCGCCGATACCGCGGTGCTGCATCTCGGCGCGTCCGGCGACCGAAGCCTGGCGGCCGGGCCGGACACCGATGCGCTGACCGAGGCGCAGGCGCTGATCTGTGCGCGGCGGTTGGCCCGATGGCGCGCGGGCGGACCCGGTCCCGACGGCGCCCCGGATTGGGCCGGTCTGCTCGGCATCGACCACCCGGGTGCCGTGCGTCCGGGTCGCGGCGGCCGGCTGCGGGTACCCATCGGGACCGGTGCGGACACCGAGAACCGCGGCGCGCCGGTGTATCTGGACCTCAAGGAGGCCGCCCAGGGCGGGATGGGCCCGCATGGGCTGTGCGTGGGAGCCACCGGCTCGGGCAAATCGGAGTTCCTGCGCACGCTCATCCTCGGGCTGGCCGCCACCCACACCTCCGACGAGCTCAACCTGGTGCTGATCGACTTCAAGGGTGGGGCGACGTTCCTCGGGTTCGAACGCGTGCACCATGTGGCCGCCGTGATCACGAACCTGGCCGATGCCGCTCATCTGGTGGATCGGATGCGTGACGCCCTGACCGGTGAGATGCACCGCCGTCAGCAGCTGTTGCGGACGGCAGGCGTGGACAGCGTCGCGCACTATCGGCGCTCCCGCACGCACGGCGATCACCTGCCGGCGCTCGCCGATCTGCTGATCGTGATCGACGAGTTCTCCGAACTGCTCAGCCGGCATCCCGATTTCGCCGAGGTGTTCGTGGCGGTCGGTCGGCTGGGCCGATCACTCGGAATGCACCTGCTGCTGGCCAGCCAACGCCTCGACGAGGGCAGACTGCGTGGACTGGAGAACCACCTGTCCTACCGGATCTGTCTGAAGACGTTCTCCGCCGCGGAGTCCCGCGCGGTTCTCGGCGTCCCGGACGCCTACGAACTTCCCAGCGACCCCGGTGCGGCCTACCTCAAGACGGCGGACGGCGATCTCGTCCGGTTGCGCACCGCGTACGTGTCCGGTCCACTCACCGAGCCGCCCCCGAGCGGCGATACGCCGACCGTGCAACGGTTCACGGCCCTGATTCAGGAGACGCGCGCACCCGACCCATCGGAGCGCACCGTGCTGGGCGCGGCCCTGGACCGGCTGGCCGGACAGGGCGCACGGGCCCACCCGGTCTGGTTGGCGCCCTTGCCGGCAGCACCTGCCCTCGCCGAGATGCCGGCCGCTGACGGGCCGCCGCTGACCACCGTGCTGGGACTGGTGGACAACCCGTTCGCGCAGCGACGTGATGGGTTGATCGTCGATGTGAACGGTGCCGGCGGACACGTCGCGGTGGTGGGTGCCACCCGATCCGGAAAGTCCACCGCACTGTGCACGCTGATGCTGGGCCTGGCCGCTCGACACGATCCGACCGAGATCCAGTTCTACTGTCTGGATCTCGGGGGTGGGCTACTGACGGGGCTGCGCGAACTGCCGCACGTCGGGGTGGTCGCCGGGCGCAGCGACCGAGAGCTGATCGGCCGTACCGTCGCTTCGTTGCAGCACCTGATCCGACGGCGGATGCAGTCCGGAAACCGTTACGGGTCAGACGGTTACGGTGAGGTGTTCCTGGTGGTCGACGGATGGGCGGCGCTGCGTTCCGACGGCGACGGTCTCGAGGAGGCGATCACCGACATCGCGGCGCACGGGCTGGCCCACGGCGTGCACGTCGTCATCACTGCGGCCAGATGGGCCGAGCTGCGGCCCGCACTCAAGGACCAGCTCGGCACCCGCATCGAGCTGCGTCTGGGCGAACCCGGTGAATCGGAGATGGACCGCAGAGCCGCCCGCCGGCTGTCGGACCGCCCGCCGGGCACCGCGCTCACCCGCGACGGCCGGGAGGCGATGCTGGCGTTGCCCCGGTTGCACGGGCCGGACCTGGCCAGCTCCGTCGCCGCGCTGGCAGCACAGCACCCGCAGCGGCGCGCGGTACCGGTCCGGCTGCTGCCTGCGATGTTGCCGCTGTCGACCCTGCCCTCGACCGGATGCACACCGTCGGCCGTCGTCATCGGTATCGACGACAGCGAATTCCGGCCGGTCACCGTCGACTTCGCCGAATGCGGCCATCTGCTGGTACTCGGTGACCCCGGGTGTGGCAAGACCGCGACCCTGCGCGCCCTGTGCACCCAGCTGACCCGCGCCGGTGGGCCCGATCGGGTACGGCTGTACGTGGCCGATGTGCGGCGGACCATGCTCGGTGCGGTGGGATCCGCGCATCTGGGCGGGTATGCCATCTCGGCGAACATCCTGCAGACGCAGGTGCTCTCGCTCGTCGACACATTGCGCGCCCGCCTCCCCGGCGCCGAGGTCACCCAGCAGCAATTGCGGGACCGCTCGTGGTGGACCGGACCGGAGATCTATCTCCTGGTCGATGACTACGAGCTACTTGCCGGCTCCACCGATCCACTCGCCGCCCTGCTGGAATTTCTGCCCTACACCCGCGATATCGGTCTGCACGTGGTGATAGCCCGCCGCGCCGGGGGAGCGGCCCGGGCGCTGTTCAACCCGGTACCCGCGATGATGCGCGAACTCGGCGCCGCCGGGTTGATGATGAGCGCCGGCGCCGACGACGGCGTGCTGCTCGGAACGGCGCGACCGGCGGTGCTGCCACCCGGGCGCGCCATCCTGATCCGGCGCGGTCACCCCGACGAACGGATCCAGGTCGGTTGGACCGAGCCACCGTGACGGTCGTGGTGGCCGGTCCGGGGACGGTACACGGATCCCGGCCGGTGCCCGCCGATCTGGCCGAGACCGCCTGCGCCGCAATCGATGATCCCTACGCGATAGTCGACGCCCGGTTCGTCGACGTCGACGAGTTGTGGCGCACCGTCCTGCGGACCGCCACCGGCGGCGCACCACCGGAGGTGCTGATCTGTCCGGGCTGGTGGCACCCGGCCCGCATCGACCGGATCCGGCGGGCCGCGCCGGGGAAAGGTCACGTGGTGCGACAACGACATCACTGCCACCCGGCACCGGGTCACACCGTCGTGGAGATCGCCGCCGAGTTCGTCCTCGTCCATGACGCCGGCCGGACCGGTCAGGCGGTGCCGCGGCTGGGGGACACCGCGGCGACATCCGAGGCGGTCATGGCGCGGGTCGGTGCGGCCGTCGCGGTGCTGGTCGATGCCCCACTCGGGGTGCCCGGAGCGGCGCAGTTGGCCGCCGCCGTCGCCGCACGCGTGCGTTCCCGCGGCGGCGCCGTCACCGTCGTCGACGATCACACCCTGCTACGGGAAGCCACTCCGCCGGCCCGGGCGCCGCGGCGCCACACGCACCGGATCGCTGCGACGCTGGCGGCCGCTGCGCTGCCGGTCGCCGGCTTCCTGGTCCCGCGCACCACCGCCGATGTCGAACCGACGCCGGCCGTACTGGTCACCGAAGGGGCGGTCGCCGTGCGGGTTCCGGACTCGTGGTCGGCGGTGCGCGTGGTTGCCGGCGGTGGATCGCCCCGCCTGCAGCTGACATCGCCGGAGCACCCGGATGCCGCGATCCTGCTCACCCAATCGCCGGTGGCGCCGGACTGGGCCGCGGTGCTGGCCGCCACGCTGGCGGCGCAACCGGCCGGTGTGTTCGTCGATTTCGATCACCCCCGCGTGGTGGCGGGCCGAGAAGTGGCCGCCTACACCGAGATCCGTACGGGGCGCGCGATCACCTGGGCGGTGTTCGTGGACGGTCCCGTCCGCATCGCCATCGGCTGCCAACAGCCCGCGCAGCGGCCCGATCTGATCCGCGGCCACTGTGATGAGGCCATCCGGTCCGCGCGCCGGCGGGACGGTTCGGAAAACGGTGGAACCGATCCGGCACCCGCTGCGTCTAATCCCATAACCACCAAATGAGGAGGACATCGCCAATGCCCGCTCTGAACACCGACCTGGAACTGATGCACGCGGTATCCGGTCAGATCGACGCCCGCAACGAGGAGGTCCGAGCCATGCTCGGCGCGTTCATCGGACGAATGTGCAGTGTGCCCGCCTCGGTGTGGGGTGGCGCGGCGGCGCTGCGGTTCCGCGAGGTGGTCGACCGGTGGAATGCCGAATCGGTCGCGCTGCACGCCGCCCTCGGACGCATCGCCGAGACCATCCGCCTCAACGAGCACACCCTGCGCGAGGCCGCCGACGGCCATTCCCAGCAGATCGGCGCCGTCGCCGGTCACCTGTAGAGAGGAGCCACGCCATGGACATGATGCTGACCTACAACTTCGACGAGATCGAGCACAACGTGCGTCAGGAGATCCACACCGTCTCGGCCCGGTTCAACGCCGCACTGGACGAGCTGCGCGGGCAGATCGCGCCGCTGCAGCAGACCTGGACCGCACAGGCCGCCGAGGCCTACCGCGCCGAGCAACTGCGCTGGAACCAGTCGGCGGCCGCCCTCAACGACATCCTGATCAGGCTGGGCAACGCGGTCCGAGACGGCGCCGATGAGGTGGCGGCCACCGATCGCCGCGCCGCCGGCGCCTGGGGCTGACACCGGCCATTCGGGTCCTGTGCGTCCCCGCCGAGAGGAGAGCTCGGCGGGGACGCACGGTCAGGTTTGGGTCCGTCGCCCCGCCGCCACCGGGCGAACGCCGAACCAGTGTGACGCGGTCCACTATCCTGGCTCGCAGAGATGCGACGCGTCCGGTGATCGGCGCCTCGCGGGGAGTGTGAGCATGGTGGCTTTATCGAGGACGAACGGCGGCCGGGTGCCGCCGGCGAAGGTGCGCGCCGTCCACGACCTGTTCGTCGCGGGTCAGGTCGATGCCTCCTACCTCGATTCGGTTCCGCTGCGCCGCATCGTCGCGGAGAGCTGGCAGCGCAGCCTGGCCACCGGCGTCGACCCCGATACGGTCGGCCAGGCCACCGAGGCGGCCAAGGCGCTGGAAGAACTGCGCAGGTCACATCCCTTGGCGCCGACCCTGCCGCTGATCCGCCGGCTGCTGGTGGAGGATGCCGTCGACGCCGGTGTGGTCGTCGCGATCACCGCCGCCGACGGCACGCTGCTGTGGGTCGAAGGTGATCGCCGGGCGATCCGCAAGGCCGAGGGGATGAACTTCGTGCCCGGCACCGACTGGAGCGAGCACACCGCCGGGACCAACGCGCCCGGCACCGCGCTGGCCCTGGACCGCGAACTGCAGATCCGCGGGTCGGAGCACTTCTCGCGCATCGTGCACCCGTGGAACTGCACCGCGGTGCCCGTGCACGACCCCGGCACCGGTGCGCTGCTTGGTGCCATCGACCTGACCGGCGGTCCCTCGGTCGCCACCCCGCAGACCCTGGCGCTGGTGCGGGCCACCGCGGTCGCGGTGGAGAACCAGTTGGCCCTGCTGCGCCTGTCCGGCTCGCCCGACGCCACCGACCGGCCCGCCACCCTCTCGGTTCTGGGCGCCGACCGTCCGCGCTGGCAGGCCGGCGACGCCAATGCCGTCGCCCTCACCGGCAGGCACGCCGACATCCTGGTGCTGTTGCTCCGCCATCCGGAGGGGCTGAGCGCCGACCATCTCGCGATGCTGCTCGACGACAAGGATCTCGACGTCGTCACCATCCGCGCCGAGATGTCGCGACTGCGCCGGGTGATCGGCGGTGACCACATCGCCTCGCGGCCGTACCGGTTGCTGGGCCCGGTTTCCAGCGACATGAGTGATGTGTTGGACGCCCTGCAGGCCAATGACGTCGCCGGTGCGCTGTCGGCCTACGGCGGTGCGCTGCTGCCGCAGTCGGTTTCCCCGGCCATCGCGCGGCTGCGCACCGAGCTGACGACCAGCCTGCGTGGTGCGGTACTGGCCGAGGCGGCCCGCGGGAACCTCGCCCTGTTGCGGCGGTGGCTGCAACTGCCCGACGGCCGCGATGACCGCCGGGGCTGGCAGCTGCTGGCCGAGCACGCCGCAGCCGACCCGATCCTGCGGGCCCGGGCCCGCGCACATCTGGTCGGACTCGACGCCGAACTCGGCTGAAACCTGAGCAACCTCGGCGAAAGCATCCTTGACCTGGGCGAACGGCATCACCGAACGCGAGTTGTCAGGCCGCGCGCGTCGCCGCAGCATCGATGCATGGACTTCGAGCGCTACGCCGCCTTCCTTCCCGAACATCGCCGGGCACAGATCGCCACGCCGCAGAGCAGCTGGCTGCCGTGGCGCGGTCGGCGCATCCACATCGCCCGCGCCGGTGACCCGGATGCCCCGGTCAAGGCCATCCTCGTGCACGGCGGCGGTGGCTACTCCGGCGCGCTGTGGCCCCTGGCCGGCCTGGCCACCGGTGTCCACGGCGATATCGGAGTGCAGGTGCTCGCGCCGGACATGCCGCTCTACGGCTACACCGACGAACCCGACCCGGCCGCCGTCCGGTACCCGGACTGGCTGGATCTGCTGAGCGATATCGTGGCCACCGAACACGACCGCCCGATCATCCTGTTCGGCGCCAGCATGGGCGGCATGATGGCCTACGAGGTCGCCCATCGCACCGGCCTGGTCGACGCCGTGCTGGCCACCTGTCTGCTGGACACCGCCGACCCGGCGGCCCGCCGCGCGGCATCCCGGTTCAGGATGCTCGGCCGTCCCAGCGCCGGCGCGCTGCGCGCCATCACCCCGGTGGTGGGCCGGGTGCGGGTACCGATGCGGTGGTTGGCCGACATGTCGGCGATGAGCAACACCCCGGCGCTGTCGGCGCTGTGCGCCGCCGATCCGCGCGGCGGCGGGGTGCGCGCACCCATCGGCTTCCTGTCCAGCTGGCTGAACCATCGGCACACCCGGCCCGAACGGTACCGCGGGGCGCCGGTCACCCTGGTCGCGCCGGCGGCCGACACCTGGACCCCACCCAAGCTGAGTCAGCGTTTCCTGCAACGGATTTGCGCGCCCACCCGGATGGTCCTGCTGGACAACTGTGGGCACTACCCGATCGAGGAGCCTGGCCTGACCCGCCTCGAAGAAGTCGGGCGCGAGACCGTCAGGGACGTGGCGGAGCAAGCCGCTCGACCGTGAGCCGCAACTGGTCCACCTCATAACCGTGCTGCGGCATCACCCGGTGCAGCTGCGCGTCCAGCGCGTGCACCAGGATGCGGGCGGCCAGCTCGGGATCATCGTCGACGTCGCGGTCACAGCGTTTGAGGTGATAGGCCACCTCCGCGCATACCCGGTCCTCGAACAGCTGCATCACCGCGAGGTCGGCGGCGCTCATCGCGACCCGGTGCAGCACCGCGTGCAACCGGGGTTGTCCGCTGTGCAGATCCACCAATTCGGCCAGTAGTTGATGCATCGTCTCGTCGAAGGGCGGCTCGGTGACCCGCAACCGGTCGAACAGCGCGGTCAGGCGGGCGTCGGCCTCGCGGACATGTCGGGCCGCGACCGCGTGAAGCAGAGCATTCTTGTCCGGAAAGTATTGGTACAGCGTGCCGATGGAGACACCGGCGCGTTCGGCGATCCGGTTGGTGGTGGCGGCCAGCCCCTCGCGGGAGAACATCTGCGCGGCCGCCTCCACCAGAACGGCCAGCGTCTCTTTGGACCGGGCCTGGCGGGGATTCCTGCGAGTGGTGCCGATACGGCGATTCTTCGCCAGTTGCAACCGTGATGCAACGTTGCAACCCCTAAATTGAGTGACGGCCGACACACCCATGTGTCCGAACGCAGGAGATCCTCATGACTGTTTACGCACGGCCGGGTGCCGACGGCGCCCTGATGTCGTTCGACGCCCGCTACGACAACTACATCGGCGGCCAGTGGGTCGCCCCCAACGCGGGCCGGTACTTCGAGAACCGCACTCCCGTCACCGGTGAGGTGTTCTGCGAGGTCGCCCGCTCCGACGAGTCCGATATCGAGAAGGCGTTGGACGCCGCGCATGCCGCCGCACCGGCCTGGGGTAAGACCTCAGCAGCCGAGCGCGCGCTGATCCTCAACAAGATCGCCGACCGGATCGAGGAGAACCTCGAATCGATCGCGCTGGCCGAGTCGTGGGACAACGGCAAGCCGATCCGCGAGACCCTCAACGCCGACATCCCGCTGGCCGTCGATCACTTCCGCTACTACGCCGGCGCGATCCGGGCGCAGGAAGGCTCGCTGTCCGAGATCGACCAGGACACGGTGGCCTACCACTTCCACGAGCCGCTCGGCGTCGTCGGCCAGATCATTCCGTGGAACTTCCCGATCCTGATGGCCGTGTGGAAGCTGGCCCCGGCGCTGGCCGCGGGCAACGCGATCGTGCTGAAGCCCGCCGAGCAGACCCCGGTCTCGGTGCTGTACCTGTTCAAGCTGATCGGCGACCTGCTGCCCGCCGGTGTGGTCAACGTGGTCAACGGTTTCGGTGTCGAGGCGGGCAAGCCGCTGGCCTCGTCCAACCGGATCGCCAAGATCGCCTTCACCGGTGAGACCACCACCGGCCGGCTGATCATGCAGTACGCCAGCCAGAACCTGATCCCGGTCACCCTGGAACTCGGCGGCAAGAGCCCCAACATCTTCTTCAACGATGTGCTGGCCGCCAACGACGACTACCAGGACAAGGCGCTCGAGGGCTTCACCATGTTCGCCCTGAACCAGGGCGAGGTGTGCACCTGCCCGTCGCGCAGCCTGGTGCAGGCCGACATCTTCGACGAGTTCCTCGCGATGGCCGCCATCCGCACCAAGGCGGTGCGCCAGGGTGATCCGCTGGACACCGAGACGATGATCGGTGCACAGGCCTCCAACGATCAGCTGGAGAAGATCCTGTCCTACATCGAGATCGGCAAGAGCGAGGGCGCTCAAGTCATCACCGGTGGTGAGCGTGCCGATCTGGGTGGAGATCTGAACGGCGGTTACTACGTGGCGCCGACGATCTTCACCGGTAACAACAAGATGCGCATCTTCCAGGAGGAGATCTTCGGTCCCGTCGTCGCGGTGACGTCGTTCAAGGATTACGACGACGCCATCGACCTGGCCAACGACACCCTCTACGGTCTGGGTGCCGGCGTCTGGAGCCGCGACGGCAACACCGCCTACCGTGCAGGTCGCGATATCAAGGCCGGCCGAGTGTGGACCAACTGCTACCACCAGTACCCGGCGCACGCCGCCTTCGGTGGTTACAAGCAGTCCGGTATCGGCCGCGAGAACCACCTGATGATGCTCGACCACTACCAACAGACCAAGAACCTGCTGGTGTCCTACAGCAACAAGGCGCAGGGCTTCTTCTGATCCCTCCCTGATCTCCGCGGACGTGAGCTTGGGACGAAACTCCCCCCGATCTCCGGCTCAAGCTCACGTCCGCGGCTTACCCTTCCAAGTAAATAATCCCTCTCGCGTCAGGAGCAGCGTTGCCCAGATTCGTCGCGGCCATCGACCAAGGCACCACGAGTACCCGAGCCATGATCTTCGATCATGCGGGTGCCGAGGTGGGGCGTCACCAGCTCGAGCACGAGCAGATCATGCCTCGGGCGGGCTGGGTGGAGCACTCTCCGGTGGAGATCTGGGAGCGCACCTCCTCGGTGTTGACCTCGGTGCTCAACAACACCAACCTGCAACCGGAAGACATTGCGGCACTGGGTATCACGAATCAGCGTGAAACCACACTGGTTTGGAACCGGCACACCGGGCGGCCGTACTACAACGCCATCGTCTGGCAGGACACCCGCACCGACCGGATCGCTACCGCACTGGACCGGGACGGTCGCGGGGACGTGATCCGCCGCAAGGCTGGCCTGCCTCCGGCCACCTACTTCTCCGGCGGCAAGATCCAGTGGATCCTGGAGAACGTCGACGGTGTGCGCGAGGCGGCCGAGAAGGGTGACGCCATCTTCGGCAACAGCGACAGCTGGGTGGTGTGGAACCTGACCGGGGGTCCGCGCGGCGGTGTGCACGTCACCGACGTGACCAACGCCAGTCGCACCATGCTGATGAACCTGGAGACCCTGGACTGGGACGACGAACTGTTGTCGTTCTTCAGGATTCCGCGCCAGATGCTGCCGCAGATCCGCCCGTCCTCGTCCCCGGAGCCCTACGGTATGACACTGTCCACCGGGCCGATGGGTGGTGAGGTACCGGTGACCGGCATCCTCGGTGACCAGCAGGCCGCGATGGTGGGGCAGGTGTGCCTGAAGGCCGGCGAGGCCAAGAACACCTATGGCACAGGGAATTTCCTGCTGCTCAACACCGGTGAGAAGATGGTGCGTTCGGAGAACGGCCTGCTCACCACGGTGTGCTACCAGTTCGGCGACGCCAAGCCGGTATACGCGCTGGAGGGCTCGATCGCCGTCACCGGGTCGGCCGTGCAGTGGTTGCGCGACCAGCTGGGCATCATCAGCGGTGCCGCGCAGAGCGAGGCGCTGGCTCGGCAGGTGCAAGACAACGGCGGGGTGTACTTCGTGCCGGCGTTCTCCGGCCTCTTCGCACCGTACTGGCGCTCGGATGCCCGCGGCGCGATCGTCGGGTTGAGCCGGTTCAACACCAACGCCCATGTGGCCCGTGCGACGCTGGAGGCCATCTGCTACCAGAGCCGCGACGTGATCGATGCGATGGAAGCCGATTCCGGTGTGCACCTTGATGTTCTGAAGGTCGACGGTGGTATCACCGCCAACAGCCTGTGCATGCAGATCCAGGCCGACGTGCTGGGCGTGGACGTGGTCAAGCCGGTGGTGGCCGAGACCACCGCGCTCGGCGCGGCGTATGCCGCGGGTCTGGCGGTCGGTTTCTGGGACAACGCCGACGACCTGCGCGCCAACTGGCAGGAGGGCCAGCGGTGGAGCGCACAGTGGTCCGACCAACAGCGAACCGACGGCTACGCCGGCTGGCAGAAGGCCGTGCAACGCACGCTGGACTGGGTGGACGTGTCCTAGAAAGAGCTACGTTCCCGCCTCGCGGAAGGAGAGCTGCGGGGCGGGAACGTCACCATATATTGCGCGAGCAGTCGTGAATGGCCCCGGAATCCTGAGATTCCGGGGCCATTCACGACTGCTCGCGGGGAATCAGAGCGCGGCCACACCGGCCTCGGCCACGGTGACATCCTGCTCGACGCTGCCCGCGCTGACGCCGATGGCGCCGACGACGACACCGTCGACGGTCAGCGGGATGCCGCCGCCGAAGATCACCAGACCGCCGCAGGTCTGCTCCAGACCGTAGAGCTCGGCACCGGGCTGCGCCAGCGGCATCAGCGCACCGGTGGGCGCATTCATCAGGATCGACGTGCGCGCCTTCTTGATCGAGATGT
Source organism: Mycobacterium sp. NPDC003323 (assembly GCF_053589535.1). Lineage (NCBI taxonomy): Bacteria > Bacillati > Actinomycetota > Actinomycetes > Mycobacteriales > Mycobacteriaceae > Mycobacterium > Mycobacterium sp. NPDC003323. The sequence continues at coordinate 33,057 of NZ_JBSFSB010000009.1, forward strand.
CGATGCTGGCCTTGATGGCGCCGTCCATCCTGGCGAACGCCACCAGGTGTCCGCCGTCGTCGACGACGGCGATGTTCATCGGCTGGCCGATCTCGCCGGCCTTCTCGATGGCCGCGTTGACCACCTTGGTTGCACTGGTCAGGCTGATGGCACTCATGACGAACCTTTCGAATCGGTTTTCCCGCAACGAATTTTGACGTTCGCGGGGTGTTCTGCCGCAGTTCGATCATAATCGGAACATCGCCGCCCGCGCGGTCGTTTGCGCCGCACGCACCGGCGGTCGCCATACCCTAGCCAAATACTGGCCCAAAGTTGTGTTGCGGCAGTGCTTCCGGATGGTTGGCGACGTGGAACCGCGCGAAGCCGCCCCAACATCGGGTGCGCGACAAACACTGGTGGCAAAGCGTTCTCTGCCAATTGAGTTAGGTGGTTCAGTGGCGAACATCGACATCCTCGTATGGGAATTCCTCGGCACCGCGGTGCTGTGTCTGCTCGGTAGCGGCGCGGTGGCCGCGGTCGTGCTCAAGAATTCCTTTTCCCATGGCGGCGGCGGTGATTGGGTGATCATCGTGCTCGGGTGGGGCTTCGCGGTCTTCACCGGCGCCAGCGTGGCCGCGCCGGCAGGCGCACATATCAACCCGGCCGTGACTTTGGCCCTGGCGATATCCGGCGGGGTGCCGTGGACGCAGGTGCCGATCTACTGGATCGCGCAGTTGACCGGTGCGTTCGTCGGTGCCTCGCTGGCCTGGGCGGCGTTCAAACTGCAGTTCGACAACAACGACGACAATTCCGGAACCCGCGGCATCTTCTGCACCTCACCGGCGGTGCGCAAGATCGGCTGGAACATCGTCACCGAGGTCATCGCCACCTTCGTGCTGATCCTGTGGATCCTGACCACCCCCGAGGTCAACACCACGCTGGGCTATGCGGCGGTGTCCTTCGTCGTGATCACCATCGGGTTCGGCCTGGGCGGCCCGACCGGTTACGCCATCAACCCCGCCCGTGACCTCGGCCCGCGTATTGCCTACGCACTGTTGCCGATTCGCGGCAAGGCGAACGCCGACTGGGGTTATTCCTGGGTGCCGGTGGTGGCACCACTGATCGGTGCCGCACTGGCCGCCGGACTGGTGGGTGCACTGGGATAGGGCCGCCGGTAGACGGACGGGACGCCCGTCAGAGCGCCAGAGCGCTCTGCGGGCGTCTCGTCGTTTCGGTGGCCAGGCCCGGTACGAAACCGGCCACCGCTCCGATGACGGTGGTGGCCGGCGGACGTACCCCGGCCTCGCGCGCGACGGCGGCGATGGTGTCCAGTTCGGCACGGATCTCATGCTGTCCGGCCAGGGTGCCGTCGGCGATCACCGCGGCCGGCGTCTCGGCGGGCATCCCGGCGTCCAGCAGGGCTCTGGTGATCGCCTCCAGATTGGCCACGGCCATCATCAGCACGATGGTGGTGTTGGCCGACGCCAGCGCCGCGTAGTTCACCGTGCACTGCGGATCATCGGGCGGCACATGGCCGGACACGACGGTGAATCCCTGCGTGAGGCCCCGGTGGGTGACGGGGATGAGTGCCGCGGCCGGTGCCGCGATGGCCGAACTGACACCGGGTATCACCTCCACCGCGATGCCGGCCCGCACACAATCGTCGATCTCCTCGCCGCCGCGGCCGAAGACGAAACCGTCGCCGCCCTTGAGTCGCACCACCGTGCGCCCGGCGCCCGCGTGTTCGACCAGCAGTGCGTTGATGGTGCTCTGCTCGGTCCGGCGGCCGCCGGGGATCTTCGCCACATCGATGATCTGTGCCTGCGGCGCAATCTCGTTGAGCACACCGACCGGTGCCAGGCGGTCGGTGACGATCACATCGGCACACGCGAGCGCGGCCCGTCCGGCCACCGTCAGCAATCCCGGATCACCCGGGCCACCGCCGACGATGACGACCCGTCCGGTGCGTGGATGCGCCGTGGTCGGCCGCCGGCCCTGGTGCGCGTCGATGCAGAACAGACCGCGGGCGCCACCCTGTGCGACGGCCCGGTGTTCGGTGTCTGTCAGACCACCGCAGTCAAAGAGCACCTCGACATCGTCGAGGTCGTCGGTGTCGAAAGCTCTTCGCTGCCAATCGATCAGATTCCGATCGGCGAGATCGGACACATAGGGCGAGGCCTCGGGCGAGAACACCCGCACGTGAGCACCGGCGGACACCAGCCCACCGACGACGGTGACCGCGTGCTCGGCCGACCCGAGTACCGCCACCGTGCGACCGCGCACCGGGAGCTGGACGGCAATACCCTCACCCATGGTCGCGAGCCCGCAGCACGGTGGCTACCAGCGCCGCCCGACTGTGCACGTCGAACTTCGTCTTGATGTTGTGCAGATGGAATTTCACGGTGGCCTCCGAGATGAACAGGGAACCGGCGATGGCGCGGTTGTCCAGGCCCTCGACCACCAGGTCGAGCACCTCGCGTTCGCGACGGGTCAGGGTACCGGTGTCGCCGGGGTCGGACTGACGACGCAGTTCGTCGATGAGGGTTTCGGCGCTGCGGGCGTCGAGGGCGCGGTGGCCGTCGATGACCCGTGCGACGGCGCGGCGCAATTCGGCCGCCGATGATCGGCGGTCGACCACGGCGTCGGCCCCGGCGGTGATCAGCGGTAGCGCCCGTTCACGGGGGTCCTCACCGTCGATCACCGCGATCACCCTGGGCCGCGGGTCCAGCCCGGCCAGGACGGCCGGCAGTGCGGCGTTCATCGCGGCGTCGATGACGAGAAGTTCGGGGGTCAGCTCGAGCAGTCGCTCCAGCAGGCCGGGACCGTGCGCAAGATCACCGGCCAGCGCGACACCGGCACCGTGGGACATCACGTGGATCAGCCCGTGCCGCAGCAGCTCGTCGTTCATGACGAACACTGCGCGCGGCGCATCGTGGGTCGTGAAAGGTAGTGCAATGCTGAGGTTTTCGCTTTCACCATCGGTATCGACGGTGCCGCTGTCCCGCTCGGTCGGTGCAACGCGGGTCTGTGGCCAGCCCATGGTCAACTCCGTCCTGCTGCTGAGCGGCGAATGGTAATGCAGCCAGCGTTGCAAAGACGTTGCAACGGGTGATCAGCGAGTGGACCCGGGAACCAGCACACAATCCCCGCACAGCCCGCCGCCGGGTCCCTGGTAGTACAGGCAGCAGCTGTTGCGGCGAAACTGACCGCCGGTGAACGAGCCCGTCCCGATCAACGGGTCGAGTTGCAACAGTTGGCGCACCAGTTGCCGGCCCGCACCCTCCAGTTCCGGCCGCGACATCGCCAGCACGGTCACCGCGCCATTGGAAGCGGAGGCGATGTTGCCCAGGCTGACCTGGGGTGAAAGCGACACCAGTGTGGCCAACCTGGCGCCGAGGTCCACCAGCACCGGCACCACGGTGTCGACGATGGCGGCCGCGCCGGCGGGCCGCCACTGCGGCTCGGCGACGGCGAACAGCGGCGCATGGGTGTCCGAAGGTCGCCAGCGGATGGTGGCGGCATCGAGCACCGGGACGGCGTGCAGACAGACCGCGGCACCGATCACGGGGGAGAGCAGGCGGGCGGCCACCCCCAGTTGGAACGACGACGCCGCCATCCGCACCGGCACCCGATCCGGCCCACAGCCGGCGGCGGCCGCGATCGCCGACCGGGTTGCCTCGACATGCCCGGATATCACCGCCGTATCGAAAAGTTCTGGCAGCGACCGCCATTGGGGCTGTCCGGAGGCGACAGGCAGTGCGAAGTAGCCGCCCAGGTCTGCCAGTGTCGCCAGGTGGCCTGCGGTGTCGAGTGGGAGTTTCACGGTGCTTGCAGGTTAGCCGCGGATGGCGAACCGACGCCCGCGGACGACCGGAACTGGCCGAGTAGACAGCGCAATCCCGACCGCCCGGCGAGGTCGGCAACTGTCTGCAACGTTGTTGCAACGTGACGGGAGACACAATGGGCGCACCGCGGAAGCCCCGCGCCACAAGAACACAGTCAGGTGACCTCACCTGGGTCATCCCTCACCTGGGAGCAGTGCATGACAGAACCGACCCTTGATCCAACGGTGGATTACCCGTTGAGCCTGAATCGGCAGGATCTGCTGTTCACCCCCAACGGCAAGCCGATCGCCGACATCACCATGGAGGCGGTGATGTCCGGGGACGTCACCGCCTCGGATCTGCGCATCACCCCGCAGACACTGCGTCTGCAGGCGCAGATCGCCGAGAAGGTGGGGCGCAATCAGCTGGGTGCGAACCTCCGCCGGGCGGCCGAGATGACCGCCATCAGCGATGAGCGTGTGCTGCAGATCTATAACGCGTTGCGCCCCAACGCTTCGACCAAGCCGGAGCTCGACGCGATCGCCGACGAACTGGAAAACCAGCACGGGGCCACCATGCTGGCCGGGCTCGTCCGCGAAGCCGCCGACGTCTACGAGCGTCGCGACATCCTGGCCACCAACGAATAGGAGTTAAACCGGTGACCGCAGTTTCGCCTGAACAGGCGCCAGCACAGAAGCGGCAGTCCGAGCGGACCAGGGTGCTCGAGGAACGTCCGGTCAACCTGGACGGATTCGTGCAGGAGTGGCCCGAGGTCGGCATGGTCGCCCTCGACAGCGCATTCGACCCCGAGCCCAGCGTCAAGGTGGTCGACGGCGTCATCGTCGAGATGGACGGCCGGGCCCGCGCCGACTTCGACTTCCTGGACCAGTTCATCGCCGATCATGCGATCGACGTGGACAGCACCGAGGCGTCGATGGCCATTCCCGCCCAGGAGATCGCCGCGATGCTGGTCGATCCCCGGGTCACCCGCGACGAGGTCATCGCGGTGACCCGCGGTCTGACCCCGGCCAAGCTGCTCGAGGTCGTCAAGACGATGAACATCGTCGAGATCATGATGGGCATGCAGAAGATGCGGGCCCGCCGCACCCCGGCGAACCAGGCGCACTGCACCAGCGCCCGGGACAACCCGCTGCAGGTGGCCTGCGAGGCCGCCGAGGCATCGCTGCGCGGATTCTCCGAAGTGGAGACCACGTTGGGCGTCGTGCGCTATGCACCGCTGGTCGCGATGGCCCTGCAGATCGGCAGTCAGGTGGGCACGGGCGGTCGGCTGACCCAGTGCGCGCTGGAGGAGGCCACCGAACTCGAACTCGGCATGCGCGGTATCACCGCCTACGCCGAGACGATCTCGGTCTACGGCACCGAGTCGGTGTTCGTCGACGGTGACGACACCCCGTACTCGAAGGCGTTCCTGGCCGCGGCCTACGCCTCGCGCGGTATCAAGATGCGCTTCACCTCGGGCACCGGTTCGGAGGTGCAGATGGGCAACGCCGAGGGTCGCTCGATGCTCTACCTGGAGATCCGCTGCATCCTGGTGACCAAGGGTGCCGGTGTGCAGGGCCTGCAGAACGGTTCGATCTCCTGCATCGGTGTCCCGGGTGCGGTACCCGCCGGTATCCGGGCGGTGGCCGCCGAGAACCTGATCGCCTCCGCGGTCGATCTGGAATGCGCCTCCGGTAACGACCAGTCGTTCTCGCATTCGCCGATGCGGCGCGTGGCCCGACTGCTGCCCCAGCTGATGCCGGGCACCGACTTCATCACCTCGGGCTACTCGGCGACACCGAACTACGACAACATGTTCGCCGGATCGAACGTCGATGCCGAGGACTTCGACGACTTCAACACCATCCAGCGGGATCTGCAGATCGACGGCGGTCTGCAGCATGTGAAAGAGGCCGATATCCTCGCGGCGCGCCACCGCGCCGGCAAGGCCCTGCAGGCGGTGTTCCGCTACCTGGATCTGCCGGCCATCAGCGATGCCGAGATCGAGGCGGCGGTCTACGCCCACGGCAGCCGGGAGTTGATCCCGCGCGATGTGCTGGAGGACCTCAAGGGCGCCCAGCAGGTGATGGATCGCAACGTGACGGGTCTGGATCTGGTGAAGGCGCTGGAGTCCACCGGCTTCTCCGATATCGCCGAGAACCTGCTGACCGTTCTGCGCCAACGTGTCTCGGGTGATCTGCTGCAGACCTCGGCCATCATGACGCGCGATCTGCAGCCGTTGTCGGCGGTCAACGACCGCAACGACTACGCCGGACCTGGCACCGGTTATCGCCCGACCGGGGCGCGCTGGGAGGAGATGAAGCGGCTGCGTCACGTGACGAGCGCCGAGAACCCCGAAGTTGAGGTGGAGTGAAATGACCGACAGAGTCCTGACTTTCGCCGACGAGAAGCCGGCCGAGCCGGGTAAGCGGACCGACGAGGTGCTGGTCGGCATCTCGCCGGCCTTCGCCGACTTCTTCACCCAGACCATCACCGGGCTGTCCCATGCCGATGTGATCCGCCAGATCCTGGCCGGTATCGAGGAGCAGGAGGTCTCGGCCAGGATCGTGCGGGTCCGGCACAGCAGCGATCTTGCGGTCGTCGCCCACACGGCGGCCAAGTTGTCGGGTTCGGGCATCGCGATCGGGCTGTTGTCGCGCGGTACCACCATGATCCATCAGCGCGACCTGCCCCGGTTGTCCAGCTTGGAGCTGTTCCCGCAGTGCCCGCTGATGACCCTGGAGACCTATCGGCAGGTCGGCTCCAATGCGGCGCAGTACGCCAAAGGCGAGTCACCCGAACCGGTTCCGACGCTCAACGATCAGATGGCGCGTCCGCGCTGGCAGGCCAAGGCCGCGCTGCTGCACCTGAAGGAGACCGAGCAGATCGTCAAGGGCGCCAAGCCGGTCGAGGTGATTCCGCAGTTCGCGCAAGCGCTGGCGACGAACTGATGGTCACCGTTGTCGGTGTCGACATCGGCAACTCGACGACGGAGGCCAGCGCAGCGACCATCGGTCCCGACGGGTCGATAACGTTTCTCGGGGCAGCCCTGGCGCCGACCACCGGCGTCAAGGGCACCCCGCGCAACGTCGACGGTGTTGCCGATGTGGTGGACCGGGCGCTTCGCGCGGCCGGAGTCGCCGTGGGCGATCTGGACACCGTCCTGCTCAACGAGGCAACGCCGGTGATCAGCGGGATGGCGATGGAAACCATCACCGAGACCATCATCACCGAGTCGACGATGATCGGGCACGATCCGCGCACGCCGGGCGGTCGCGGTCTGGGCGTGGGCACCACGGTGGCCTTCGAGTCGCTCACCGAGGCCACCGGTTCGGAACCGGTCATCGTCGTCGTCCCCAGCGGCGTCGACTTCGAAGTCGCCGCGCAGACGATCAACACCGCGGTCGGACGCGGGATCGCCGTCGCGGGCGCCATCCTGGGCAACGATGACGCGGTCCTGGTGGTCAACCGGCTCGATACGATGATCCCGGTGATCGACGAGGTGTCGCGCATCGACGCGGTGCCGCTGGGCATGCTGGCTGCCGTCGAGGTGGCCGGACCGGCGCAGTCGATCCGCACGCTGTCCAATGCCTATGGGCTGGCCACGATCTTCGAACTCGATGCCGCCGCCACCCGGGTGGTCTCGCCGGTCGCACGGGCACTGACCGGTAATCGGTCGGCGGTGGTGGTGCGCACCCCGGCCGGTGACGTCGCCGACCGCACCATCCCGGCGGGATCGCTGGAGCTCAACGGGCAGAGTCGGCGCGCGAGCATCGACGTCTCCCGCGGCGCGGTGGAGATCATGGCGGCCGTCGAACGCGTCAGCCCACTGGTCGACGTCAGCGGTGAGGCCGGCACCAACACCGGCGGCATGATCGCCAACGTGCGCCAGAGCATGGCCGATCTGTCCGACCATGCGATCGCCGATGTGCACATCAAGGATCTGCTGGCCGTCGATACCTTTGTGCCGCAGGAGGTTCGCGGTGGCGTCGCCGGTGAGGTGGCGCTGGAGAACGCGGTCGCGCTGGCCGCGATGGTGCGTACCCGCGAGAGCGGGATGCAGGCCGTGGCCACCGCGGTGGCCGACCGGTTGCGCGACGCGGGTGCCGAACGGGTCGAGGTCGTCGTCGGTGGTGTCGAGGCCGAGATGGCGGTCCGGGGCGCGCTGACCACGCCCGGAACCGACAAGCCGCTGGTGGTGCTGGATCTCGGTGGGGGATCGACAGACGCCGCGTTGATCGAGACCGATGACACGATCACCGCGGTGCATCTGGCGGGCGCCGGTGACCTGGTCACCAAACTCATCGATGCCGAACTGGGGCTGAACAACCTGGAGCTGGCCGAGGACATCAAACGCTTCCCGCTGGGCAAAGCGGAGAGCTTCTTTCATGTCCGGCTGGAGAACGGCACCGTGCAGTTCTTCGAGAAACCGCTGCCGGCAACCGCGTTCGCCCGGGTGGTGACCCTGGACGGTTCGGGGATGAACCCGATCCCGGGCCGTCATTCGATGGAGCGGATCGCCACGGTGCGTCGCACCGCCAAGGAACGTATCTTCGTCGTCAACGCGCTGCGGTCGCTGCGCAGCGTGGCACCCGGGGGTGACCTGCGTCAGATCGGGTTCGTGGTGCTGCTCGGCGGTTGCGCGCTGGACTTCGAGATCCCCGATCAGATCGCCGATGCCCTGGCCCCATACGGGATCGTCTGCGGCACAGGGAACGTCCGCGGCACCGAGGGTCCCCGTAACGCGGTGGCATCGGGGCTGGTGGCGGCCTACGCCGTGAAGGTCGCCGGCCGTGGCTGACGGCTTCCGGTCCGCCCCATCGCAGCCGCAACCGCCCACGGTCGTGGTGGCATCGGACGGTCCGGATCCGACGGTGCGTGAGGTGGTCGCCGGTATCGAGGAAGAAGGCGTGCCCTTCACGGTCGAATCTGTGACCGGGCAGTCGGCGACCGCGCTGGCGCAGCGGGCCGCGGCCCAGTCGTCGCTGCAGGTGGGCGTCGGTGTCGACGCCGCCGGCGAGGTCAGTGTCTGTCATGCCAAGCTCGAACAACCGGTTTTCGAGCTGGCGGGTGGATCCAGCCCGGCGCAGCTGCGGACTCTGGGGCACAACGCCGCCCGCATCGTGGCGGGTCTCCCGCTGCGGACCTTCGTGGCTGACTGACGCGCTTTTGAGGCCGTGTTGGGGTGGACAGCGCGGCGTTTACCGACAATACTGCTCTATCAAAGGTCGGGTATCCGACCTTTAGGCTGACTCGTGTTTAGGCAGTCGAACGTGCCCCGGTCAGCCCGAGGCTGGCAGATGCTTCAGGCGCCGACCCGGCGCCCCGATCACCATTGATCGACCGCAATTGCACTGTCAACAAAGGAGTTGTGAAGTGGCCGGTGTCGAAGAGCACCTCGAGAGCGCAGACTATCTGCAGAAGCGTCAACTCAAATCGGGCACCGCGGGCTGGCTGCTGCTGGCCGGACTGGGTGTCAGCTATGTGATTTCCGGCGACTACTCGGGTTGGAACTTCGGGTTGGAGCAGGGCGGCTTCGGCGGTCTGGCGATCGCCGCGGTCATCATCGCGGGCATGTACCTGGCGTTGGTGTTGGGCATGGCTGAGCTGTCCTCGGCGCTGCCGGCCGCCGGCGGTGGCTACACCTTCGCCCGCCGTGCCATGGGGCCGTGGGGCGGATTCGCCACCGGCACAGCCATTCTCATCGAATACGCCATCGCGCCCGCGGCCATCGCCACCTTCATCGGCGCCTATGTCGAATCGCTGGGCCTGTTCGGTATCACCGACGGCTGGTGGGTGTACCTGGCCGCCTACGCGTTGTTCATCGGCATCCACCTCGCCGGCGTCGGCGAGGCGCTGAAGGTGATGTTCGTGATCACCGCCATCGCACTGGTCGGGCTCATCGTCTTCGCCATCGCGGCCATCGGTCACTTCGATGTCGCCAACCTGACCAATATCGCCGTCGACGAGAGCGCCGCGGGAGCGTCGAGCTGGCTGCCCAACGGCTACCTCGGCATCTGGGCCGCCTTCCCGTTCGCCATCTGGTTCTTCCTGGCCATCGAGGGTGTGCCGCTGGCGGCCGAGGAAACCGCCAACCCTGAGCGCAACGTCCCGCGCGGCATCATCGCCGGCATGGGCGTGCTGCTGGTGACCTGCGCGGCGGTGCTGATCCTGACCACCGGAGCCGGTGGCGCGGACGAGATGAAGGCCTCGGGCAACCCGTTGGTGGAAGCACTCGGTGACAGCACCGCGGCCACCGTGGTCAACTACATCGGCCTGGCCGGTCTGATCGCGAGCTTCTTCTCCATCATCTACGCCTACTCGCGTCAGCTGTTCGCGCTGTCGCGCGCTGGTTACCTGCCCAAGACCCTGTCGGTGACCAACTCCCGCAAGGCGCCCACCCTGGCGCTGATCGTGCCGGGACTCATCGGCTTCGCGCTGTCGCTGACCGGGCAGGGCGCCACGCTGCTGAACATGGCGGTCTTCGGCGCGGCGTTGAGCTACGTGCTGATGATGGTCAGCCACATCGTGCTGCGCCGCCGGGAACCGGACATGCCGCGTCCGTACCGCACCCCGGGCGGCGTCGCGACCACCGGCTTCGCCCTGGTCATCGGCGTGTTCGCGGTCATCGCGACGTTCCTGGTCGACCCGGTCGCCGCCGGCTGGTGCCTGGGCGTGTTCGCGTTGTTCATGCTGTACTTCGCCGTCTACAGCCGGCACAAGCTGGTGGCCAACTCGCCCGACGAGGAATTCGCCATGCTGGCGAAGGCGGAGAGCGAACTGCGGTGATCTACCGGCAGCAGGTCTCGGGCGTGAACTACGCCTTCGACGGACTCGTGGAGGTGATGGCCAAGGCCACGCCGCTGCGCTCGGGCGACCAACTCGCCGGGTGTGCCGCCGAACACGACGCCGAACGCGCGGCCGCCGCGTGGGTGCTCGCCGACCTGCCGCTGGAAACCTTCCTGCACACCGACATCGTCGACTACGACACCGACGAGGTCACCCGGCTGATCATGGACAGCCATGACCGGCAGGCCTTTTCGCCCCTGTCGGGTCTGACGGTGGGCGGCCTGCGGGACTGGCTGCTGGAGACGTCGTCGCATGCCGACAGCGCGGCACGGATCGCGGCGATCTCGTCGGGGCTCACCCCGGAGATGGTCGCCGCGGTCAGCAAGATCATGCGCAACCAGGATCTGATCGCGGTGGCGGCGGCGTGCACCGTCACCGCGGCGTTCCGCACCACCGTCGGCCTACCCGGCACCCTGGCGACCCGGCTGCAGCCCAACCATCCCACCGACGACCCGCGCGGTATCGCCGCGGCGGTGCTGGACGGGCTACTGCTGGGGTGTGGGGACGCCGTCATCGGGATCAACCCCGCGACCGATTCACCGCAGGCCACCGCCGACCTGCTGGCGCTGCTGGACTCGATCCGCACCCGCTACGACATCCCGGTGCAGTCGTGCGTGCTGTCGCACATCACCACCACCATCGGGCTGATCGAAACCGGCGCCCCGGTGGATCTGGTGTTCCAGTCCATCGCCGGCACCGAGGGTGCCAATTCGGCGTTCGGCGTTGACATCTCGTTGCTGCGCGAGGGGCGCGAGGCGGCTCTGAGCCTGCAGCGCGGCACCGTCGGCACCAACGTCATGTATCTGGAGACCGGGCAGGGCTCGGCGCTCAGCTCGCACACCCATCTGGGGGTGGGCGGTAAGCCGGTCGATCAGCAGACGCTGGAGACCCGCGCCTACGCCGTCGCGCGTGATCTGGATCCGCTGCTGGTGAACACCGTGGTGGGTTTCATCGGACCGGAGTATCTCTATGACGGCAAGCAGATCATCCGCGCCGGTCTGGAAGACCACTTCTGCGGCAAGCTGCTGGGCCTGCCGATGGGCGTCGACGTCTGCTACACCAACCACGCCGAAGCCGACCAGAACGACATGGACACGCTGCTGACGTTGTTGGCGGCGGCCGGTGCGGCCTTCGTCATCACGGTGCCCGGCGCCGATGACGTCATGCTCGGCTACCAGAGCCTGTCGTTCCACGACGTGCTGACCACCCGCCGCACCCTGGGGCTGCACCCGGCACCGGAATTCGAGGCCTGGCTGCAGCGCGTCGGCATGGTCGACGACGCCGGGCGGCTGACCCCGTTCGACCTGACGCACTCACCGTTGCGTGCGCTCACCTCCGCACCATGAGGAGCGCTTTGAGCAGTGACCCCGCGGTCCAGGAGTTCTGGGCCGACCTCCGCAAGACCACCCAGGCCCGCATCGGGCTGGGCCGCGCCGGCACCGCGTTGCCCACCCGGCAGGTGCTGGAACTGGCCGCCGCGCATGCCGCCGCCCGCGATGCGGTGCACATCCCGCTCGATGTCGACGACCTCGGCCGTGCCGTTCGCGCGGTGGGGATCGGTGAACCGGTCGTGGTGACCAGCCGGGCCGGTTCCCGCGACGAGTATCTGCGCCGCCCCGATTTGGGCCGCATCCCGGCGGAGTCGCCGGCCGTCGCGCGGACGCCGGCCGATATCGGCTTCGTGCTGGCCGACGGGCTCTCGCCGACGGCGCTGAGCCACCACGGCGCCAAGCTGCTGGCCGCCCTGGCCGAGGTCCTCGGCGAGCGTCACACGCTGGCCCCGCCGGTGATCGCGACCCAGGCTCGCGTCGCCCTGGGTGACCACATCGCCGCTGCTCAAGGCGTGCGCACATTGCTGGTGATCATCGGGGAGCGGCCCGGCCTGAGCGTCGCCGACAGCCTGGGTATCTACCTGACGCATCTGCCGCGGGTGGGCCGCACCGACGCCGACCGCAACTGCATCTCCAATATCCATCCGCCCGACGGCCTGGGGTATGAGCAGGCCGCGCGGGTGGCCGCCGGGCTGGTGGACGGCGCGGTGGCGCTCGGCCGTTCCGGGGTGGACCTCAAGGACACCTCGCGGTTGCAACTCGGCGCGCCACGCGCGGATCGTGAGATCTCCTAGCGGGTGCTTGGACCTGCCTCACCTCAGTCTGGTGCGCACCTCGACCAGGTGTGAAACCACGGCCACCCTGGCCGCGCTTCGGGCGTTTTGACCTGCACGGACACCGCCCGGTAAGCTCCCTCGCTGGCGTGTGCTGTCCTTCGGGGCATACGGGTCCCGGGTCAACGTCGGTCGCCGGGAATCCTCATCCGCATCCGCCTGACCGGCATTCAACCCGAGAGAAGAAGGTAAGCAACATGCCTACTTACACGCCGAAGGCGGGTGACACCACGCGTTCGTGGTACGTCATCGATGCCCAAGACGTGGTGCTCGGCCGGCTCGCCGTGGAAGCAGCCAAGCTGCTGCGCGGCAAGCACAAGCCGACATTCACCCCCAACGTCGACGGTGGCGACTTCGTCATCGTCATCAACGCCGAGAAGGTCTCCCTCAGCGGCGACAAGCTCACCAAGAAGTTCGCTTACCGTCACTCGGGTTACCCCGGTGGCCTGCGCAAGCGCACCATCGGCGAGCTGCTGGAGAAGCACCCCACCCGTGTCGTCGAGAACGCCATCGTCGGGATGCTGCCGCACAACAAGCTGAGCCGTCAGGTGCAGAAGAAGCTGAAGGTGTACGCGGGCCCCGAGCATCCGCACGCCGCGCAGCAGCCGATTCCGTTCGAGATCAAGCAGGTGGCGCAGTGACCGAGTCTGAAGTGACTGAAGTGATCGACGACGTCGTCGAGACCCCCGAGGGTGAGGTCACCTACGAGGAGACCTTCGTCGAGGAAGCCGCTCCGCGCGAGCCGGTCTACATCGACCGCCCGATCCAGACCGTCGGCCGCCGCAAGGAGGCCGTGGTGCGGGTGCGCCTGGTGCCCGGCACCGGCAAGTTCAACCTCGACGGTCGCTCGTTGGAGGACTACTTCCCCAACAAGGTGCACCAGCAGCTGATCAAGGCTCCGCTGGTGACCGTCGACCGGCTGGAGAGCTTCGACATCTACGCCCACCTCGATGGTGGCGGCCCGTCCGGGCAGGCCGGCGCACTGCGTCTGGCGATCGCGCGCGCACTGATCCTGGTGCAGCCCGAGGATCGTCCGGCGCTGAAGAAGGCCGGGTTCCTGACCCGCGACCCGCGTGCCATCGAGCGCAAGAAGTACGGCCTCAAGAAGGCCCGTAAGGCGCCTCAGTACAGCAAGCGCTGATCTGTTCGTCTTCTCGGCCGCCGGGTGTGGAGCAATCCACACCCGGCGGTCTCTTTTTATTGTGATGTTCTTTGCCGACTTCCGCGCCGGCACTGGTGAGGCCCGAATCCGACCCGTTGCCATGTCCGGCCGAACCGCACGATCCGGCTGGGCCGGGTTTGATCTCGGCGGGGTTTGGTGAACCTTGGAGGTGGAGGAGCGGGGGCGTTTTCGCGCGTCCAGGCAGACCGAATCTGCCGTCGGTGCGAGTCAGTCAGCTCGTTGGGGGACCGGACCGCTTCCACTGACTGAAAGGATGATGGATGAAGAACAACACTGTGATGCGTATGACCGCCGGCGCCGCCATGAGCGGGGCCCTGCTGCTGTTCGGTGGCGCCGCCGTTGCGAGCGCGCAGCCGGGTGACGGCCGGGTGGACCTGGCGATCGGCACCGCAGGTGTGCTGACCGATGTGCCCATCGACGCGGCCTCGCAGATCGCCGCGGATGTCTGCAAGGGTGACCTCGGCGAGCTGACCGTGACCGCGGAGAGCGTGGACACGGCCGGAGCGCAGCAGAGCGCGTGCACCAATGCACTGGGCGCTGTCGACTTCCGTCAGAACGGCATGGAGCAGCAGGGCATGACCGAAGAGCCCGGCACCGCCGAGGGTGCCTCGTTCTCCGAGGAGCCTGCCGAGCCGACCGATGAGACCGTCGAGGACGGGACCACCGGTGAGGCCCCGGTGACCACCACGACCACGGTCCCCGAGGGTGCCCCGGCCGGGTAACCACCAGCTGATACCGCCACAGCCCGCGTCCCTCGACGCGGGCTGTGGTGTATCGATTTCATACCGACCCGGCCGCGGGGCTTGTCAGTTGGCTCTGGGGCCCTGTCATGTGAGAAGTTTGTCGGCATGGCTCGACTGTTCGGCACCGACGGCGTGCGCGGGGTCGCCAACCGCGACCTGACCGCTGAACTGGCGCTGGCGCTGGGTTCGGCGGCGGCGCGCAGGCTGAGCTCGACATCGTCGGCGGGGCGCCGGGTGGCCGTCGTGGGACGCGATCCGCGGGCCAGCGGCGAGATGCTGGAGGCGGCCGTGATCGCCGGGCTGGCCAGCGAAGGGGTCGACGCGCTGCGCGTCGGGGTGCTGCCCACTCCGGCGGTGGCCTACCTGACCAGCGCGTATGACGCCGATTTCGGCATCATGATCTCCGCCTCGCACAATCCCATGCCCGATAACGGCATCAAGATCTTCGGTCCCGGTGGGCACAAGCTCGACGACGCCACCGAGGACCGCATCGAGGAGTTGGTCAGCTCCGGTCCGGGGGAGCGCCCGGTCGGCGCCGGGATCGGCCGGGTGGTCGACGCCGAAGACGCCCTGGACCGCTACCTGCGGCACGTCGCCAAGGCCGTCACCACCCGGCTGGACGGCATCAAGGTGGTGGTGGACTGCGCCAACGGCGCCGCCCACGCCGCCGCGCCGATGGCCTATCGGGCGGCGGGCGCCGAGGTCATCACGCTGCATGCCGAGCCGAACGGTCTCAACATCAACGACCACTGCGGGTCGACGCACATGGAGGTGCTGCAGCAGGCCGTCGTCGCGCACGGTGCGGATCTGGGCCTCGCGCACGACGGTGATGCCGACCGGTGCCTGGCGGTCGACGCCGACGGGAACGTCATCGACGGTGACGCCATCATGGTGATGCTCGCACTCGCCATGCACGAGGCGCAGGAACTTGCGTCCAACACCCTGGTCACCACGGTCATGAGCAATCTCGGACTGCACATCGCGATGCGCGCGGCCGGTATCGAGGTGCGCACCACGGCCGTCGGCGATCGTTATGTCCTGGAGGAGTTGCGCGCCGGGGAGTTCTCCCTGGGCGGCGAGCAGTCCGGTCATATCGTGCTGCCCTCGTTCGGCACCACCGGCGACGGCATCGTCACCGGTCTGCGGCTGATGTCGCGAATGGCGCAGACCAGGACCGCGCTGGCCGGCCTCTGCGCCCCCATGCAGACCCTGCCGCAGGTGTTGATCAACGTCGCGGTCGCCGACAAGGCCACCGTCGCGGGTGCGGATTCGGTGCGCAACGCGGTCGCCGAAGCCGAGGCAGTGCTGGGGGACACCGGCCGAATCCTGTTGCGCCCGTCCGGAACCGAGCAGGTGGTGCGCGTCATGGTGGAGGCCGCCGATGCTGATACCGCACGCCAGTTGGCCGCGCGGGTGGCCGAATCGGTGAGCGAGCTCGGCTAGTTTTTTCCAGATCGGCGGAACCGAACGGGCCGCTGCTGCGTCCAATCCAGGTATGGGACACATCGACTCGGCCCGGGTGGACATTGCCGCCTTGTTGGAAGCGGCGCATCGTTACGACTGGGTGGCCGGACTCATCGACAGCGCGGTGCACCGCTGCCAGACGTCGTTGGCCTTCGGTGCCGGCTGCGCCGGCCGCGACTACGGCGACGGCGGTGACCAGGTCCGTCACGCGGTGGCCGCGACCGTGGGGCGGCTGCAGTCCTGGGCCGCGGCCAACCGCGATATCGCATCGGCGCTGCGGTTCTCGGCGGGCCGGTACACCGATGTCGATGCGCGTGCGGCGCGACGGATCGGGTGATGATGCTCGACGAGGGCCGGCCGGCCGTCGAGGTGATCGCCGAATACGCGCAGGCATGCCGACAGCTCGGGCATGCCGCCCCCGACCCGACGGGATTGGTGGCCGCCTACACCGCCGAGGAGTCGATGGATCTGGCGGTGCTGGAATCCGACTGCCAGGCGCTGGCCGCGCTGGTTTCCGCGGCTGACGAGGCACTGCTGTTGCAGGACGGTGCCCGCCGTGCCGTCACCGAGGCGTGGCAGGGGGTCGGTGCCGACGGGGCCGGCGACTTCCTGGACCGGCACACCGCGGCCTCGTCTCAGACTGTCGACGGGTTGCGTTGTGCCACCGATGCTTTGGTGGATCTGCGCGATCAGCTGCGCCGGTTGGTCGAGGCCAAGGTGGCCGCCACCCTCGATGTCGAGGCCCGCGCCATGCGGGGCGAATGGCTGAGTGCGGCGCGCATTGTGACCACGGGTGCCGGCGATCAATCCGGGGCCAGTGAACTGGTCGACCAGCGGGTGGCGCCGTTCGTGACCGCCGATGTGGGTGTCGACTGGATGTCGTCGATGCGCGCGACCGAGGACGCGATCCGCAATGCCTATTCCGGTGCGGCGGCGACGGCTGCACCACCTGCGCCCGCCTTCGAGATGCCGGCCGGACCTGCCGGACCCGTTGCCGCCGAGGGCGTCCCGTCGCTGCCGGGTGGTGGCGGTTTCGGCGGCCTGCCGTCGATGGGCTCGGGGATGTCCGGTGTCTCCGGGCTCGGTCAGTCGTTCGCGGACATGCTCGGCGGGCTGCTGGGTGCGGCTGGCGGCGTCACGCCGGACGGCCTCGACGAACCGGTGCTCGACGAACCGGTGCGCGACCAACCCCCGGAGGATGAGCCCGGGTCCGATGACGAGGAAGCCGACGACGAGAAGGTCGAGGGTGAGGAACCCGACGAGAGCAAGGACCTCGAGAGCGGGGCCCCCGAGGACGAGGAGCCCGACGCCGAGCCCGTCGACGCCGAGATCCCCTTCGGCGCCGCCGAAGCACCGCCGGCGGAGTCGGCACCCGCACCGACTCCGGTTCCCGAACCCGTCGCCGCACCGGCCCCGGTACCGCCACCCGCGGAACCCGTGACCGCAGAACCCGCGGCTACGCCGTGCGAGATCGCCGCCGACGAACTGCCGCAGGCCGGACCGTGATCAGGCGCCGTTGTGCTCGGCGACCAACATCCAGCCGTCGGCGGGATTACCGCGCACCACGAAGTATCCGGTGTTCTGCAGCGGCTCGGTCGCCAGGGCAGCGGGATCGATCCCGCGCACGTTCAATGCCACCCAGGTCATGATGGCCGCGCCATGGGAGTACGCGACGGCATTGTGGTCGCCGCTGTCGTAGATCGCGCGCATGGCTTCGTCGAACCGGGCGTCGAACTCGTTGCCGTCGACCGAACCCGGGATGCGCGCGGCCCGATCGCCCCGCAACCACTGCAACGGCGCCTGGAAGTAGGTGGTGCCGGCGTCGGTCTCGGGCCTGCCCTCGTAGACGCCGGCCTCGATCTCCCGCAGACCGGGCAGCACCACGATGGGTTCGGCCAGCACATCGGCCATCGGTCGCGCCGTCTGCTTGGTGCGGATCATGGTCGAGGCGTAGATCCCGTCGAAGACGGTGCCCTTGCCGCGTAGCAGCGCGGTCACCGCTTCGGCCTGCCGTTGTCCCAGCTCGGTGACCGCCGGGCCGGGGGTGGAGGTGTCGATCAGGCCGGACGCGTTGCCCGCGGATTGGGCGTGGCGCACCAGCGTCACGGTGATGTCGGGCTCGGCCGATGCTGCCGGAGCGGACAGGAATCCGAGAACCAGCAGAATGGCCGAAACCCGCGAAATGGTTGCCGTCATGAGTCAGACGCAACCATTTCGCGGGTCTGGGTGCAATATCAGCGCGGCGAACCGGCACCGCTGCGGCGCGGACGGCCGCGGCGGGCGCGCGGGTTACCTCCACCGGCCGACCCGGTATTGCCCGAGCCACTGGAACCGTTGTGCCGCTGCGGCTTACGCCGACGGGTGGATTGGCCGGCCGGACGTGCCGCGGGCTGCTCCGGGGTCTCCAGCACGATCGGCCCGGTGAAGTTGCGCTCGCCGGGGGCGATCTCCTGCAGCACCGGGTGATTCGCGCCGCTGAACTTGGTCACCGTCGGTTTGACGCCGGCCTTGCGGGTCAGCACCCGAACGTCGGACACCTGGCTGTCCAGCATCAGGGTCACCACGGTGCCCTCGCTGCCGGCGCGTGCGGTCCGGCCGGACCGGTGTAGATAGGCCTTGTGCTCGACCGGCGGATCGGCGTGCACGACGAGGTTCACATCGTCGACGTGGATACCGCGGGCGGCGATGTCGGTGGCGACCAGCACGGTGGCCGCACCGTCGGAGAAGGCACCGAGGTTGCGGGTGCGAGCGTTCTGCGAGAGGTTGCCGTGCAGCTCGACCGCCGGCACGCCACGCGAATTGAGTTTGCGGGCAAGACCTTTGGCGCCGTACTTGGTGCGGGCGAAGACGATGGTGCGTCCCGGCGAGGCCGCCAGGTCGGCCAGCACCTCGAACCGGGCGGCTGCGTCGACGTGCAGCACATGGTGCACCATCGCCGACACCGGGGATTGCTCGGAGTCCACGCTGTGCACGACGGGATCATGCAGGTAGCGGTCGACGAGCACGTCGATTCCGTTGTCCAGGGTCGCCGAGAACAGCAGCCGCTGGCCGTCACGCGGGGTGCGGTCCAGCAGGCGCTTCACCGGCGGCAGGAAGCCGAGGTCGGCCATGTGGTCGGCCTCGTCGAGCACGGTGATCTGCACGCCGGACAGGTCGGCGTGGCCCGACTTGACGTGGTCTTCCAACCGGCCCGGGCAGGCGATGACGATATCGACACCGTCGCGCAGCTTCTGGATCTGCGGCTGGGCGCCGACGCCGCCGAACACGGTCACCGACTTCAGGCCGGTGGCCTTGGCCAGCGGCGCCAGCGAGGCGTCGATCTGGGTGGCCAGTTCGCGGGTCGGGGCCAGGATCAGGGCGCGGAATCGCCCGGAGCGCCGCGGCGCCGGATCGGCGGACAGCCGCCCGACGACGGGCAGCAGGAACGCGTAGGTCTTACCCGATCCGGTCTTACCGCGGCCGAGGACATCGCGGCCGGCCAGTGAATCGGGCAGCGTCGCAGCCTGAATGGGGAAGGGGGACTCGATGCCGTTGGCAGCGAGCGTGGTGACGACGGCCTCGGGCAGCCCGAGGTCGGCAAAGGTGGGCACGTGAAAGCTCCAGTGAATAGGGTGCGGTCGTCCTGCCCGGCGCGGGAGTTCCCGCGGCGCTCGGTGTGACGATCGAGCAGGGCGTAGAAGTCGCCCTGGCGAAGCGGCAAAAGGCAGAACAGACGATGCCGCTGTTACACAGCCTACCCAATGGGGCGTCGCGGCCCCAAGTCATCCCCGGTTTATGAGGCGAGCGTCACCAGTTCCTCGGTGAACCGCAACGCCTCGGCGTCGTCGACCGCCAGCGGATGCACCAGCATCGTCGTCGCACCGGCCTCGGCGTAGGCGGCCAGTCGTTCCTTGACGAAACCGCGCGGGCCGACCAGCGATACATGGCGCACCAGTTCGTCGGGCACCGCGGCGATGGCTTCTTCCTTCTTGCCGGCCAGGAACAGATCCTGGATGTGGTCGGCCACCTCGCCGAAGCCGTATCGGGTGGCCAGCTTGTGATAGAAGTTCTGGCCGCGCGCGCCCATTCCGCCGATGTAGAGCGCCAGTTGGGGTTTGGCCCAGGCCAACCGGTCCTCGACGTCATCGCCGATGGCCAGGCTGGCGCTGACCATGATGTCCAGCGGGCCCAGTCCCGGGTCGCGCTTCGCGAAGCCCGCGCGCAGCGAGTCGCCCCATACGTCGTCGGCCTTCTCCGGGTAGAAGAACACCGGCTGCCAACCCTGCGCGATTTCCGCGGTCAGCTCGACGTTCTTCGGGCCGAGTGCCGCGATGGTGATCGGAATGCTGTCGCGCACAGGGTGATTGATCAAGCGCAGCGGTTTGCCGAGGCCGGTGCCGCGGTCGGCGGGCAGCGGGATCTGGTAGTGCTTGCCGTCGTAGTTGACCTTCTCGCGGCGCCATACCTGGCGGCAGATGTCGACGACC
The DNA here is from genome assembly GCF_053589535.1 of Mycobacterium sp. NPDC003323. Classification (NCBI taxonomy): domain Bacteria; kingdom Bacillati; phylum Actinomycetota; class Actinomycetes; order Mycobacteriales; family Mycobacteriaceae; genus Mycobacterium; species Mycobacterium sp. NPDC003323. Next base: position 53,729 of record NZ_JBSFSB010000009.1, read on the forward strand.
TCGCGGGTGCGGCCCATCGGCGCCTCGAACGGCACACCGTGGAAACCCTCCATCACCTGCGGGCCGGAGGTGCCGATGCCGAGCCGGAAGCGGCCGTCGGAGACGTAATCCAGGCCCGCGGCCGTCATCGCCAGCAGGGTGGGGGTGCGCACGTAGATCGGGACGACGCCGGTACCGAGCTCGATCGTCGAGGTCTTGGCCGCCAGATAGCCGAGCTGGCTGATGGCGTCGTAGGAATAGGCCTCGGCCACCAGCGCGATGTCGACGCCGACCTTCTCCATCCGGGCGACCTGGTCGGCCGCCTCCTTGAAGCCGCCCGCATAGCTGAGAAAGATCCCTGTCCGCATGGCAGCGTTTATATCACCAACCGGTTGGTTGGGACAGTCGAGCGGCTCAGCCCTTGAGCAGAGCGACGATCTTGTCCTCCAGGCTCGGTTGCTCGGCCTCCGGGTCCAGGGGCACCGTCCGGGGCAGCGTCACCTCGGGATCGGCGAAATCGCGGTAGGCCTTGTCGCCGGCGAGCGTGAACAGCAGATAGCCGGTCAGTAGGGCGCGCACCGTCTTCTGGGTCTTCTTGTCCGCGCCGGGCAGACCGAAGGCCTTGGCCAGCCGGCGGCCCTCGACCAGGCCACCCGGTTCGGCCTTGGCGACTATCCGCAGATCCGCCGCCGACCAGACTCGAGCCAGCGCATCGGCATTGGACCGGATGGAGCTGGCGTCCGACTGCGTGCGCAGGATCAATCCCGGCAGCTGTAGCGCGGCGGCCGGTTGTTCGGCGGGCGGGCTGGACACCGCGGGGAACAGGGCCGCGGCCGCTTTCAGCTTCGATCCCATGCCGGCGGCCGTGAACACCGCCGCCGAGCCACCGAAACCGTGGCCGACCACCCCGAGCTTGCCGGGATGGACGCTGATCTTGCCCGGACCCAGGCGCACCCCGGCGATGATGTCCAGCGTGGTGCCCAGGTCGACGGCCAGGTTCAGCACCGACGGGGCGATCGACTTCTCGGTATTCGGCGCCGCCGCGACGATGCCCCAGGACGCCAGGTGCTCCAGCGTGCCTGCATACCGATCGGTGCCGGTCAGCCAGTCATGGCCGAACGCGATACCGGGCAGGTTGAACCCCGTTTCCGGGGTGTAGACGACGCCGGGTTGACCGGCGAAGGCAAGGTCTCCGCGCAGGACGCGATGCGGGCCGCGCCGCGTCAGAGCAGCGAAGAGTTTCTTCGTCTTGGCCACGCATAGACCCTAGTCGACGCGCGTCGATGAGCGCGGCGTCGGCACTGCACTACCCTGGGACGCTATGTGTGGAATCGTCGGCTACGTCGGGCAGCGCCCTGCCTGCGAGATCGTCGTCGATGCGTTGCGCCGGATGGAGTACCGCGGATACGACTCATCGGGCGTCGCCCTGCTCGACGGCTCCGGTGGGCTGACCGTGCAGCGCAAGGCCGGCCGGCTGGCCAATCTGGAGGCGGCGCTCGACGAGGCCGGTGACGATGTGCTCGGCGGCACCACCGGGATGGGACACACTCGCTGGGCCACCCACGGCCGGCCCACCGACCGCAACGCTCACCCGCACCGCGACAACAGCGGCAAGTTCGCCGTCGTGCACAACGGGATCATCGAGAACTTCGCGGTCCTGCGCGCCGAGCTGGAGGCCGCAGGCGTCGAGTTCGCCAGCGACACCGACACCGAGGTGGCCGTCCACCTGGTGGCGCACGCCCATGCCCACGGCGCGACCGCCGGTGACTTCGTGGCCTCGGTGCTGGCGGTGCTGCGCCGCCTGGAGGGTCACTTCACGCTGGTGTTCGCCTTCGCCGACGAGCCCGGCACCATCGTCGCGGCGCGCCGCTCGACACCGCTGGTGGTCGGCGTCGGCGACGGCGAGATGTTCATCGGCTCGGATGTCGCCGCGTTCATCGAGCACACCCGCGAGGCCGTGGAACTGGGCCAGGACCAGGCCGTGGTGATTACCGCCGACGGCTACCGGGTCACCGACTTCGCCGGGAACGACGCACCTGCCCGGCACTTTCATATCGACTGGGACCTCAGTGCCGCCGAGAAGGGCGGCTACGAGTTCTTCATGCTCAAGGAGATCGCCGAGCAGCCCACCGCCGTCGCCGAGACGCTGCTGGGGCACTTCGAGGACGGTCGCATCGTGCTCGACGAGCAGCGGCTGTCGGATCAGGAGCTTCGCGAGGTCGACAAGGTCTTCATCGTCGCCTGCGGCACCGCCTACCACTCCGGCATGTTGGCCAAGTACGCCATCGAGCACTGGACCCGGCTGCCCGTCGAGGTGGAACTGGCCAGCGAATTCCGTTATCGCGACCCGGTATTGGATCGCAGCACCCTGGTGATCGCGATCTCGCAGTCCGGCGAGACCGCCGACACCCTGGAGGCGGTGCGGCATGCCAAGGAGCAGAAGGCCAAAGTGTTGGCCATCTGCAACACCAACGGCAGCCAGATCCCGCGCGAGGCCGATGCGGTGCTCTACACCCGTGCCGGACCCGAGATCGGGGTGGCGTCGACCAAGACGTTCCTGGCGCAGCTGACCGCCAATTACCTGGTGGGGCTGGCCCTGGCACAGGCGCGCGGCACGAAGTACGCCGACGAGGTGGCCCGCGAATATCACGACCTGGAGGCGATGCCCGAGCAGGTCGCCCGCGTGCTGACGTGCATGGACTCGGTCACCGAGTTGGCGCGCCGGTTCGCCGATTCCTCGGCCGTGCTGTTCCTGGGACGTCATGTGGGCTACCCGGTGGCGCTCGAAGGTGCGCTCAAACTCAAGGAACTGGCGTACATGCACGCCGAGGGATTCGCCGCAGGTGAACTCAAGCACGGCCCGATCGCGCTGATCGAGGACGATCTGCCGGTGATCGTCGTGATGCCCTCGCCCAAGAGTGCCGCGACACTGCATGCCAAGCTGCTGAGCAATATCCGCGAGATCCAGGCCCGCGGGGCGGTCACCGTCGTCATCGCCGAGGAGGGCGATGACACCGTGGCACCGTATGCCGATCACCTCATCGAGATACCCGCGGTGTCAACGCTTTTCCAGCCATTGCTGTCGACGATCCCGATGCAGGTGTTCGCCGCCGGGGTGGCGCAGGCCCGCGGGTATGACGTCGACAAGCCGCGCAACCTGGCCAAGTCGGTCACCGTCGAGTAGTGGACGCGGGCGCAACCCGCCCGCGAGTCCGGCCGCGATCAGCGCGACGCCCACCCACACCGCAGTCCCGGGCGCCGTGCCGGTGACCGGGATGCCGATCAGCGCGGCGGCTACCGGTGCGACGCCTGTCAGCAGACCGGCGCGACCCGCGCCCAGGGCGCCGACGCACGAATACCACAGGATGAAGGCCACCGCGGTGACGCCGATCGCCAGGTACCCGATCGCGGCCAGCTGAGCCAGGGTCAATCCCGTTGCGGCCGAATATCCTTCGAGGCCGAAGGCGAGTATGACGAAGATTGCGGCCGCGATCCAGGTGGTGTGCACCGACACTCCGATCGCGCCGTGGCGGCCCAGCACCGGCACCGCCAGCAGGGTGAAGCCGGCCTCGCAGACGAAGACCGTCAGCGCCCACAACACGCCGATGACGTCGGCACGTCCCAACCCGACGACGGCCGCCGCACCCGCGCTGACGACGACGGCCGCGACAAGGATTCGGACACTGGGGCTTCGCCGCTCCAGGTAGGGGCCCGCCGTCGCCAGCGCCACCGGGACGCAGGCCACGGCCACCGCGAGCACGGCCGGTTCGGCGTGACGCGACCCGTGCACCAGAGCGACGTTGAAAATGACCAACCCGCTGAGCGCGACACCGCCCAGCCACAGCCATTCCGCCCCGCGGGGCCGAGACAACCGCCGCCCGGTACAGCGGGCCCAGCCGATCAGCAGCACGCAGGCCACGACGTAGCGCAGTGCCTGCGCGGTGTGCAGGGGCGCGTCGGCCAGCGCGCCGGACACCGCGACACTGCCCCCGACGAATGTCATTCCTGCTGAACCGGCGAGGGCGGCGCGGAAGTGACTGGACATGCCCTCATGCTGGCGAGAGTATGGACCGGTCAACAGCACCAAGAATGGTGGTTTTTGATGGACCAAATGGGTGCGGACTTCCTGCAGCTCGACCCCGCATCGGCTCCGGCGCGTGGCATCACCGACTGGCTCGTCGACGCGCTGCGCACCGCCGTCGGCGATGGCCGATTGCCTCGCGGGACTCGGCTGCCCCCGACCCGCAACCTCGCTACCGACCTTGCCGTCTCGCGCGGTGTTGTCGTGGAGGCCTACCGCAGGCTGGCGGACGAAGGTCTGGTCACGGGCCGCAGCGGTGGTGGCACCGTCGTCGTCGACGCGCCTGCGCGGGTACCGGTGCCGGATCCACAGCCGGGGGACGCCACCCGATTGCCTCGGCCCCGGCTTGCGCTCGCCGACGGTGTGGACCTTTCGCCGGGTGTGCCCGATCTGTCGGCGTTCCCGCGCGTCATGTGGCTGCGGGCCGAACGATTCGTGCTCACTGAGACGGCACCGGACGAGCTCGGCTACGGCGATCCACGCGGGCATCCCCGTCTGCGAGAGACGTTGTCGCGGTGGCTCACCCGCACGCGAGGTCTGCGTATCAGCGCCGACGACATCATCATCGTCTCCGGCGTCGCGCAGGCGATGGCGCTGTTGGCTCAGCATCTGAACCGGGCGGGTATCACCGATATCGCAGTCGAGGACCCCGGGTCGCGGGGTGCCATCGACGAACTCGCCTACTGGGGGCTGAGAACGGCTCCCGTTCCCGTCGACGGGGACGGGATCATGGTCGATGCGTTGGCGGCCAGCGGGGCCGTGGCGGCGTTCCTGACGCCGGCCCACCAGTTTCCGACGGGTGTCGTGCTCGCGCCGGGTCGTCGGCGGGAACTGCTGGCGTGGGCTGCGCGCGCCGAGTTGGTGATCGAGGACGACTACGACGCCGAGTACCGTTATGACCGCGCACCGGTGCCGGCGCTACACGCGGGCGCACCGGACCGGATCGCCTATGCCGGAAGCACTTCCAAGAGCCTGGCACCGGCGCTGCGACTCGGCTGGCTCGTGGCGCCGCCGCACCGGCGTGCCGATCTGGTGGCGGCCAAGCATGCCAGCGATCTGGGCAGTCCCACGCTGCCGCAGCTGGTGCTGGCCCGGTTGTTGGAGAGTGGGGATTACGACCGGCATGTCCGCGCGGTGCGCGTTCGGCACCGGGCTCGTCGGGATGCGTTGCTGGGTGGGCTGTCTGCCGCGCTGCCCGAGGCCGAGGTGCACGGTGTGGCCGCGGGACTGCATCTGCTGGTGACGTTGGCGGACAACCGGATCGACGATGTCGAGCTCACCGAGCAGCTGCGGGATGCGGGTGTGCTCGTCCAACCGCTGTCGCTGCACCGGCAGCTGCCCGGACCACCGGGGCTGGTCATCGGATATGCTGCCCACCCGCCGGATAGGTTGCGAGCGGCCGCCGGGGTCATCGGTAGAGTGGTTACGGGTCGTGCGTGACGCCGCCGGCTCACGTCTTGCCTGGTCAGCGGCTTGATGCTCCTATTTCAGTTAAGGGTCAAGCGACGTCGATGAGCTGGGTGTTTAGCCATTGGCGGTAGTTGGTTGCGAGGGTGTCGTTCCGTTTGAGGCCGCGTTCGAGGCGGGAGATGGTGTTGGGCCATACGCCGAAGTGGGCGGCGGCTGCGGTCAGGGTGATGTTGTGGGCTTGTCGGGTGGGCCGTAGGTCGCTGTAGTCGTCGATGGGGCATGGTGCGGTGAGGTGTTTGAACATCTCTCGGGCGATGGCACGTTTGAGTAGTCGCAGGATGTCTTTCTTGGATCGGCCGACGGCGAGTTGGCGGGCGACGTATTCGCGGGTACGTGGGTCGTGTGACCAGCGCACCAATGCGATGCGGTGCAGGGCGTTGTTGGCGGCGCGGTCGCCACTGCGGGAGAGTCGGTGGCGGGTTGTCTTCCCGGACGACGCCGGGATCGGAGCGGCACCGGCCAGTCGGGCGAATGCGGCTTCAGAACGCAGTCGGTGTGCGTTGAGGCCGGCGCTGATCAGCAGCTGAGCTGCGGTATCGGGCCCGACGCCGTAGGCGGCGCGCAGAGCGGGATTGAGCCGGCTGGTCAGGGTGTCGATCTCGGAGGTCAGTTCTCGGTCTTGGCGCTCGAGGAATTCGACGCGTTGCGCTAGGGCCTTGCATGCGGTCAGCACCGCGAGGGCGGTGGGATCGTCATGGGATACGGGTCGGCTGCGGGCCAGCGCGTCGATCAGTCGCAGGTTGGTGGTGTAGCGGCGGTAGTGCTCGCGCAACTCGACTGGGGCCGTGATGAGCAGACTCTTGATTTGTTGGATGGCTGCGGTGCGGGCTTTGATGGCGCCGCGGCGGGCGGTCAGCAGTGCTTTGAGGGCGCCGGTGTTCGGATCTTTGGGGACGGCCAGGCCGTGTCCGGCCAGCACCGCGCGGGCGGCGCTGTAGGCATCTAGTGGATCGGATTTTCCTTGGCGCGCCGAGCGGAACGGTCGGGCCGGTTGACCTCGACAACGTGAATTCCTTTGGTGTGCAACGCTTATGTGACTCCTGCACCGTAGCTGGCGGTGCCTTCCACGCCGGCGGCGAACACCTCGCCAAAGCTTCGCGCCCATCCGATCGCGACGTAGTAGCCGGTCGGGGTGGTGGGAAACTCGGCATCACCGAGTGGTTGACCGGTATCGGTGAGTGCGGCCAGGTGAATGGTGTCGAGGTGGGTATCGACGCCGATGACGACTCGACGTGGGGATGTCACGATGGTGGTGTCCTCTCCGTGCAACTGCTTCGTGCGGTGGATGACAACCCGGTAGGGCGGGCAGACAAGACATTGAAGAGGGAACTGTCGCAGCTTCCTGAAAAGTAGACCGCTGAGGGTCCCGCAATGTTGACCCGCCCGGTGGTGTCTTGGAGGGATGATAGCGGTGGAAGACTGGGCAGAGATTCGGCGGTTGCATCGGGCTGAGGGGGTGCCGATCCGGGAGGTTGCCCGCCGGTTGGGTATCGCTCGGAACACGGTTCGCGCCGCTCTGGCCCGCGAGCGGCCGCCGCAGTACGAACGTAGACCTCGCGGCTCGGTAGCCGATGCATTTGAGCCGCAGATCCGGGTGTTGCTGGCCGAGTGGCCAAAGATGCCGGCTCCGGTGATCGCGGAGCGGATCGGTTGGCCGTACTCAGTCTCACCGCTGAAGAAGAAGCTGCAGAAGATCCGACCGGAGTATGTCGGGATCGACCCAGTGGACCGGTTTGTGTACAAACCTGGAGCTATCGCGCAGTGCGACTTATGGTTTCCCGCACGGGCGATCCCGGTTGGCTTGGACCAGGATCGCATACTGCCGGTGTTGGTGATGGTGTCGGGGTTTTCCCGCACGATCGGCGCGGTGATGATCCCGTCGCGCCAAGGCGGCGACATCTTGTCGGGCATGTGGTCGCTGATCTGCGGGTGGGGACGGGTGCCCAAAACCCTGGTTTGGGATCGCGAAGCAGCGATCGGCGGCACAGGTCGGGTCTCCACGGCAGCCTCTGCGTTCGCAGGCACGCTGGCCACCCGGATCCAGCTGGCGCCACCGCGCGACCCGGAGTACAAGGGCATGGTCGAGCGAGCCAACGGCTATCTAGAGACCTCGTTTCTGCCGGGCCGCACCTTCACCTCGCCAGCGGATTTCAATAATCAGCTCGCAGGATGGCTGGTAAGGGCCAACACTCGCACAGTCCGTGCGATCGGGGCGCGTCCAGTCGATAGGTTCGAGACGGACTGCCAGGGGATGCTGGCGCTGCCACCGATGGTGCCGCCAATCGGGCTCACCCATCGCATCCGGCTCTCACGTGACTACTACGTGCGCGTCGATGCAGTGGATTATTCAGTCGACCCCCGGGTGATCGGTCGGTTCGTTGACGTTAGCGCCTCCTTGGAGGAGGTAACGGTCCGTTGCGACGGTCAGGTGGTGGCCCGGCACCCGCGGTGCTGGGCCGCTCATGCCACGATCACTGATGAGGCGCACGTTGGGATCGCTGCCGGGATGCGCGATGCCTTGACCGATCAGCGCCGCCGTCGGGCGGCTGTGACACGGCGTCATCACGATGGCCATCGGGTGGCGCTGCGCGCGCTGCCGGACTACGACGCCCTGTTTGGTGTCGATTTCGATTCCGCCCCAACAACAGTGAGGAATAGTTCATGACCCCTGTCGCCAAGTCTGCCAAGCCGCGGACCGTCGACGCCAGTACACCGTTGCCAGCCGATACCCCGCCGCTGGCCTCAGTGCCCGCCGATGGACTGCCGGCGCAGCTGGCCTATCTCACCCGGGTATTGAAGACCCCGACGATCGGACGCTGCTGGGAACCCTTAGCTGAGCAGGCCCGTGACGAGAACTGGTCACATGAAGAGTATCTGGCCGCGATCCTGCAACGCCAGGTCGCTGACCGGGAATCGGCCGGCACCACCATGCGGATCCGAACCGCGCACTTCCCGCAGGTCAAAACGCTGGAGGACTTCAACCTCGATCACCTACCCTCGCTGCGCCGTGATGTGTTGGCTCATTTGGCCACCGGCATGTTCGTGCCCAAAGCTGAGAACGTTGTCCTGCTGGGTCCTCCTGGTATCGGCAAGACGCACTTGGCGATTGGGCTCGGAGTCAAGGCCGCACATGCCGGCTACTCGGTGTTGTTCGACACCGCGAGCAACTGGATCGCCCGCCTCGGGGCCGCCCATCACGGCAACCGGCTGGAGGCCGAGCTCAAAAAGATCCGCCGCTATAAACTGATCATCATCGATGAGGTCGGTTACATCCCATTCGACCAGGACGCAGCGAACCTGTTCTTCCAGCTGATCGCCTCCAGGTACGAGATTGGCTCGATCATGGTGACCTCAAACTTGCCGTTCGGGCGCTGGGGCGAGACCTTCTCCGATGACGTCGTGGCCGCAGCCATGATCGACCGCCTGGTCCACCATGCCGAAGTCTTGACCCTCACCGGGGACTCTTACCGGACCCGCACCCGCCGCGAACTCCTCGGCAAGAACCGAACGAACAACAGCTAGAACCTTGCTCGTGGTTGGCTGACGGCCTGGCCAGATTGGCCTACCGGGTCGGCCTGCCTAGGCGGCACGGTCGAGCAAGGAAATGATGTTGCTGCGCAACACATCTTCACTGACATGGGAGGTGATCAGTGCAGACGCCAACGGATCGCCACCCCGCAGAACCCCTAACAACAGGTGTTCGGAATCAATGGTGGAGTCATGATGGGCGACCGCCTCGCGCAGTGCGAGTTTGAGCGCTTCCTTGGCGGGCTTGCTGAAAGCAGGATTCCCGCGCCGAGATCTGCTACCTGAGTCGCTCACCGCGTCGTCGAACGTTCCCTCACCGAACGCATGATTAATGCGCTCGCGCACACGGTGCAAATCAATTCCGATCGACTTCAATGCGTCGGCATCTGACTCGAATGATGCTCCGCTTGCGTTGGCGCCCAGTTGCTCGCGCACCGAATCGACCGTCATCCCCACCCCAGCAAGCTCATCCAAAAGCTCTCTGCTGGCGCTCTGCACAATCCCGGCCACCAAGTGTTCAGGCCCAATCAGTTTGGCACTGAGGTCTTTTGCTTCTTCCTGGGCCAAAACCACAGCCACACGGGCATGCCGGCCAAAACGTTCAAACATCGTGTCATCTCCTCCGGTTGTACTTCTGATGGACTGCCTGGCGACTAACCCCGAGAGCGTCGGCGATCGCCTGCCAACTCCAACCCTGCGCACGCGCACTGCGAACGTGGATCGCTTCCAGCCGCTCCTGCAGCCGTTGCAGCGCAAGCACCGTACGCAAACCCACCTCCGGGTCCTCACTGGACGCTGCGTCATCGAACGCATCGAGATCAGTCACACTGTCAAGGTAGATTGACGGAATCCGTTTGTCAATCGAGATTGACAGAGGCAATGCTTATCCCGAAGGTGGGTCAATTTCACGAGACCCGGTGGGGGTCAATTTTGAGAAATCGTTGACAGGAACTGCCAGGCTCCTGATTAAGTCATGTCCGCCCTACCAGGGCTGTTGTGGTGCCTGCCCGCACGGCGCTGGTGAGACATATCAAGTGGAAGACAACCCAGTAGGGCGTCAGTCAGACCGTGAGTCATCACCAGCGGCGAACGGGCAGGTCCATCTTCACCCCGGTCCGCGTTATCAGAATCAATGTCACACCCGGCTGGCATAATCGCACGTATGTTCGATGGTCTGGATGTGGGGTCGCATCTCGATGCTGCGCGGGATCTGTTGGCCGCCGAGCGTCGGGCGGTGGCGGGCAAGATCATCGAGGCCGGGAAGTTCGCGGTGGCGCGGATGGCCGAGTTGGGCCATGCCTATGAGGACATGATCGTCGATGACTGGGAGCTGGCTGCCGCGGAACTGGGTGCCGAGCTGGGGATCAGCCGGGGCCGGGCGTGCACCCTGATCACGCAGGGCCGTGACCTGATCACCCGATTGCCGGAGTTTCGTGAGGTCTTCGCCCAGGGCCTGGTGGATCTGCGGGTGCTGCGGGTCATCCTGCACCGCACCGCGCTGATCACCGATCCCGACATCATGGCCGTCCTGGACGCCCAACTGGCTTCGGCCGCGCCGAGCTGGAACTCGCTGTCGGATGAGCGCATCGCCGAACGCATCGACTGGATGATCCTCGATGTTGATCCCGAGGCCGTGCGCCGGGCTCGCGAAGCCCGCCGCCGACGTGGGATCAGCGTCGAGCCGGTCGGTGACGGCCTGGTCGAGATCCACGGTCACGTGGATGCCGCCAAGGGCGCGATCTTCGATCAGCGTCTGGACGCACTGGCCCGCACGGTGTGCCCCGATGATCCGCGCACCCATGCCGAGCGGCGCGCCGACGCCGTCGACGCCCTGGGTGCCGCGAGTATCGCGTGCCTGTGCGGGCGGGCGGACTGCCCGGCCGCAGGTAACGAGGTGCCCACCGGCCAGTTCGTGATTCATGTGATCGCCGAGCAGGGGACCGTCGAGGCCGCGACCACCCAGACCGACGAAACGGTTGCCGAGGAACAGAACGTGGGTGCCGACAGTCGAGGCCCGGCGCCAGATTCCGTCGCACCCACGGAACCCGCCGCGCCGGCCCCGAAGCCACCGCGGCCGGCGCTGATCCCCGGCTACGGCCCGATCACCGCCGAACAGCTGCGCGACCTACTCCCGTATGCGGTCATCCGGCCCGTCGCCGACCCGGCCGACCTGGGCGCCGAGTGCGGCTATCAGCCCTCGCGCACGCTCACCGATTTCGTCGGCTGCCGCGACCTGACGTGCCGCTGGACCGGCTGCAACATCCCGGTGGGGCGTTGCGATATCGACCACACCGACCCGTGGCCCTACGGGCCCACCCATCCGTCGAACACCAAGTTATACTGCCGAATTCACCATCTGCTCAAGACGTTTCACGATTGGCATGATCAGCAGCATCCCGACGGCACCATCACCCTGACCGCCCCCAACGGGCGGGTGTACACCACCAAACCCGAAGGCACGCTGTTCTTCCCCCAATTCGCGGTTCCCACGGCCCAACTGGGCCCGGTCACCCTTCCGCCACCGAGTCCGCACCGCGACCTGGCCGCCCCCAAACGCACCCGCACCCGCGCACAGAACCGCGCCTACCGCATCGCCCACGAACGCGCCCGCAACCGCGCTCACTACGAAGCCAACCCACCGCCGTTCTAAACGTCCCATCAGACGCGAATGACGTGGGGCCCCAGCGTCTCATAGCGGTGCGCCTCGGCCACCGACAACTCGGTGCCGGTGACGATGGTGTCGAAATCCGCGATCTCGGCGAATCGGCAGAAGTGCGTCTCGCCGAACTTGGAATGAGCGGCAACCAGCACCCGCCGGGAGGCCACGCGCACCGCGGTCTGCTTGACGGCGGCCACCGCCGGATCCGGCGTGGTGATGCCGTGCTCGGTCGAGATACCGTTCGTGCCCAGGTAAGCCAGATCGATCACCAACCCGCGCAACCGGTCCAGTGCCCATTCGTCGACACAGGCCAGCGTCCGCCCGCGCATCCTGCCGCCCAGCAGCAGCACCGTCACCGTCTCGCTGTGCGCCAACGCCTCGGCGGCCAGCAGCGACGCCGTGACCACCGTGAGCCGCTCGTTGGCCAGCAACTGCGCGATCAACCGCGGTGTGAAACCCTCATCCAGATAGACGGTTTCGGCACCGTGCAGCTGATCGACGGCGGCCCCCGCGATCCGGTGCTTCTGGTCCAGATCGACCTGACTGCGGAACTCCAGGCCGGACTCGAACGCCGCCGTCTCCAACGGCACCGCCCCGCCGTGCACCCGCTTGAGCAGCCGCCGACCCGCAAGGACCTTCAGGTCGCGACGGATGGTCTCCGTCGCGACCTGAAGTTCTGAGGCCAGTGCCGGGACCTCGACCCGCCCGCGGCTACGGGCGAACTCGACGATCTGGCGCTGACGGGTGTCCGAATCCACCGTCACATTCTGACCGGTTACTCATCGCCCGCCGTCAGCACGGCCCGGATCTCCTCGGCGGTGGTCGCCGTGCGCAGCTTGGCCACCTGCTCCTTGTCGAGGAAGACGTGCGCGATCTTGGTCAGCAGCGCCATGTGGTCGTTGCCGGCCCCGGCGATACCCACCACGAACTCCGCGGGCTTACCGTTCCAGTCGATGGGCTCGGGGTAGCGCACGAACGAGATGCCGGTCTTGCGGATCGCGGTCTTGGCGTCATTGGTGCCGTGCGGAATGGCCAGCCCGTTGCCCATATAGGTCGACACAGACTTCTCCCGCTCGTGCATGGCGCCGACGTAGCTCGGCTCGACGGCGCCTGCGGCGACCAGCAGCGAACCGGCCTCGTCGATGGCCTGCGCCGCCGTGCTTCCGTTGCCGTTCAGCACGATCGAGGACAGTGGCAGCACCGCGTCACCGGCGGAGCCGGGCAAGTCCGCGGCCGGCGCAGGCGATTCCTCGACCGGTGCCGCTGCCGCACCGCCGTTGGTCCGGCGCAGCATGTCGACGATCTCGTCATAGGCCGGGGTGCTCATGAAGTCGTCGACCGAGACATGCACGGCGGAGCCGGTTCTCAATCGGGCCCGGTCGGTCAGGTCGCGGTGGGTGACCACCAGGCCGTAGGTGTCGGTGAGGTTGGCGATGGACTGGTTGGTCACCTTGACATCACCGAAGCCGGCGGCGTTGACCTTCTTGCGCAGCACCGAGGCGCCCATGGCCGAGGAGCCCATGCCGGCATCGCAGGCGAACACGATGTTGGAGATTCGCCCGCCACCGGTCAGCATGCCGGACACGCTGGACTTCTTGCCCTTCATGGATTCCATCGACGCGGTCGCCGCGGCCAGGTCGCCCTCGTCGGTCGCCTTGTCGGTCTTCAACAGGAAGGCGGCCACCAGGAACGACACCGCGGCGGCGCCGAACACCGACAGCGTCACGCCGAGGAAGCTGCCGCTGGCGGTCTGCGCGTAGACAGCGATGATCGAACCCGGTGCGGCGGGTGCACGCAGGCCGGAACCGAACAGCACGTTGATGAACACGCCCGTCATCCCGCCGAGGATGGTGGCGATGATCAGCTTCGGCTTCATCAGCACGTACGGGAAGTAGATCTCGTGGATGCCGCCGAAGAACTGGATGATGGCCGCGCCGGGGGCAGAAGCCCGGGCCGCGCCGCGCCCGAAGAACATGAACGCCAGCAGAAGTCCGAGCCCGGGGCCGGGGTTGGCCTCCAGCAGGAACAGGATGGACTTGCCGGTCTCCAGCGCCTGCGTGGTGCCCAGCGGGGTCAGCACACCATGGTTGATGGCGTTGTTGAGGAACAGCACCTTGGCGGGCTCGATGAGGATCGAGGTGAGCGGCAACAGGTTGTTCTCGACCAGGAAGTCGACGGCGTTGCCGGCGGCGGTGGTGAAACCGGACACGATGGGTCCGATGCCGAAAAACCCGAAGATGGCCAGCAGCATGCCCAGGATGCCCGCGGAGAAGTTGTCGACCAGCATCTCGAAGCCGGGCCGGATCTTGCCTTCCCACAAGGCATCGAGCTTCTTCATGCACCAGCCGCCCAGCGGCCCCATGATCATGGCGCCCATGAACATCGGGACCTCGGCGCCGGCGATGACACCCATGGTGGCGATGGCGCCGACCACCGCGCCGCGGTTGCCGTGCACCATGCGGCCGCCGGTGTAGCCGATCAGCAGCGGCAGCAGATAGGTGATCATCGGCCCGACGATCCCGGCCCCGTCGTAGGCGCCCCAGCCGCCGATCTTGGCGACCCAACCATCCGGGTCGCGCAGGCCGGCGAAGATGGCCTGCAGCCAGCCCTGCTCGATGAACAAAGCGGTGATCAGGCCCCAGGCGATGAACGCGCCGATATTGGGCATGACCATGTTCGACAGCGCCGTGCCCAGTTTCTGCACGCGCACCCGTGCGCCGGTCCGCGGGGCGGCTGGCGCGTCGGCTGATGCATTTGCGAGGGACATCCGTTGACCTCCGGTTTCCGTGCATTTCCGAGCCGGCCGCTTGGGTGACGCCGGTCACATGCACATCTAGTAATACGCATACCCGGGCAGAAAATCAAGGGATATGGGCAAAAATGGGCAGTCAATTCTGTGGTTTTATGACCGTATTGGCGTTAGGCTGCCAACCAGCAGATCCCTGGGAACGGCCGACTACCGAAAGGACCGCGCATGTTAGCCCTGCGTTTCTACGCCCCCGAGGACGTCCGACTCGAGGATGTGCCCGAGCCCGATTGCGGCCCCGACGAGGTGAAGCTGCGGGTGCGCAACTGCTCCACCTGCGGCACCGACGTCAAGATCTTCCACAACGGGCACCAGAACCTCACCCCGCCGCGCACCATCGGCCACGAGATCGCCGGTGAGATCGTCGAGGTCGGCGCCGAGGTCAACTCCACCTACGGCAGTTCGTGGGCGGTCGGTGACCGGGTCCAGGTCATCGCGGCCGTCCCGTGCGGTGAGTGCCACGAATGCCGCAAGGGCTGGATGGCGGTGTGCCAGAACCAGACTTCGATGGGCTACCAGTACGACGGCGGCTTCGCCGAGTACATGATCGTCCCCAGGCAGGTGCTCAAAGTCGATGGGCTGAACCGGATCCCGGACAACGTCGGCTTCGATGAGGCCTCGGCGGCCGAACCGTTCGCCTGCGCCATCAACGCCCAGGAACTGCTCGGTATCGAAGAGGGCGACACCGTCGTGGTGTTCGGCGCCGGCCCCATCGGCTGCATGCATATCCGCATTGCCCGCGGTGTGCACAAGTGCGGGCCCATCTACCTCGTCGACGTCAACGATGCCCGGCTCAAGATGTCGGCCGACGCGGTCAATCCCGACGGTGTCATCAACGCCGCCGAGGTCGACGTCGTCGAGAAGGTCATGGAACTGACCGGGGGGCGCGGCGCCGATATCGTCATCACCGCGACGGCGGCCAATATCGCCCAGGAGCAGGCCATCGCGATGGCCGCCCGCAACGGCCGCATCTCGTTCTTCGGTGGTCTGCCCAAGACCAACCCGACCATCACCTGCGATTCCAATATCGTGCACTACCGCCAGCTGCACATCCACGGTGCCAACGGTTCGGCACCCGAGCACAACAAGCGTGCGCTGGAGTACATCTCGAGCGGTCAGGTTCCGGTCAAGGACCTCATCACCCGGCACATCCCGCTGAACAACGTCCTCGACGCGTTCGAGATCGTCAAGAACGGCGAGGCCATCAAGGTGACGGTCGAACCCGGTTAACCGCCGACCGCCACCAGGTAGCCGCCGATTCCGGCCACACACGCCAGGGCGCAGACCGCCATCGTGCCGAGCGCGAACGGCCATGCCCTCGACCGGCGGACCAGTCGCACGATGGTCACCGTCGTGCCCGCCAGCCACAGCAGGACGGCAACACCGAACCCGGTGAACATCGCGCTCACGCCGGCGTCGATATTGCACGTGGCCGGCGGGCAGTGGTCGGTGAACGCCATGAAGAAGATCCCGAAGAAGCCGGCCACCGCGCCGCCGACCACCGTCAGGACGAGCGCGGTGACCGACACCGCGACGTCGATCCCCGAGACGGGTGGCCTGGTCGTCGCGAGACTCATGGCGAATGATCGTAAGGCCTGGTCAACGCGGCGGCTACCCTCGAAGGCGTGGACCTCCGCGAACCCGATGTCAACATCGCGGCCCGGTCCGCGCGGGGCGCACTCGGCGCCTTCGTCGGCGCAGCCGCCTACGAGCGCTTCCTGAGTGCCTACCGGGACGGGATGGCTCGGCTTTCGCCTTTCGAATTATTCGATGTGCCAACGCCATTCGGCACCGTGCGGGCCTATCGGTTCGACGGGCCCGGCACCGGCGCGCCGATCGTGCTGTTGCCCGGCCGCAATGCCAGCACCCCGATGTACGGGACCAACCTGGGTCCGCTGCTGGCGCACCGGCGGGTGTACAGCATCGACCTGCTGGGGGAGGCCGGTCTGTCGGTGCAACACCGGACGATCAACGACGCGGCCGATCAGGCGCACTGGCTCGACGAAACACTGGCCGGTCTGGGCCTGGACCGTGCCCATCTGCTCGGCGCGTCGATCGGCGGCTGGACGGCGGTCAACTGCGCGGTTCACCGACCGCACCGGATCGCTTCGCTGACGCTGCTGGACCCGGTGCAGACCTTCACCCGGGTGAAGGTCGCGCCACTGCTGGCGTCGGTCATCATGCTGGCCCCGAAGATGCCGCGGGCGTGGCGCCGTGGCGTCATGAGCTGGATATCGGGTGGTGCCGATATCGACGAGGCAGGCCCGGTGGCCACCCTGATCGAAGCCGGCTCAACGGATTTCGTGGTGCGCACCCCGGCACCGAAACTGTTCACCGACGACCAGTTGGGGTCGTTACCCATGCCGGTGCTGGCGCTGCTGGCCGGGCGCAGCGTCATGCTCGACGCGGAACGCGCCGCCGAACGTGCCCGCAGGTTGCTGACGCGCGGTCAGATCGAAGTCTGGCCGCAGGCATCGCATGCCATCAACGGCGAATACCCCACCGAGATCGCCGAACGACTGGGTAACCTGTTGGCGCGCGGCCACGAGGAGAACGGGAGCTGATGCGGCACTACTACACCGCTGACGCGATTCGTGCCGCCGAGGCCCCGCTGCTGGCGTCGCTGCCGGACGGCGTGCTGATGCGCCGCGCCGCCCACGGGCTGGCCACCGCGATCGCGACCGAGCTGCGCCGCCGCACCGGCGGGGTGAACGGCCGCGCGGTGTGTGCGGTGGTCGGATCCGGGGACAACGGCGGTGACGCGCTCTGGGCGGCGACCTTCCTGCGGCGCCGCGGCGTGCAGGCCACGGCGGTCCTGCTCGATCCGGACCGCACCCATGCCGCGGGTCTGGCGGCCTTCCGCAGGTCCGGTGGCCGACTGGTCCAGACCATTCCGACCGCAACGGATCTGGTCATCGACGGCGTCGTCGGCATCTCCGGGCGAGGGCCGCTGCGCCCACCCGCGGCGGCGGTCTTCGCCGACAACCGCGCGCCGGTCGTCGCCGTCGACCTGCCCAGCGGTATCGATCCGCACACCGGGGTGGCCGACGGCCCGCATGTGCAGGCAGACCTCACCGTCACCTTCGGCGGGCTCAAACCCGTACACGCCCTGGCCGATTGCGGTCGCGTCGAACTCGTCGACATCGGACTGGACCTGCCTGCCACCGACGTCCGCGGGCTGGAGTCCGGTGATGTCGCGCAGCGCTGGCCGATCCCGGGCCGACACGATGACAAGTACACCCAGGGCGTCACCGGCATCCTGGCAGGCTCGGCGACCTATCCCGGTGCGGCGATCCTGAGCACCGGCGCCGCGGTCGCGGCAACCTCCGGCATGGTGCGCTACGCCGGCACCGCCAAGCACGATGTCGTCAACCACTGGCCGGAGGTGGTCGCCACCGATGATGTCGAATCGGCCGGACGGGTACAGGCCTGGGTCGTCGGTCCCGGCCTGGGCACCGACGAAACCGCCGCGGCGGCACTGCGATTCGTGCTGTCGAGCGAGGTTCCGGTGATTGTCGACGCCGACGGCCTGACGCTGCTGGCGGCCGAACCCGACCTGGTGGCCGGGCGGTCGGCACCCACTGTCGTGACCCCGCACGCGGGGGAGTACCAGCGGCTCGCCGGTGCCGAGGTCGGGTCCGACCGGGTCAGGGCGGCCCGTACCCTGGCCGAAACCCTCGGTGCGACGGTGTTGCTGAAGGGCAATGTCACCGTGATCGCATCTCCAAGGGCGAGCGCAGCGACGGGGGATCAGGGCGGCGCCACGTATCTGAACCCCGCCGGCCAGTCCTGGGCCGCGACCGCCGGATCCGGCGATCTGCTGTCGGGCATCATCGGATCGCTGCTGGCCGCCGGTCGCCCGCCGGCCGAGGCCGCGGCGATGGCGGCGTTCGTGCACGCCCGCGCCGCCGCCCTGGCCGCCGCCGATCCCGGCCCGCACCCCGCCCCGACGTCGGCGGGAGGAATCCTCGCCCACCTGCGCACCGCCATCGCCGAGCTGAGCCGAAAGGGATCACCACATGAGCCGTAAGCACAAGTCGCACGGACCGCACATCGCGCCCGCCTACACGAGCCGGCTGTCCACGGACCCCGTCCCCGCGCTGCGGCTGCCCGGCGAGTCGATGGACCCGCAGGCCGCCTACCGCTACATCCACGACGAGCTCATGCTCGACGGCAGCTCCCGGCTCAACCTCGCGACCTTCGTGACCACCTGGATGGACCCCGAGGCCGAGAAGCTGATGGCCGAAACCTTCGACAAGAACATGATCGACAAGGACGAATACCCGGCCACCGCCGCCATCGAGGCGCGCTGCGTGGCGATGGTGGCCGACCTGTTCCACGCCGAGGACCTGCGCGACGACGATCCCAGTACGGCGATCGGGGTGTCGACGGTCGGGTCCAGCGAGGCCGTCATGCTGGCCGGGCTGGCCATGAAGTGGCGGTGGCGCGACAGAGTCGGGGAGTGGAAGGGCCGTACCCCCAATTTGGTGATGGGTTCCAACGTCCAGGTGGTGTGGGAGAAGTTCTGCCGCTATTTCGACGTCGAGCCGCGCTATCTGCCGATGGCGCAGGGGCGCTACGTCATCACCCCCGAGCAGGTGATCGATGCCGTCGACGAGGACACCATCGGCGTGGTCGGCATCCTGGGCACCACCTACACCGGCGAGTTGGAACCGATCGCCGAGATCTGCGCCGCACTGGACGGGCTCGCGGCCGACGGCGGTGTCGATGTACCGGTGCACGTCGACGCGGCCAGCGGCGGATTCGTGGTGCCGTTCCTGCACCCCGACCTGATCTGGGACTTCCGGTTGCCGCGGGTGGTATCCATCAACGTCAGCGGCCACAAATACGGGCTCACCTACCCGGGCATCGGCTTCGTGGTGTGGCGCAACGCCGAACACCTGCCCGAGGACCTGGTATTCCGGGTCAACTACCTCGGCGGCGACATGCCGACCTTCACGCTGAACTTCTCCCGGCCGGGCAACCAGGTGGTGGGCCAGTACTACAACTTCCTGCGCCTGGGCCGGGCCGGATACTCGCAGGTCATGCACTGCCTGTCCGATACCGCTCGGTGGTTGGGCGACCAACTGCGCGACAGTGAGCACTTCGAGCTCATCACCGACGGTTCGGCCATCCCGGTGGTCAGCTACCGCCTGAAGGGCGAGCGCGGCTACACCGAATTCGACGTCTCCCAGGCGCTGCGCGCCTACGGCTGGCAAGTGCCTGCCTACACGATGCCCGAGGGCGCCGAGGACGTGACGGTGCTGCGCGTGGTGGTCCGGGAGGGCTTCTCGGCGGATCTGGCCCGCGCCTTGAAGGACGACACGATCACCGTCCTCAAGCAGCTCGACCAGCTGAAACCGGGTGGCCAGTTCGACACGGTGCAGCCGTTCGCGCACTGATCGGGCGCTCGTCGCCAGAGGAGCCGGTCGACGGCATGACAAAATCGAGTCGATGCCTGCCACCGACCCGACCGGCCCCACCGCTGAGGTGGATCTCGACGCCATCGCGCACAACGTGCGCGTGCTGCGTGGGCACGCCGGATCCGCCGCGGTGATGGCCGTGGTCAAGGCCGACGGATACGGCCACGGCGCCACCCCGGTCGCGCGGACCGCGCTGGCGGCCGGTGCCGCCGAGATCGGCGTGGCCACCGTCGCCGAGGCGCTGGCCCTGCGCGCCGACGGGATCACCGCGCCCATCCTGGCGTGGCTGCACGCGCCGGGCACCGACTTCGCGCCGGCGCTGGTCGCCGACGTGCAGATCGCGGTGTCCTCGCCGACCCAGCTCGACGACCTGGTGGATGCCGCGCGGCGCACCGGCGTGGCCGCGGTGACCACCCTGAAGGTCGACACCGGCATGGCGCGCAACGGGGTGGCCGCCGCCGACCTGGCCAAGGTCCTCACCGCGCTGGCGCATGCGGTGACCGAGGGCACCGTGCGCACCCGCGGCATCATGAGCCACCTGGCCAACAGTGACAACCCGGATGATCCCGGACCCACCGACCTGCAGGCCCAGAAGTTCGACGCCATGCGCGCCGAGGCCGACGCCGCCGGTGTGCATTTCGAAATCGCCCACCTGTGCAGCTCGCCGGGCGCGATGACCCGGCCTGACCTGGTCTACGACATGATCCGTCCCGGGATCGCGATCTACGGCCAAACCCCGATCCCGGCCCGCGGCGCCATGGGGCTGCGACCGGCGATGACGCTGAAATGCCCTGTCGCGCTGGTGCGTCCGATCGCGGCGGGCACCGGCGTGTCCTATGGGCACACCTGGGTGGCGCCCCGCGACACCACTCTGGCGCTGCTGCCGATCGGGTACGCCGACGGGGTGTTCCGGCCGCTGAGCGGGCGGTTCGAGGTGTCCATCAACGGACGGCGCCGGCCCCAGGTGGGTCGGGTCTGCATGGACCAGATCCTGGTGGATCTGGGCCCAGGTCCGGTCGATGTGAGCGTCGGCGATCAAGCGGTGCTGTTCGGTCCCGGCGACGACGGCGAACCCACCACCGCCGACTGGGCCGACGCGCTCGGCACCATCAACTACGAGGTGGTCACCAGCCCGCGCGGACGGGTCACCCGGATCTATCGCGGCGAGATGGGCTGACACCGTTGGCGGCAAACGATTGGGCGGTGGCCCGTTGGCTGGCGGGAGTGGCCGGTCTGACGGCGGTCGGGTCGGTGGCCGGAGTGTCGGTGGCCCGTTCCTTGACCCGTCGGGTCAGCTCCGAAGACCCCTACGCGGGTGAGGATTTCGCGCTCGTGCACGAAGACCGCAGCGTGGTGGTCACCGCGAACGACGGGGTGCCGCTGGCGGTGCGCGAATGCGGGCCGCCCGACGCCCCGTTGACGGTGGTGTTCTCCCACGGATTCTGCCTGCGCATGGGTGCCTTCCACTTTCAGCGCGACCGGCTGGCGCAGCAGTGGGGCGATCAGGTTCGGATGGTGTTCTACGACCAGCGCGGCCACGGGCTGTCCGGGGACGCCGCACCGGACACGTTCACCGTGCCGCAGTTGGGTCAGGACCTGGAATCCGTTCTCGCGGTGCTCGCGCCCAAGGGCCCGGTCGTGCTGGTCGGGCATTCCATGGGCGGTATGACGGTGCTGTCGCATGCCCGGCAGTACCCGCAGCGCTATCCCACCCGGATAGTCGGCGCTGCGATGATCTCCTCCGCCGCCGAGGGTGTTTCACGTTCCCCGTTGGGTGAGATCCTGCGCAACCCGGCCTTGGAGGCGGCCCGGTTCGCGGTGCGCTACGCGCCCGGGTTGCTGCACCGCGGGCGCGGCGTGGTCCGGTCGGTCATCGGGCCGATCCTGCGCGCCGCCTCCTACGGCGACGAGGACGTCAGCCCCAGTGTGGTCGCCTTCAGCGAATCCATGATGCACGACACCTCGGTACACACCCTGGTCGGATTCCTGCACGCGCTGGAGGTCCACGACGAAACCGCGGGACTGGCCACCCTGGCCAAGGTCCCGACGCTGGTTGCCTGCGGTGACCGGGATCTGCTGACCCCACTGGAGTATTCGCAGGAGATGGCCGCGCAGCTGCCCAAGTCCGAGCTGGTGATCGCCCACGGCGCCGGTCATCTGGTGCAACTGGAGCAACCCGAGATCATCGACGATGCGCTGGTGCGGCTGGTCGAGCGCGCCACGCCGTCCAGACTGGTGGCACTGACCCGCAAGTTGCGAGAACGGACCCGTCATGGCTGAACGTGCCGGCGGCACCGCCGAACTGCGCACTCCCGAGGACACCGTCGCGCTCGGGGCGCGCCTGGGCGCCGACCTGCGGGCCGGGGACGTGGTGGTCCTGTCCGGTCCGCTCGGTGCCGGAAAGACCATGCTGACCAAGGGCATTGCGCAGGCAATGGATGTCGACGGCCCCGTCACCTCGCCCACCTACGTGTTGGCCAGGGTGCATCCCGCCCGCCGGGACACGGCGCCGGCGCTGGTGCACGTCGACATCTACCGGCTGCTCGACCACGGGGGCGACCTGCTCGGCGAACTGGACTCGCTGGACCTCGACACCGATCTGGAGGATGCCGTGGTGGTGGTCGAATGGGGTGAGGGGCTGGCCGAGCGACTCTCGGACCACCACCTGGACATCCAACTGGATCGCGACGCCGATTCCGAGATGCGCACCGCGACATGGCGATGGAGCACTTCATGATCGTATTGGCCATCGACACCGCGACACCGGCCGTCACCGCCGGAGTCGTCTCCGTCGACCGGGGCGGCGTCAGCACGCTGGCCGAGCGCACGGTCGTCGACGCCCGCGCGCACGCCGAACGGCTCACCCCCAATGTCGTTGCCGCCCTGTCTGATTGCGATACGTCGATGACAGATCTGGATGTCGTCGTGGTGGGTTGCGGTCCGGGACCGTTCACCGGCCTGCGGGTGGGCATGGCGACGGCGGCCGCCTACGGACACGCACTGGGCATCCCGGTGTTCGGCATCTGCACGCTGGATGCCATCGGTGTGGCCACCGGAGGTGAAGTGCTGGTGGTCACCGATGCCCGCCGCCGCGAGGTGTACTGGGCGCGCTACCGAGACGGTGTCCGGATCGCCGGCCCCGAGGTCAGCGCACCCGCCGATGTCGACATCGCGGGCGTGGACGCCGTGGCGGGATCGCCGTCGCATGCCGCGATGTTCGGGTTGCCGGTCATCGGTCCGGAGTATCCGGCCGCCGCCGAACTGGCTGCGGTGGTGGCGGATTGGACGGCCGAGCCCGACCCGCTGATCCCGCTGTACCTGCGTCGCCCGGACGCCAAATCGCTGGTCGAACGAGGGCTGGCATGACCGTGCTCGATGCGTTGACCAAGGCCGACGCGGTGCGCTGTGCGGAATTGGAGGCCCAGCTGTTCGCCGGTGACGACCCTTGGCCGCCGGCGGCGTTCCTGCACGGGATGGCGGCCAAACACAACCACTACATCGCCGCGCGCGAGGACGACAAGCTGGTGGGCTATGCCGGCATCTCCCGGCTGGGCCGCATCCCACCGTATGAGTACGAGATCCACACCATCGGAGTCGACCCGGCCTGCCAGGGGCGCGGAATCGGGCGCGCGCTGCTGAACAACCTGCTCGACTTCGCCCAGCGCGGCGAGGTTTACCTGGAGGTGCGCACCGACAACGAGGCGGCCATCGCGCTGTACGAGAGTGCCGGCTTTGTCCGGGTGGGGCTGCGCAAGCGGTACTACAAGGTCAGCGGCGCCGACGCCTACACCATGAAACGAGACCGGACATGATCATCCTGGCTATCGAAAGCTCCTGCGACGAAACGGGTGTCGGCATCGCGCGACTGCAGGACGGAACCGTGACGCTGCTGGCCGACGAGGTGGCCTCCAGCGTCGACGAACACGCCCGCTTCGGAGGTGTGGTTCCCGAGATCGCCTCGCGCGCCCACCTGGAGGCGCTGGGTCCGACCATGCGCCGTGCGCTGGACACCGCCGGGGTGGCCCGCCCAGACGTGGTGGCCGCGACCATCGGCCCCGGCCTGGCGGGTGCGCTGCTGGTCGGTGTCGCCGCCGCCAAGGCCTACGCCGCCGCGTGGGAGGTGCCGTTCTACGCCGTCAACCACCTCGGCGGTCACCTGGCCGCCGACGTCTATGACCACGGACCGCTGCCCGAATGCGTCGGACTGCTGGTGTCGGGCGGGCATACCGAACTTTTGCAAGTGCGTTCGCTCGGCGAACCCATCATCGAACTCGGCAGCACCGTCGACGATGCCGCGGGCGAGGCCTATGACAAGGTGGCCCGGCTGCTCGGACTGGGGTACCCCGGTGGCAAGCCACTGGATGACCTGGCCCGCACCGGGGACCGTGAGGCCATCGTCTTTCCGCGCGGGATGACCGGGCCGCGCGACGACCCGTACGCCTTCAGCTTCTCCGGGCTCAAGACCGCCGTCGCCCGGCATCTGGAGCGCCACCCCGCCGCATCGCGCGCCGATGTCGCCGCCGGCTTCCAGGAGGCCGTCGCCGATGTGCTGACCGCCAAGTCCGTGCGGGCCGCGTCCGAACTGGGCGTCTCGACCCTGCTGATCGCCGGTGGCGTCGCCGCCAACTCGCGGGTGCGTGAGCTGGCCGAACAGCGTTGCGCGGCAGCCGGTCTGACCCTACGGGTGCCGCGTCCGCGGTTGTGCACCGACAACGGCGCCATGATCGCCTCGTTCGCGGCGCACCTGATCGACGCGGGCGCGCCACCGTCGGGGCTCGATGCGGCCAGCAATCCGGGGCTGCCGGTGGTGCAGGGGCAGGTGGCATGACCGAAGCCGACCACGAGTGAGGATCGCAGCGAGGCACGAGCGAGGACCGGAGCGAGTGGAGAGGCGAGCATGAGCAGGACCGAAGTGCACGAATTGCTCTACCGCTACGCCGAACTGATCGATGCCGGGGACTTCGACGGCGTCGGCGCGCTGCTGGGCCGCGGCAACTTCATGGGAATCGCCGGCGCCCAGGCCATCGCCGCGCTGTTCGCGTCCACCACCCGTCGGTTCCCCGAGCACGGCAACCGGACCCGCACCCGGCATCTGGTGCTCAACCCGATCGTCGAGGTCCAGGGTGAGACCGCCCGCGCCCGTTCCACATTCGTGGTGGTGCAGCAGACCGACACCGTGGCGTTGCAGCCCATCGTGGTGGGCCGCTACGCCGACTCCTTCGCCCGCGACGCCGACGGCTGGTACTTCACCGAGCGCACGGTCGATGTGGAGATGATCGGTGACGTCTCCGATCATCTGTTGATCGATCCGCGCTCATTCGGATGAGCCGGTCCGCGGCTGGTTGATCTGGTGCACCCGCACGCTGACCTCCAGCTGGAAGCGGTCGGCCGGGTTCTTCAACGACAACCCGGTGAGGTCCTCGATCAGTTTGATCCGATAGAGCAGCGAATGCCGGTTGAGGTACAGCGCCCGCGCGGCGGCACTGATGTTGGTGGCCTCGTTGAGCAGGATCTCCAGCGTGTGCACCAGCTGACCGCGACGGGTCTTGTCGTAATCCACCAGCGGCTGCAGTGTTTCCAGGATGGTGGCCATGCTGCGGGGATGCTGACGCAGCACCTCGGCGAACTGCTGCGGACCGACGGGGCCGTCGGGCACCGACGACGCGGCGACGGTGACGGGTTGGCCGTGCCCGGCCGGCAGCAGCACCCAGCTGACGAGACTGTCCGACAGTCCACCGGACTGCCACGCCGACTCCACCAGTTCCGAACTCGCCGCTGCCGGCAGCGCGGTGGCGAAGTGGCTCATCACCAGATCGTCGGTGACCGAGGTCTTGGTGGTGACGCCCGCGGCGCGCGCCAGCCGGTCCAGCGCGTCGGCGAAGGTGTGCGCATGCTCGGCCCAGCGCGGGTCGTCGTCTTCGCGGCGGCCGATGACCATCTGGATCGGCCGGCCGTCGGCCGACGGGCTCACCAACGGCAGCAGCTGGCGTTGGATATCGGCGAACGGAACCTCCCACGGCAGCATCACCAGCGGGATCTCGTGCCGATCGGCCAGCGGCACCAGCGTCGCCAACAACTCGCGGGTGTCGATATCCGGTGGCCCGCCCAGCGCCACCCCCG
This sequence comes from Mycobacterium sp. NPDC003323, assembly GCF_053589535.1. Lineage (NCBI taxonomy): Bacteria > Bacillati > Actinomycetota > Actinomycetes > Mycobacteriales > Mycobacteriaceae > Mycobacterium > Mycobacterium sp. NPDC003323. The sequence continues at coordinate 79,795 of NZ_JBSFSB010000009.1, forward strand.
CAGCCGGCGAGGACATCAGGAAGGTGAGGAACTCGCGGACGCCGGGCTGCCGGATGTCGGTACCGGTGGTCAGGACGAAGTCACCGGGCCGCACGAAGTCTTCGGCGGGCGCGTGCATGATGTCGACCCAGCGCACCTCGCGGGTCAGACCGCGATGCCCGGCGATCACCGAGCCCTGATCCATCGGCGGGACCGTCAAGGCCGTCGCCACGGTCAGCGGCGCACCCTCGGACATGCCCGTTTCCTCTCGAACTCGACGGGTCGCTGAGACCGCCGGGTTCCGACGGTATCAGCGACCCGCGATGTGCCGAGGGCGCTCCTGGCGATCAGGACTTCGGGACCGACAGGTCGTCGGGTGCCCGTCCGCTCAGGGCGGCACCGATGGCCAGGAACACCACCGGCGCGATGCCGAAGATGATCGCCAGCGTCGTCGAACCACCGACCACCAGGGTCAGGTTGGCGATGATCAGTGCCACCGCCGCGGCCAGGGCGATCGTCGCCACCGCGGCCAACACGATGATGTTCGTCGGACCGCCGCGCCGCTTGAAGAACAGCCCGACCGAGATCGTCGTCAACAGCCACAGGATCGACAGACCCCAGATGCCCAGCCCGCCGAGCGGGCCGAAGATCTGCAGCACCGGGTCCAGTCCGATCACCACGAACGCGCCCATGATGACGAAGGACAGCACGGTGATGACGATCGAGGCGTTCGCCGGTGACCCGAGCCTGGGGTGCACCTCGCCGAGCTTGCGGGGCAGCACGTTGTCGCGGCCCAGCACGAATGCGTAACGCGCGCAGATGTTGTGGAAGGCCAGCGCGCAGGCGAACACGCTGACGAACCAGAACAGCGTGGTGAGGTCCTTGCCCAGCATGCCGAGGTACTTCTCGGCGGTGTTGACCATGAAGTTGTCCGGGTCGTCCTTGGCGACCTGGACGGCGTCGTTTCCGCCGTTGCCCTCGACCAGCGCCCAGCTGGAGAAGGCGTAGAAGCTGGCCACGATGCCGACGGCCCAGTAGGTGGCGCGCGGAACGGTGCGGTCGGGATCGCGGGCCTCGTCGCGGAACACGGCGGTCGCCTCGACGCCGACGAACCCCCACAGCGCGTACAGCAGCGCGATGCCGAACGCGCCGGAGATGCCGGAGGGGGTGAAGGAGTCACCGGTGATGCCCTTGTCGCCGCCCTGGATGACGATGACGAAGTCCAGCACGACCAGGATGGCGACCTCCGAGACCAGGAAGATTCCCAGCACCTTGGCGCTCAGTTCGATATCGCGGTAGCCGAGGAACGCGATGATCGCCAGCACCAGCCCGGTCAGCACCCACCACGGCACCGCCGGGGCGCCGATGATCTCCAGCAGGCCGGCCAGGATCACGCCGTCGTAGGCCGCCACCGCCAGCAGGGTGGCCATGTAGGCGGGCAGTGCCAGCACCGCGGCGCCGGTTCCGGCGGCCTTGCCGAGGCCCTTCTGGATGTAGGCGTAGAAGGCGCCGGTGTCACTGACGTACTTCGACATCGCCACGAAACTGGCGGCGAACAGCAAAAAGATCACACCGGCGACGAGGAACGCCACCGGGATGCCGGTGGAGTCGCCGAGCGCCATGGCGATGGGCACGTTGCCGCCGACGGTGGACAGCGGTGCCGCCGCGGCCACCACCATCAGGACGATGGCGGGCACACCGAGGTTGCCCCGCAAATGGGCGCGGGTCCCCGGTCGCGTTGTGCCGCTGGTTTTGTCGCCGGTACTGACTTCGGACATGGATGAACCTCCTCTGCGCACGGAGCCGGGGTTCGTTTTCGGCTTCGAGTCCGGGGAAAGTGTGCGACCCGGGCGGGACGTCTGCCAGAGGTCTGCGTCACTTTCCAACACCTTGTTGTAATCCGGTCACACCGGTGGATTCGCAGTGTGTTCTTCTCACACAGGTTGTTGGAACCTCGGCCCGTCCCGTTGTCCGTCCCGCGCGGCTGGCCGATGCTGTACCCACCCGCGACGAGAGAGGCCAGCCGTGAACAGCCCCGAACCCGAGCCGGACCACCGGCTCGGACGCATCCGCCTACTCGACGAGCAACGCGTCAACCTCGACGGGTTCGCCGAACCCGATCCCGAGCTGGGCATGATCTCGCACCTGTCCCCGCACGACCCGGAGCCGTCCTGGGTGGTGGGTGAGGACGGCACCGTGCTCGAGATGGACTCCACACCGGCGGCGGACTTCGACGCCATCGACGAGTTCGTCGTGCGCTATGCCGTCGACCATGCCCAGGCACCCGTGTCGATGGCGATGAGCGAGGTCGAGCTGGCCCGCCTCATCGTCGACTCCGGCGTGCCGCGCGCCGAGGTACTCACGGTGTGCTCCGGGCTGACCCCGGCCAAGATGGCCCGGGTGGTGGCCGGCCTGCATCCGGTCGAGATCCAGATGGCGATGATGAAGATGCGGGCGCGGCGCACACCGGCGAATCAGGCGCACGTCACCAACCGCCTCGACGACCCACTGCTCATCGCCGCCGATGCCGCGACGGCGGTGGCGTACGGCTTCCGCGAGTTGGAGGCCACCGTCCCGGTGCTCGACGATGCGCCCGCGGTGGCCGTCGGACTGCTGATCGGCTCGCAGGTGCCCGCCCCGGGCGCGCTGACCCAGTGCTCGGTCGAGGAGGCCCGCGAGCTGGAACTCGGTGTGCGCGGGCTGGTCTCGTACGCCGAGACGGTGTCGGTGTACGGCACCGAGCAGGTGTTCACCGACGGTGACGACACCCCGTGGTCCAAGGCGTTCCTGACATCCTCGTACGCCTCGCGCGGTATCAAGATGCGGTTGTCCAGCGGCGCGGGCTCCGAGGTGTTGATGGGCGCGGCCGAGGGCAAGTCGATGAACTATCTGGAGGCCCGCTGCGTGGCACTGGCCAAGGGCATCGGGGCCCAGGGCGTGCAGAACGGCGGTGTCGACGGCGCGGCGATCACCGCCTCGGTGCCCGGCGGTGTGAAGGAACTGCACGCCGAGAACCTGATGGTGATGTTGCGCGGCCTGGAATCCTGCAGCGGCAACGACTCGCTGATGAGCGAGTCGACCATGCGCCGGACCAGTCGAACGCTGCCCACGCTGCTGTCGGGGTCGGACTTCATCTTCTCCGGGTTCGGCTCGATCGTGTCCTACGACAACATGTTCGGGCCGTCCAACTTCAACGCCGACGACTTGGACGACTACCTGGTGATGCAGCGTGACTGGGGTGTGGACGGGGGACTGCGCTCGTGTGACCCGACCACGCTGGAGGCCATGCGCCGCCAGGCCGCCGAGGCCACCCGGGCGGTGTTCGAATATCTCGGCCTGGCCGACTTCGACGACGACCACGTGGAAGCCGTTGTCGCGGCAGGGGGATCGAAGAACCTTCCGCAGACCGACGGTGTCAAGGTGCTCAGCGCCGCCCGGATGATCGACCAGTCCGGGCTGACGGTGCTCGACATCGTCACCGCGCTGGCCGAGACGGGGTTCACCGATCTGGCCGACCGGGTGCTGGGCATGGCCCGGGCCCGTGTCAACGGCGACTATCTGCAGACCGCCGCGATCTTCGACGAGCAGATGAATGTGCTCTCGGCACTGGAGGATCCGAACGACTACCGCGGCCCGGGCACGGGATACCGGCCGACCGCCGAGCGGCAGGCCCAGATCGACGCGGTGCGCCAGGCCAGGTCGGTGACCGACCTGGTCCGTGAGCAGGCGACGTTCGCCGAGCCGGAACGCCTGCGCGTGATCGGGGCGGCCGACTTCGGCACCGACCCACGCGAGGTCGTGGTCGGGGTGTCACCGGCGTTCGGCACCAAGCTGTTCCGCACGCTGTCGGGGATGACGATCTATGACGCGCTCGAGCAGATCCTGGCCGGGATCGAGGAGGAGAAGTGCGTGCCCCGGGTGGTCCGCATCGCCGACAGCATCGATCTGGGGATGATCGGCAAGTCGGCGGCCGGCCTGTCCGGATCGGGTATCGGGGTGGGGCTACAGGCCAAGGGCACCACCCTGATTCACCGTCGTGATCTGCCGCCGCTGGCCAATCTGGAACTGCTCAGCGTGGCCCCGCTGATCACGCCGGAGATGTACCGGATCATCGGGATCAACGCCGGCCGGCACGCCAAGGGCGCGACGCCGTCGCCGATGCGCAACGCCTACACCGACGAGGCGATCACGGCGCGCTATCACACCAAGGTGGTGTCGATGGTCGCCATCGAGCGGGCCGAGAGCCTGACCCTCGACGGTGGCGAGCGCCGCCGCAACATCGATATGGAGTTCAAGCGATGACCGCACTGTCGCATTCCGGACGCAGCATCGACGATGTCACCGTCGAGGCCGCCTGCAATGGCGAACTGGTGCTCGACGATATCCGGATCAGCCGCGAGACGTTGCTGCACCAGGCACACAACGCCGAGCGCAGCGGATCGCTGCAGTTGGGGCTGAACCTGCGCCGTGCCGCCGAGCTGACCGCGCTCAGCGCCGAGGACATGCTCGCCTCCTATGAGGCGCTGCGGCCCGGCCGGTCGTCGTTCGAGGAGCTGGAGCAGCTCGCGGAACGGCTCGACGCGCAGGCCGCTCCGACCTGTGCCGCGCTGGTGCGCGAGGCTGCGGTCGTCTATCGGCGGCGCGGCCTGCTGCGATGACCGTGTGGGCCGGTGTCGACATCGGCAACGCGACCACCGAGGTGGTGCTGTGCCGGGACCTCGACGTGGTGGCGAGCGGGCGCACCCCCACCCGCGGCGGCAAGGGATCGCTGCGGGCCGTGCAGGGTGCCGCGCAGTTGGTCCGGCGGCTGGCCGACGCGCACGGTCTGGCCGTCGAGCACGCGGCATTCGCGCCGACCCCGCCCGTGCATTCGACCGTCGAACGGGTGCAGCTGCAGGCCCAGCGCACCGGACGGCTGTCCATCATCACCCGGTCGGCGGCCACCACCGCCGGGGACGCGGCCGGTGTGGGGGCTCCGGTTCCCGTCGAGCGGCTCGATGAGTCTCCCTCGGGCTCGCCCGTGATCGCCTGTGTCCGAGCCGAATACGGCTACGCGCAGGTCGCCGAGCTGGTGAACACCGCGGTGGCGACCGGATGCAACGTCGTGGCGGTGCTGACCGCCAATGACGAGGCCGTGCTGATCTCCAACCGGTTGACGACCGCGCTGCCGGTCGTCGACGACGTCGACGTCGAACGGGTGCTTGCGGCCGAACTGGTCGCCGTCGAGGTGCGCGAGGGGATGTCGCCGCTACAGCGGCTGACCGATCCGTTCTGGCTGGCCGACATCTTCGCCCTCGGCGATGACGAACGCGCCGACGCCCGCGTCGTCGCCGACCAACTCTTCGACAGCGTGTGTGCGGTGGTGACGCTGCACGATGCCGGCGGTGTCGCCGAACCGGCTGCCGCACCCGAGCTGCCGGCCGGGCCGGCGCATGTGGTGTATCTGGCCGATATTGCCGCGCAGGCCAACTCGCGACGCGGCTCGGTGGCCGTCGACAACCTGGTGATGGCCACGATGGACGGTGACGGCCCGGCGCCTGCGGACACCGACGCGCTCGCCGAAGCCCTGGGGGTACCGGTCACCCGGATAGACTCCGAGGCCGCCGCGGCGCGCGCGGGTGCGCTGACCACACCGGGCCTGCCGCCCGATGTGGTGGTCGTCGACGTCGGCGGCGGCACCGTGGACGTGGTGGCCGATGCCGAGCGGGTGGTGCTGCCCGGGGCGGGACAGCTGTTGACGACGGCCACGGCGGCGGCGCTCGACATTTCGATCAGCGCGGCCGAATACGCCAAGCGTGCGGAGGCCGTCACGGCGGTGACGGTGCAACTCGTCGAGGACGAGCACGGCCGGCGACGCTTCCTGGACACCCCGATCGACGGCCGCTGCACGGGCTGGTTGCTGACCTCGGCACCGAGCGGGCTGCTGCCGTTCACCTCGGCGCTCTCAGGTGCCGAGTGGAGAAGCTGGCGGTTGGCCGCCAAGCGGTTGGTGATCGGCGCCAACGTGACCCGAGGCGTGGATCAGGTGAGCACCGGGGTGGCCGCGGTGCTGCTGGTCGGCGGGGGAGCCGGCGATGACGAACTGGTGCGGGCACTGGCCGAGCGGCTGGGTCATGACGTCACCGTGGGCCGCGGCAATGTGGCCGGCGAGCTGGGTCACCGCTTCGCGGTGGCATACGGGCTGGTGCTCTGTGCGGCCACCGGGACCGCGACGGCATAGCCCCTGCACAACCCATCCTTGAGTGCTAGCACTCGCGTGTATAGAGTGCTAGGTGGCACGCGGCCAAACCCGGCGCCGGCACCCGCGACGACGGTGGTTGGGCTCGGACGCATGCCGAACACCTGGTAATTGAATCTGGGGAACAAGCCCCTGATCTACCCAACTAGTGGAGGGCTCCAATCGTGGCAGTCAACATCAAGCCACTCGAGGACAAGATCCTCGTTCAGGCCAACGAGGCCGAGACCACGACCGCTTCCGGTCTGGTCATCCCGGACACCGCCAAGGAGAAGCCGCAGGAAGGCACCGTCGTCGCAGTTGGCCCCGGCCGCTGGGACGAGGACGGCGAGAAGCGCATCCCCCTGGACGTTGCCGAGGGTGACACCGTCATCTACAGCAAGTACGGCGGCACCGAGATCAAGTACGGCGGCGAGGAGTACCTGATCCTCTCCGCGCGTGACGTGCTGGCTGTCGTCAACAAGTAAGCCTGTCGTGTACCGCCCCGGAAGTCCCCGCAATGGGTGACGTCCGGGGCGGTATGCATTGCCCCCGGCACAGCAAAGGACATTTATGAGCAAGCAGATCGAATTCAATGAAACTGCGCGCCGCGCCATGGAGGCCGGTGTGGACAAGCTCGCCGATGCCGTCCGCGTCACCCTCGGCCCGCGCGGCCGCCACGTGGTGCTGGCCAAGGCGTTCGGCGGACCGGTCGTGACCAACGACGGTGTCACCATCGCCCGCGAGATCGACCTGGAAGACCCGTTCGAGAACCTGGGCGCCCAGCTGGTCAAGTCGGTGGCCACCAAGACCAACGACGTCGCCGGTGACGGCACCACCACCGCGACCGTGCTGGCCCAGGCGATCGTGAAGGCCGGCCTGCGCAACGTGGCCGCCGGTGCCAACCCGATCGCCCTGGGCTCGGGTATCAGCAAGGCCGCCGACGCGGTGTCCGAGGCGCTGCTGTCCGCGGCCAAGCCGGTCAGCGACTCGGGCGCCATCGCGCAGGTCGCCACCGTCTCCTCGCGCGACGAGCTGGTCGGCGAGCTCGTCGGCCAGGCCATGACCACCGTCGGCGCCGACGGCGTGGTGACCGTCGAGGAGTCCTCCACCCTGGAGACGCTGCTCGAGGTCACCGAGGGTGTGGGCTTCGACAAGGGCTTCATCTCGGCGTACTTCATCAACGATTTCGACGCCCAGGAAGCGGTGCTCGAGGACGCGTTGGTGCTGCTGCACCGCGACAAGATCAGCTCGCTGCCCGACCTGTTGCCGCTGTTGGAGAAGGTGGCCGAGGCCGGTAAGCCGCTGCTGATCATCGCCGAGGACGTCGAGGGTGAGGCGCTGTCGACGCTGGTCGTCAACTCCATCCGCAAGACGCTCAAGGCCGTCGCCGTCAAGGCGCCGTTCTTCGGCGACCGCCGCAAGGCCTTCCTGGAGGACCTCGGCATCGTCACCGCCGCCCAGGTCATCAACCCGGACGTCGGCCTGGCGTTGCGCGAGGTCGGCCTGGACGTGCTGGGTTCGGCGCGTCGGGTCGTGGTGACCAAGGACAGCACCGTGATCGTCGACGGTGCGGGCACCGAGGACGCCATCGAGGGACGCAAGGCGCAGCTGCGTGCCGAGATCGAGGCCACCGATTCGGACTGGGACCGCGAGAAGCTCGAAGAGCGCCTCGCCAAGCTGTCCGGCGGTGTCGCGGTCATCAAGGTCGGCGCGGCCACCGAGACCGACCTGAAGAAGCGCAAGGAAGCCGTCGAGGACGCCGTCGCTGCGGCCAAGGCGGCCGTGGAGGAGGGCATCGTCACCGGCGGCGGTTCGGCGCTGGTGCAGGCCCGTGCCGCGCTGGAGGAGCTGCGCGGTTCGCTGACCGGCGATGAGCTGATCGGCCTCGAGGTCTTCGCCTCGGCGCTGTCGGCCCCGCTGTACTGGATCGCCACCAACGCCGGGCTCGACGGCTCGGTCGTGGTGAACAAGGTCGCCGAACTGCCTGTCGGGCAGGGCTTCAACGCCGCGACGCTGACCTACGGCGACCTGCTCGCCGAGGGCATCGTCGACCCGGCCAAGGTGACCCGCTCCGCGGTGCTCAACGCGGCGTCGGTCGCGCGGATGATCCTCACCACCGAGACCGCTGTCGTCGACAAGCCGGCCGAGGAAGAGGATCACGGGCACGGCCATCACGGCCACGCTCACTGACCTCTGCCGAGCAGACACAAAACTGCCCCAAATCTTCGGATTTGGGGCAGTTTTGTGTCTGGTCAGCGGTGCAGCGTGAGTGCCACCATGGGCAGACCGTCGACAGGGCGGTTCGTCGCCCGCTCGATGGCGCCGCGCAGCCGGCGCCAGGCGCGAGGGTGCGCGCGTTGGTAGCGCTGCAGTGTCTGATCGGCTTCCTCGGACGGCATGATCCGCGCGGTGGCCGGCACCGAATGCCGGGCGCCGATGCTCACCCGGCAGCGGGGCTGCTGTTCGAGGTTGCGATACCACTGCGACGACGTACCGAATCCGCTGGCGATCACCAAGATGTCGCGGGCCGGTCGGTCGACGACCTCCAGGCAGACGTACCGCGGCAGCCCGGATGTGCGACCGGTGTGTTCGAGCATGAGCATGCGTGACCCGAGCAGGAAACCCAGCCGACGGCGGTACAACCAGATCGGTGCGCGCACGGCGCTTCGCGTCTGCAGCAGCTTCGCCATCGCGGAGTCGATGAGTGCAGTCACCGCTCCACGTTAGAACGCGGCCGCCGGTTGGATCGACAGCAACCGGTAGGGCCCGTCGCCGTCGGCGGCGGTGAAGCTCACCACCAGCGTGTCCGGCGGGAACTGTGTCGCCAGGCCATTGAGCGTCCGGGGCAGGAACACCTTGGCCTTCGCGTTGCCGTACCAGTTGGGATCGGACGGCGAGACGTCGAGCGGACGGACCTGATCGATCGTGGTGTCCCAGGTGCGCACGGCCTCGGGTGCCTCGGTGAACCCTGTCGACTTGAGGTAGGCGTCCTGCTGGCCGGCCAAGGTGAGCGCGGGGCCGCCGCCGACCGGCGTGCCGGTGATGGTCCCGTCGACGACGTCGGCGGTCACCGAGGTCAGCCGGGTCTGGCAGATATCGCCGTGCCCGCAGAACGCGGGCAGGGGTGCCGCGTGTGCCGGTGCGGCGGCCGCGATGGTCAGTGCGGCGACCAGTGGCAGGCTGCGAACGATCATGCGTGCTTTATCGGCCGGCCACGCGCCGGGGTTACAGCGACACCCGGCGGATCAGCTCATCGAGGGCGACGAGGTCCAGATAGGCGACCACCCGGGTGATCTCGCCACCACGCATCGTCATCGACCACGCGTACTCGTTGACGTAGGGCAGCCCGTCGAGCGCCGTCGCGGTGCCCCGCCACAGCGCGACGACCTGATCGCCGTCGACGATCAGGTCGTTCACCTGCGCCTGGATGGGCCCGGTCAGCCGGTCCAGGATCGGCTTGGCGCCACGGTCCAGGAACTCCTGGCGGCTGGTGTAGGTGGACGGCCCCTGCGCGCGCGCCACTGTCCAGTGCACGTGCTCGGCGAGCAGTCCGTAGAAACTGTCGGGTCCGCCGACACCGCGGGCGAACCCGTCGCGGATGATCTGGGCGTTGTCGGACGCGGCGGCGGTCACCGGACCCGTGCTCGCGAACAGCGTGACGACCATTCCCACCAGGACAAGGGTTTTCGTGATCAGATGCATACCCGCAACGTATGCCCGCGCGCCCGGCGGTGGCAGGGTGTACTACACCCAGGCACGTCGCCGAGACACGCGCAATGGGGGTCTGCGAGTCCGCGGCAACCCCGGGTACGCGAGTTTCGCCGCAGGAAAAGCTAGCGCACCGGGTTCTGCAGGTCGGCGAAGCCGTCGCCGAGCTCGCAGCGCACCACATCACCGGGTTCGATCCCGACCGCGCCCGGTGTCCCGGTGGACAGGATGTCGCCCGGGTAGAACGGCATCACCTGGCTGTGGAAGCTGAGCAGCTCGGCGGGGGAGAACGTCATACCCGCGACGGTGTCCTTGCGGTGCACCGCGCCGTTGTGGATGGTGGCCACCCGCAGTTCGGCCAGCGGCCCGTTCTCGGCCACCTCGTCCATGGTGATGAGGTCGGGGCCGAACGAGAAGAACGTCGGGTAGTTCTTCACCCGGGTCAGATACCGCGGATTCTCCAGCAGCACGGCCTCGGCCGTCTGGTCCAGCACGGGCACGATGCCGGCGACATAGGACATCGCCTCCTCGACGCCCACCTGATAGCAGGTCCGCCCGATCACCAGACCGACCTCGGCCTCGGCGGTGACCTTGCCGATCTTCGGGGGCACGACGATGGGCTCCCCGGGGCCGACGATTGTGTGGTCACCCTTGATGAACGACGCCGGCGAGGTGCGCGGAGCCTGCTCACCCAGATCACCGGCGTGCTCACCGTAGTTCAGCCCGATGCCCAGGATCTTGCGCGGACTGCGCCAGGGCGCAAGCACTTTGGCGTCGGGGTAGACACACTGGCTGTCGTCCACGCCGGCGGCCACTGCCGCGGCCAGATCACCGAGCCGATCGGTGCGCAGCAACGCCAGCAGGTCGCTCGGCGCACTCGGCAACACCTGGTCGACACGGACCAGACGGCCGTCGGGCAGGGCGATGCAGGCCAGTTGTTCCTCACTGACCTGGACGGTACGAAGACGCATGGGAAATCCTTTCTGGAATCAGACGATGCTGCGGATCAGGCCGCCGTCGACGCGGATGACCGATCCGGTGATGTAGGAGGCGCGCTCGCTGCACAGGAACGCTGCGACGTCGGCGTACTCGTCGGGCGTGCCGTAGCGACCGAGCGCCATCGTGGCCGCGCTGTCGCGGGCGACATCCTGCACGCTGCGGTTCTCCCGGCCGGCCCGCTTCTCGTCGAGGAAGCGGGTGCGATCGGTCGCGATCCGGCCCGGCACGATCACGTTGCTGGTGATGCCGTCACGGCCGACCTCGTCGGCCAGCGTCTTGGACCAGGAGTGCAGGCTGGCCCGCAGCGTGTTGGACAGCCCGAGATTCGGGATGGGAGTCAGCGCACCCGAGGATGTCGATGTCAGGACCCGTCCCCAATGACGTTCCCGCATGGTGGGTATGACGCGGTCGGTCAACGAGATGACCGACAGGACCATCTGTTCGAAGCTGCTGCGCCAGGTTGCGGTGTCCTGGCCGGCCACCGAGGTCGGCGGCGGGCCCCCGGTGTTGTTGACCAGGATGTCCACCGGACCGAGTGCCTGCTCCACCGCGGACACCGCGGCGTCCACCCGGTCCAGGTCGGCCAGGTCCCACACCACGGGCAGGGCCTTGGCACCGGCCGCCTCCACCGCCGCCACCGTCGCGGCCAGACCCTCTTCCGAGCGGCCGGCCACCGCGACATTGGCACCCTCCTGCGCGAGCCGGGCCGCGATGGCCGAGCCGAGGCCACCACCGGCGCCGAGCACCAGGGCGGTTCGCCCGGTGATACCGAGATCCATTGAGAGTCCTTTGGTTATCGCCCTGCCGGAACGGGCAGGCCGGCGAGGTGTCGATCGAGCATCGGGACCAACTCGGCGGGCAGTGTGCGGGCGGGCTGACGCACTCGGGCCGAGGCGATCACGCCGCGCCGGCGCAGCACCTCCTTGCGGATCGCCAGCCCCACCTTGAGCTGACCCTCGAAGTTGGCCAGCGGCAACCACGGCGCGAACACCGCGCGTGCGGCCTCGAATCCGCCGTCGGCCCAGGCCTTGAGCACCTGCGCCAGCACCGCGGGATGGCTGAAACCGGTCATCGCTCCGGCCGATCCGGCGGCCAGCTCGTCGAGCAGACCCACCCCGCCCAGCCCACCGAACACCGGGACGTCGACGCGCGGCGCCACATGGGCGATGGCCGCCGATGTCGGCGGTGTCTCGGATTTCACCCCGACCGCGAACGGGCAGGCCCGCACCAGCGCGACCACCTGTTCGTCGGACACCGAGACCCCCGAGGCCACCGGATAGTCCTGGATCAGGATGCCGATACCGGTCGCGTCGTGCAGCCGGCGCAGGGACTGCACCGCGACAGCCGGATCCGGTGCGCAGATCTGGGCCATCAGCGCGACCGGCGGACGGGTGACCGCCGCCAACAGTCGTTGCGCCTGCGCCGTCACCGCATCCGGTGATCGTTCGGAAAGTCCGAGTACGTAGGGCAGTTCGGTGCTCGACGATACCGTGGCGGCCACCGCATCGGCCTCGTCGGCGCTCAGCGATGCGGCCTCACCGAACACCCCGAGCGCCACCAGCCCGAGGCAGCCGTCGGCGCCGAACTCGGCCACTTCGTTGCGCAGCGATGCGTGATCGACCGCCAGGTCGTCGTCGAACGGTGTCGCGAGTACACCCCACAAACCCTGTGTCAGAACGGATGTCACAGACCCACCTCGGCCTCGTCGATGGTGGCCACGACGTGTTCGGCGATGGCCAGTGCCGACGTCGCGGCGGGCGAGGGGGCGTTGCGCAACACGACGACCCGGTCGCGGAAGCTGATCCGGAAGTCGTCGACCAGCCCGCCGTCGGCGTCCAACGCCTGCGCCCGGATCCCGGACGGGCCCGCGATGACATCGTCGTCCTGCAGTTCGGGCACGTAGGCGCGTGCGGCCTCGACGAACCGGTGCTTGCTCAGCGAGCCGTACATTTCGCGGAACCCGGTGCGCCAGTGTTGGCGGGCGAAGCGCCAGAACGCCGGGGTGCGCGCAACGCCGGCCAGATCCGGCACCGATACCTTGCCCCAGGTGTAGCCCTCCCGGGCAAGGGCCAGCACCGCATTGGGCCCGACCAGGACCTCACCGTCCACACGCGGCGTGACATGCACGCCCAGGAACGGGTAACGCGGATCGGGGACCGGATACACCAGCCCGTTCACCAGATGCCTGCGCTGCGGCTTGATGGCGTAGTACTCCCCGCGGAACGGCATGATCACCGGATCCGGCCCGTCCCCGGCCATCTCGGCCAGCCGGTCGCTCTGCAGTCCGCCGCAGGCCACCACCCGGTCGAACACGGCCTCGTCGGTGCCCGCGGCGGTGCGGGTGGTGACCACCACCTCGGTGCCGGCCGTGCGCAGGCCGATGACCTCGTGGCCCAGCAGCACCTTTGCCCCTGCGGCTGTGGCGTCCACCGCGAGCGCCTGGGTGACGGCGGCGAAGTCGACGATGGACGTGGACGGCGAGTGCAGCGCGGCGACACCACGCACGTGGGGTTCCAGCTCGCGCAGTTCTTCGGGTCCGATGGTGCGGATACCCGGGACGCCGTTGGCCAGTGCGCGCTCCTCGATATCGCGCAGCCTGGCCCGTTCCACCTCGTCGAGGGCCACCAGCACCTTGCCGCAGGCGATCCGGGTGATGGAGCGTTCGGCACAGAACTCTTCGAGCAGACCGACGCCGCGACGACACAGCAGCGCCTTGATGGAACCCGGTTGGTAATACAGGCCGGCGTGCACGACCCCGCTGTTGCGGCCGGTCTGGTGCGCGGCGAGCCGGTCCTCCTTCTCGAAGAGCGTCACGTCGGCGTCGGGATGCCGGGTGAGTATCTCCCGGGCGATGGCCACGCCGACGATACCGCCGCCGATGACCGCGATGCGATTCTCTGTCATCAGAACCCCTGTGCTCGTGCGTATTCGGCGAAGACCTCGTCCTGGTGTGCGCCCAGTGCCGGTGGCGCCTCACGGCGTGGATCGCGATGTGCCGACAGGTTGACCGGCGAGGCCGGCACGTCCAGGTCGCCCAGGGTCGGGTGGGGCAGGGTCAACACCATGTTGTCGCGGACATGCTGCCAGTCGTAGACCTCCGGGATGGTGCGGATCCGGCCGGCGGGCACACCGGCGGCATCCAGGGCGGCCAGCACCTCGTCGGCCGTGCGGTCGGCCAGCAGGTCGTCGATCTCCTTCTGCAGCATCTCCGCCCGGCCCACCCGGTCGATGTTGGTGGCGATGTCGGGCCGGTCGGGATCCAGCCCGACGATGGGGGCGAACCGCCGCCACAGCGACTCCGAGCCGACCGCGATGACGATATCGGCATCACCGCAACCGAATACGCCGTACGGCGCGATGGAGGGATGTCGGTTGCCCGTCATCACCGGTTCGACGCCGGCGGCCAGCCAGCCCACCCCGTGGAAGACGTGGACCCCGACAACCGCGGCCAGCAGCGAGGTGTCGATGTGCTGCCCGGTACCGGTGTGCTCGCGCGCCCGCAGTGCGGTCATCACACCGAACGCGCCGAACATGCCGGCCAGGATGTCGGCGATCGGCAGGCCGACGCGTTGTGGCGGGCTGCCGGGATGCCCGGTCAGGGTCATCAGGCCGCCCTCGGCCTGCACGATCTGGTCGAATCCGGGCCGGTTGCCGTCGGGTCCGCCGCTGCCGAACCCGGTGATGGACAGGGTGATCAGCCGCGGATTGAGCTCACGCAGGGTGTCCAGGCCCAGTCCCAGCCGGTCCAGCACACCGGGCCGGTAGTTCTCCACCAGCACATCGGCGTGGGCGGCCAGCCAGCGCAGCCGTTCGGCGCCCTCGGCGGTCTTGAGGTCCAGCACCACCGACCGCTTGTTGCGGTTGGCGCTCATGAAATACGCGGACTCGCGGTTCCCGTCACGCTCGACGTAGGGCAACCAGCCGCGGCTGTCGTCACCGCCGGGCGGTTCGACCTTCACCACATCGGCGCCGGCGTCGGCGAGCATCATCGTCGCGTAGGGGCCGGCCAGCGCGCGGCTCAGATCCACCACCCGTAAGTCGGCGAGCGGTCTCATGCCCGTCCTCCCATCAGTTTCAGGCCGACCGTCATCAGCACGATCACCGAGGTGATGCGCAGTACATGCACGGTCAGCACGATCGGTACGTTTGCGCCGGCTGTCGCCGACAGGGCTCCCATCTGTGCGATGCCACCGGGTGCGGTGGCCAGCAGCGCGGTCAGGGAATCGAACGAGGTGAACTTCCACAACAACCACGCCGCGACGAGCCCGAACACCAGGAACGCCAGCACGATCACCACGATCGGGACCACCGCGCTGCGCAACTGGCTCAGGGTGTCCGTGGTGACACCCACTCCGAGCAGCCAGCCGATCAGCACGTAGACGATCCACTTCGTCCAGGAGGGGAAGTCGAACGCGGTCACGGATGTCATGTTGACGATCGCCACGCCGACCATCGCACCGAGCAACGGTGCCGCCGGCAGATGCAGCAGCGTGGCGATCGCCGCGCCGAGCACCGCGGCAACGGCGGTGATCAGCAGGGAACCGAGGTTCATCAGACCCGGTCTCTCTTCTTGGGCGAGAACGTCAGCAGTACACGCTCACTCGCCCTGCGAAGCGGTTCCTTGACGAAAGGGAGCATGAACAGGAACACGATGAACACCAGGATTCCGAGCGAGGTGCCGCGCTGGAGGAACACATCGAGGCTGCCGCCGGAGATGACCATGGTCTGGCGCAGTGACTCCTCGGCCAGCGGGCCGAGCACCAGGGCGATCACCAGCGCGGCCGGGGACAGTCCGTAGACCCGCATGAAGAAGCCGAGAACACCGCACACCAGCATGATCTGCACGTCGAGCAGGCTCTTGTTGACCGCGAAAGTGCCCAGCACACAGAGGACCAGGACTATCGGGCCCAGCACCCGGAACGGGACGCGGGCGATGCTCGCGAAGCCCGGGATACAGAACACGTTGACCAGCAGCAGCATGATGTTGCCGAGGAACATGCTGGCGATCAGACCCCAGGCGAAGTCGGGGTTCTGGGTCATCAGCAGCGGTCCGGGTTGCAGGCCCCACATCAGGAATCCGCCGAGCAGTACCGCCGTGGCACCGCCACCGGGGATGCCGAGGGTCAGCAGCGGGACCATCGCACCCGAGGATGCGGCATTGTTGGCGGCCTCCGGTCCGACGAGGCCTGGCATGGCGCCCTTGCCGAATTTCTCCGGTGTGCGCGATACCGCCTTCTCGACGTTGTAGGCCATCAGCGAGGCGATCGTCGCGCCGGCGCCGGGGGTGACGCCGACACCGAACCCGAGGAACGACCCACGCAGTGCCGGACCCGCGGACTCGCGGAAATCCCTTCGGTTGGGCCAGAATCCACCGCTGCGTGCCGACACGCCGAAGAAGTCCAACCGTTCCAGGTGGCCACCTCGCCACAGCGTGTGCAGCACCTCGCCGACGGCGAACAGGCCGATGGCCACCGGGATGAAGTCGATGCCATTGATGAGGTCGACCGAGCCGAAGGTGTAGCGCTGTTCGCCACCACCGATGTCGATGCCCACGGTGCCGATGGCGAAGCCGATCAGCGCCGACAGCGCACCGAGCAGCTTGTTGCCCTTCAGGATGACGATGACGGTCAGCAGGCCGGCCATCACGATCAGGAAGTACTCCGGCGGTCCGAAGGTCTTGGCGAAGTCCGCGGTGATCGGAGCGGCGAAGGACAGCAGCACCGCGCCGATGGTGCCGGCGACGAAGGAGGCGACGGCCGCCATCACCAGCGCGGGCCCGGCGCGGCCCTGCTTGGCCAACGGGTAACCGTCGAACGTACTTGCCACGGTAGCGGATTCACCGGGTGTGTTGATCAGCACCGAGGTGATGGTGCCGCCGTACATGGAGCCGTAGTACACCGCGGCCAGCATGACGATCGCCCCGGTCGGGTCCAGCGAGAAGGTGACCGGCAACAGGATCGCCAGGCCCGCCGAGGGGCCGACACCCGGGATGACGCCGACGACCATGCCGATGAGGACACCACCGGCCAGCAGAAGCAGGTTCTGCAGCGTCAGGATCGCATAGATCCCGTCCAGCAATTGACTCATGGCAAGTTCCTAGAACTTCGGTAGGATGCCTTGCGGCAGGCCGACATTGAGGCCGGTCTCGAAGGCGAGATACAGCAGCACGGGGACGGCCACCGCGATGATGAGCGCGCGCATGCGATGCCCGGAATCGAGGAACCACAGCGTCGCGGCCAGAAACAGCACTCCCGACAGGGCCGCGCCGAGGACACCGAACAGGCCGACGAAAATGGCCGCGGCGATGACGAACGCGATCAGGGCCAGCGGATGCCGGCCGAGATCGGGCTCGGCGGCTTCCTCCGCGGACTCGACCGCATCGAGCGTCTTGGCTTCGGACCTGGTCAGGTACTCGCTGATCAGGGCGATGACGGTGACCACCATCGCGGTGGCGCCCAGGATGCGGGGGAAGAATCCGGGACCGATCCGGCCGGCCTGGGTCCGCCACTCCATGCCCATCGCCTGCTCGGTGTAGAAGGCGAAGCCCAACAGGATCAGGCCCAGGAAGGCCAGTTTCGGCCAGTTCACCTCGCGCTTGGCCCGCGCCTCCGAGGTCTCGGCGCCGACGTTGACCATGGGCATCGGCTCGGGAGTCGCCGCGTGGGATGCGGTGGTCACAGCGCCCCCTGTTCCTTGAGCGTCTGCTCGAACTCCGCGGTCGTCTCCTCCAGGTACGTGGTGAAGTCCTCGCCCCACTTCACGTCCTCGGTGAGGTAGTTGTCGGCCAGGAAGGCCTGCCATTGTTCGGTTTCCACAACCTGTTTCATGGTGTTGATCCACCAGTCCTTGGCGTAATCGGGAACCTCGGGCGGCAGGATCAGCCCACGCGGCATGGACGGCAGATCCTCCATACCCTTCTCGGCGCCGGTGGGCACATCCGGCAGCGCGGGCAGCCGCTCGTTACCGGTGAACAGCACCGGTTGCATGTCGCCGGACTCGACCTGACCCAAAATGGAGCCCGGGTTGGAGATCATGGCGTCGATGGCACCCGAGAGCAGCGAGGTCTGAACCTGGCCCTCCTCGTTGTAGGGTACGTATTCGAGCTCATACCCGGCGTGCTCGGCGATCAGCGAGCTGAGGATGAAATCGACGTTGACGGTGCCGATTCCGCCGACCACGACGGTGCCCTTGTTCTTGGCGAAGGACACCCAGTCCTCGTAGGTTTCGATGCCGCTGCCGCCGTTGACCAACAGCAGGGCGTCATCGGTGGCCAGCAGTCCGACGTGGGTGAAGCTGGCGTAGGTCCAGCCCGGATCGGCCTGCAGCGGGGTGGTCAGGAACGATCCGGACGTGGTCGACACGTTGTAGGGATTGCCCCTCTGTGACAGCAGGTAGCCCCAGCCGGTGGCCCCGCTGCCGCCTTCACGGTTCTCGACCGCGATGTCGGCGGGGTACATGCCGCCTTCCTGGATGATCTGGACGAGCTTGCGCGCCATCAGGTCGTTACCGCCGCCGGGGCCGAACGCGATGGTCCAGTCCAGTGTCTCGGACGGATAGTCCTCGGCGGAACCGGTGTTGGTGGCGCCACCGCCACAGGCCGGCACCACGAGCGCGACGGCGGACGCGACCGCGGCCAGAGCGATTCTCAGTCGCATGGTGTTCTCCTCGTTGAGTCTGCGAGAGCTGATGTAATGCAGGGGGTTTCAGGATGCGTCGTGACGGAACCAGGAGCCGGTGGCCAGCGCGGCCAGGCGTCCGGAATCGTCGTACAGCTTGGATTCGAGTTGGACGACCCGGCGGCCGCCGTGCACGATGCGTCCGGTGCACACACTGTCGGTGCGCACGGGCCGCATGAAGCGCATCGACATCTCGATGGTGGCGCCGGCCGACAGATACCTGTTGCAGGCGTGGCCCATCGAGATGTCGAGCACGGTGGTGAGGATCCCGCCATGGATGCCGCCGCCGGCGTTGCAGAGATGTGCGGCGAACGGCAGGCGGACCGTGCACGACTTGTCCTCGTCGAGGTAGTCGATGGACAGCCCGAGAAAGGGGATCAGGAAGTAGCGCTCGAAGGCCGGCTCGGCGACCGAGGCGGCGTACTGGGCTGCCTCGACGGGATCGGTCAGTCTGCGTCCGGGATCGATGGTTGTCATGACCAGGTGAACCTCGGCGGACGCTTCTCCAGGAACGACCGCACGCCCTCGGCGTAGTCGTCGGTGTCGAAGGAGGAGTTGCGGATGTCGATGGTGACTTCGTCGTCGGTGGTCTGCCCGCCGAGCGCCAGGTTGACGATCCGCTTGGAGGACCGGACGCTGAACTGCGCCCGCGTGGTGACCAGCCGGGCGAACTCGTAGGTGTGCTTCTCCAGGTCGTCACCGGGGATCAGTTCGTCGATCATGCCCAGGCGCAGCGCATCCTCGGCATGAACATGCTGCCCGGAGAACAGGATCCACTTGGCGCGCGACGGACCGACGGTGTCGATCAGGCGCTTGGTCGACTCCAGGCTGTAGACCAGGCCGAGCTTGGCCGGCGTGATCCCGAACCGCGACCGCTCGTCGGCGAAGCGGATATCGCATGCCAGCGCCAGACCGCAGCCTCCGCCGATGCAGTATCCGTGCACCATCGCGATGAGCGGTTTGGAGAATCCCTCCAGGGCGTGTTCGGCGGCGGCGACGTCCTCGTTGTAGGCCTTGGCCGCGGTGGCGTTGCCGCGCACCTCTTCGAACTCGCTGATATCGGCACCGGAGGCGAAGCTCTTGGTGCCCGCCCCACGCAGGACGACCACCTTCACCGCGGGATCGGAGTCCAGCTCGGCGAAGACCTCCGGCAGCCGGCGGTACATCTGCAGGCTGATCGCATTGTGGGTGTCGGGCTTGTTGAGGCTGACCGTCGCGATCGCCTCATCGCGCTCGAGGAGAATGTGGTCGCTCATTTGTGTCCTTCCTGGAGTTCGGCGTGCGCGTCGAAAAGGATTCCTTCGGTGAACAGGCGGTCGATCTCGTCGGCGTCGACACCGAGCTCGGCGAGTACCGACGCGGTGTGCTGACCGAGCCACGGCGCCGGGGAGCGCACGTCGAACTCGAGATCGGAGAACCGGGTCGGCGGGGCGATGGTCTTCATCGGGCCGATGATGGGGTGCTGAACCTCGGCGATCATGCCGCGTGCCCGGACGTGCGGATCATCAAGTGTCTCTTGATAAGTCAGCACGGGGCCACCGGGAACACCGGCGACGTCGAGACGATCCACCCAGTCGTTGGTGGGCAGCGTGGTGGTGATGGCCTCGATCTCGATCTCGAGTTCGTCGATGTGGGCCATACGTGCATCCAAGTCGATGAAGCGCGCATCGTCGGCCCAATCGGGGCGTTTGAGGACATCGTTGATCAGGCGCAGCCACAACCGTTCGGTGTTCGCGCCGATCGTGACGTAGCCATCAGCGGTCCGGTAGGCCTGATACGGAGTCGACCGCCGGTGCCGCGTCCCGGTCTGTGCCGGCTGCTCGCCGCTGCCGAAGTAGGCGCCGGATTCCCAGACGGTCCAGGCCAATCCGGCGTCGAGCAGGCTGATGTCGATGTACTGGCCGTCGCCGGTCTGGCGGCGGTGCAGTTCGGCGGCCAGGATCGAGTAGATGGCCGTCGCCCCGGCGGCGATGTCGTTGATGGCGATGCCGACCTTGGTGGGCTTGCCGTCGGGCTGGCCGGTCATTCGCAGGAAGCCGCCCAGGCCCTGGGCCATGATGTCGAATCCGGGCCGGTCGCGGTACGGCCCGGTCTGGCCGAACCCGCTGATGGAGCAGTACAGGATGTCCTGGCGGATGGCGCGCACGGAGTCGTAGTCGATGCCGAGTCGCTTGGTGACGCCCGGGCGGAAGTTCTCGACGACCAGGTCCGCCCCGGCGACCATTTCGAGGAACAGTTCCTTGCCGCGCGGTGACTTCAGATCCAGCGCCACCGAACGCTTGCTGCGATTCGGCATCGCGAACGGGTAGCTCTCGCCGTGGATCTTGGGGGCCATCCGACGGGAGTCGTCACCCGTGCCGGGCTGTTCGATCTTGATGACGTCTGCGCCGAGTTCGGCCAGCACCATCGTGCAATAGGGGCCCGAGAGAAACCTCGTCAGATCGAGGACCCGGAAACCGGTGAGGGATCGCATGTGTTCCTTCCGATGGTTCGTGCTTTTCCGCATTGTGGGATATGCTTCACGCGATACGGAAAGGTTAGGCAGTGAGCGGCATCACGTCAAGACCGTGGTGCAATGCGCGTCACTCGACGCGTGCCCGACCCACTGCCGATTCGGCCAAGTGAGGGGAGAAGATGACAGGCGTGGACGGGGTGGAGAAGGCTTCGGAGTCCGGCGAGTCGCCGCGGCGCAATGGCGTGCAGTCGATCGACCGTGCGGTGGCGATCCTGCGCTGTTTCGACGGGCGCAAACCCGAGTTGGGCATCAGCGAGCTGTCCCGGACGACCGGGCTGTCGACCAGCACCGTGCACCGGTTGCTGGCCGCCATGCAGGACAACCACCTGGTCCGCCAGACCGGCACCAAGCGGTACGGATTGGGCCCACTGTTGTTGCAACTGGCCAATTCCGGTGCGATGCCACGCAGTCTGCGCGAGGCGGCGCTGCCATTCATGACCGATCTGCGCGACGAGTTCGACGAGACGATTGGTCTGCACGAGTTGTTGGCGACGGGTCAGCGCATCGTCGCCGCCCAGGTCGAGAGTCACCAGGAACTGCGCCGCACCTACACCGACATCGGGGTGCCCATCAGGCTGGTCTACGGCGGGCCGGGCAAGGCGATCCTGTGCGCGCTGCCCGAGGCGGAATGGCCGGCCCAGTTGGCCGCCGAGATCGACTCACTGACCTCGCGCACGACCGTCGATGCCGTCGAGGTGGAACGGGAGCTCCGCGCGGCCCGGTCACGCGGCTACGCGCGGTCGCGCGGACAACGCACGATGGGGATAAGTGCCGTCGCCGCACCGGTTTTCGATCACACCCAGCGCGTGGTCGGTGCCATCGGCGCGTCGGTGCCGGAAGTGAGGATGACCCCCGAGCGCGAGGATCTGATCGGCGCGCGGGTGCGCGAGGTCGCCTGGCAGTTGTCGACGACGCTGGGCGCCACCATCGACGGGGTGCGCGAGCGGGTGCCCGATATCCGGCTGGGCTGACGGTTCGGGCGCCCCCATGTGCGTGGCTTCAGGATCGTGGGCCGGGCCGCCACGAGGCTGAAGCTGGCTAGGTGATCGGCCCGCCGAGATGTGCGTGGCTTCAGTTTGGTGGGCCGGGCCGCTACGAGGCTGAACTCAGGTAGGTGATCGGCCCGCCGAGATGTGCGTGGCTTCAGTTTGGTGGGTCGGGTCGCTACGAGGCTGAACTCAGGTAGGTGATCGGCCCGCCGAGACGTGCGTGGCTTCAGTTTGGTGGGCCGGGCCGCCACGAGGCTGAAATCAGGTAGATCCGGCCGGGCAAAGCTAGGCGCTGCGCCGCATCCCGCGCTTGAGCAGCAGTTCGCGTTCGGACTCGGACAGCCCGCCCCAGATGCCATAGGGTTCGCCGACGGCCAGCGCATGGGACCGGCACTGGGCGATCACCGGGCAGACCCGGCACAGTTCCTTGGCGCGCATCTCGCGCTGGGCACGGGCGCGGCCACGCTCACCGTCGGGGTGGAAGAACACCGAGGAATCGACACCCCGGCAATGTCCCTGCATTTGCCAATCCCAGATATCGGCGTTGGGTCCGGGCAGTTGCTGCGGCTGTGGCATTTGAAAACCCCTCTCTTCACACTCATTTCGCGAATCGCGTGAGTGCGTGAGTCGCGGAACTGAACCGAGCCGTGTCGCCGATGACTACTCGTGCACACAAGGTAGAAGCGCTACCGAAAAATCGTCAATAGTCGAGATCGGCGCGAAATGGCATCGCAGCAGGCCACGAATTTACTTCACGTTCATCATGTTCACCTGCGGGCAATCCCCGCAGTGCTTCCACGTTGGGTCGTGCGTCGCCCGGCGCGGCGTTTCCCCTGTTCGCACAGGTTCGATCCATTTTGCGAAGCGCGGCCGGTTGACCTGCCCGTAACGTGATGACCATCAATTGTTAACCATGGTCGAATTGGTCACGTTTTCTGCGACATTGCCCCGCGTTGATAGCGTCGCAGGGCGATGGACCAATCGACCACCGACCCGACGGCCACCCTGACCGCGGCGGCGTTCGGCGCCAACCCGCAGGTCTGGCCGTTGCCGACGGTGGTCGACCCACGCGATCGGTGGCTGCGCGCCGTGGCCGCCGGCGGGCAGGGCCACTACGCGGTGGCGCTGTCCGAGCTCGACGTGATGACCCGGGACCGATCCAGCGGCCCGCTCGTCTCGCTGGCCCACAGCACCCGCGCCTCGTTCCTGCGCCAACTCGGCGGCCACCGCGCCGCGGCGGGCTGGGACGGTCGGGCACTCGCCGAGGCGGGCACCGATCCGCACGCGCGCGCCGACGCGCTCGTCGGGCTGGCCGCCGATGCCCTGGGCGTCGGCAGGCTGGCCATGTCGGCGCGGCTGCTGTCCGTCGCGGCGGACGTCTCCGACACCGGCCGCGGGGCCGTCCGCCTGCACTGGGTATCGGCCGAACTGGCCATGGCGGGAGGCGACGGTGCGGCGGCGCTGACACACGCCGAGCGCGCCGTCGCGTCGGCCGACACGCTCGGGTCGGTGCGGCACTGTGCCAAATCACAGGTGGTCTTGGCCGCGGCGCTGTGCTGTGCCGGTGACCTGGACCGGTCGCGCCGGGTCGCCGACGCCGCCTTCACCGCCACCGCAGAGTCAGGGCTGGTCCCGCTGCATTGGGCGCTGGCCTGCCTGCTCGCCGACATCGGCAGCGCGGCACATCCGGGCGCTGCCGTCAGGGCCGCTCGCGACGAAGCCGCCGATACAGTGCGACGCAGAGGCGGCGTGTGGTCGCGTCGCTGAAGCGTTTCACCCTGTTGCGATCGTTAATGTTTGTTTGGCGCACCCGCCCGGCTGCGTCCCATCCGTAACGCTGGAGAGATCACCCACGATGACCATTTCGGGAGAACGTCTCGATGCTGTCGTCGCTGAGGCTGTGGCGGGGGACAGGGACGCTCTTCGGGTGGTCTTGGAGACCATCCGCCCGATCATCGTCCGGTATTGCCGGGCCCGGATCGGGTCAGCTGAACGGAGTGGTCTGTCCGCAGACGACATTGCGCAGGAGGTGTGCTTGGCCGCCATCACGGCGTTGCCGCGTTACAGAGATCAGGGGCGACCGTTCCTGGCCTTTGTGTACGGCATTGCTGCGCACAAGCTCGCCGATGCCCACCGGGCCTCGGCACGCAACCGCGCCGAGCCCACCGACAACGTGCCCGAGCGGTTGTCCGGCGAGGCCGGCCCGGAACAGCTGGCCATCGACGCCGATGCCTCGGCGCGGATGGAGAAGCTGCTGGCGATCCTGCCGGACAAACAGCGCGAGATCCTGATCCTGCGCGTGGTGGTCGGGATGAGCGCCGAAGAGACCGCCGAAGCGGTCGGTTCCACACCGGGGGCAGTGCGGGTCGCCCAGCACCGCGCCCTGGCCAAACTCAAATCGGAGATCACGGGAGGAGGGGAACAATATGCCTGATTTCGGTCGCTGGACCGCCAACGGCGGTGACCCCTCCCTCAATGACATCAACCGGGCCGACCGGTTCCTGGATGCGCTGGCCGGTGAGCAGCCGGTGTACTCCACCGACCGCGGTGATGCCGAGCTCGCCGCGCTGCTGTCCGGCTGGCGCGATGACGTCCGACAGGTCCCGATGGATCATGTCGTCACACCGTCGCAGGCCACGGCCGCGCTGGTCGATGCCACCAACCGACCCGGTCGACGCAACCGGATGGGTCTGGCGGTGGTGGGTTCTGCCGCCGCCGCGGTGCTGTGCCTCGGCGGCTTCGGCACCGCCGTCTTCGCGGCCGGCCCGGGCGATGGTCTGTACGGAATCCGCACGATGATCTTCGGTGAAGAGCGCGCCACTCGCGATGACGCCGTGGTGCTCGCCGCCCAGACCGAGCTCGCGCAGGTGCAGCAGCTCGTCGAGCAGGGGCAGTGGGATCAGGCCCAGGACAAGCTCGCCGCGCTGTCGGCGACGGTGCAGAGCGTCGGCCCCGTGGAACAGAAGCAAGACCTGATCGAACAGTGGAATGCGTTGACCTACAAGGTCGTCGAGCAGGATGCCACCGCGACCCTGCCGCCCGTGGGCGAGCCGCTGCCGGTGCTTCCGCCCTCGCCGCTGACGCTGCTGCCGATCCCGGTGATCGAGGAGAGCGTCACGGTCACCACGACACCCGGTCCCGAGGTGTCCGCGACCTCCGGCGCGCCGACCTCCACGGAAACCTCACCGTCGACCTCGCCGACCGAGACGTCACCGACGGCGCCGACCTCGACCGGTCCGCAGAGCTCCACCAGCGCGGAGCCGACGAGTACGCAACCCACGAGCGCGGCGCCCACCAGTTCCGCGGCGCCGACATCCGCCTCGACGCCGCCGCCCACGTCGGCCACCAGCACGGTGCCGACCACGACCGCGGCACCCACGACCACGGCACCCACCACCACCGCTGCGACGACCACTGCGGCGCCGACGACGACCACCACGACGGTGGCGCCGAGCGTGGTCGAGGAACCGGTCGCCGAGGAGGAGCCGGTGCAGACTCAGGCGCCGGTGGCGACCGAACCGGTGATCGAGCCGACGGGATCGCCGGAATCAGCTGTCGAGGAGGCGGCGCCGACGGTCGTCACGACCACCACGGTGCCCGCGGCCGCCGGCGACGAGGAATAGTCCGAACTCAGCGGTAGCCGTCGGGTTCCGAGGTCGCCTCGTTGAGCGACGCATCGGCATAGCCGCGGCAGTAATCCCAGGTGACGTAGGCGTCGGGCTCGGGATCGTAGGCCGGCTCGTGCGGGCGGACGGTGCCGTCGACGAGCAGCTGCAGCAGGTTGGCGCGCAGCATGTCCCAGTCGTGGTAGTGGTCCTGCTGGCATTCGTCGCAGCAGACGACGAGGCCACGAATACCTCGGTGCGCCAACAGTGCCTCGTACACCGCCAGATCGGCCAGGTCCGCCTCGACGGCGCTGCGCTCCTGCGGATCGAGTGGCAGACCGGGCTCAATCGCATCGAGAGCCGCCGAGGGATCGGACGGGTCATCGGCGAACGGGTCAGGCGGCAGGCCCGGCGGGAGGTCATCACGCACGGATCTAGCCTACGCAGCCATGCTGGCTTCACGCCACCGGTTGCGCGGCGCGCCGCGACGGCGTCGACGCGGGCCGCGCACCCGCAGCGTGGCGGCGAGCGTCCAGGTCAGTGCCGATAGGATGAGGTCTTGGATTCACGACTTTTTGCTAGTGGAGGCTCCACCCATGTCGATCGCTGAAAGCAGCGTCCCGCTCGCCCTACCGGTGCCCACCGGCGGCGACGATCCGACCAAGATCGCGATGCTGGGCCTGACCTTCGACGATGTGCTGCTGCTGCCGGCCGCGTCGGACGTGGTGCCGGCCAATGTCGACACCTCCAGCCAGCTCACCAAGCGCATCCGGCTGCGGGTGCCGCTGGTCAGCTCGGCGATGGACACCGTCACCGAATCCCGGATGGCCATCGCCATGGCCCGCGCCGGCGGCATGGGTGTGCTGCACCGCAACCTGTCGATCGCCGAACAGGCCGGCCAGGTCGAGACGGTCAAGCGTTCCGAGGCCGGCATGGTGACCGATCCGGTGACCTGCTCACCGGACAACACGCTGGCCGAGGTCGACGCCATGTGCGCGCGGTTCCGCATCTCGGGCCTGCCCGTCGTCGATGGCGAGGGCGCACTCGTCGGGATCATCACCAACCGCGATATGCGCTTCGAGGTCGACCAGTCCAAGCCCGTTTCCGAGGTGATGACCAAGGCGCCGCTGATCACCGCCCAGGCCGGGGTGTCGGCCGAGGCCGCACTGGGGCTGCTGCGTCGCCACAAGATCGAGAAGCTGCCGATCGTGGACGGCAACGGCAAGCTGACCGGGCTGATCACCGTCAAGGACTTCGTCAAGACCGAGCAGTTCCCGCTGTCCACCAAGGACAGCGACGGCCGGCTGCTGGTCGGCGCCGCCGTCGGTATCGGCGACGACGCCTGGACCCGCGCCATGACCTTGGTCGATGCCGGGGTCGACGTGCTGATCGTCGACACCGCGCACGCGCACAACCGCCTGGTGCTCGACATGGTCAGCCGCCTCAAGGCCACCGTGGGTGAGACGGTCGACGTCGTCGGCGGCAATGTCGCCACCCGCGCCGCGGCCGCCGCGCTGTGCGATGCCGGCGCCGATGCCGTCAAGGTCGGCGTGGGCCCCGGCTCCATCTGCACCACGCGCGTGGTGGCCGGTGTGGGCGCCCCGCAGATCACCGCGATCCTGGAAGCGGTGGCGGCCTGCTCACGCAAGGGTGTGCCGGTCATCGCGGACGGCGGCCTGCAGTACTCGGGCGATATCGCCAAGGCGCTGGCCGCCGGCGCCTCGACGGCGATGCTCGGCTCGTTGCTGGCCGGTACCGCCGAATCACCCGGTGAGCTGATCTTCGTCAACGGCAAGCAGTTCAAGAGCTACCGCGGGATGGGATCGCTGGGTGCCATGCAGGGCCGGGGTGCGGCCAAGTCCTTCTCCAAGGACCGTTACTTCCAGGACGATGTGCTCTCCGAGGACAAGCTGGTGCCCGAGGGCATCGAGGGCCGCGTGCCGTTCCGCGGGCCGCTGGGCACCGTCATCCATCAGCTGACCGGTGGATTGCGGGCGGCCATGGGCTACACCGGATCCGACACCATCGAGCATCTGCAGCAGGCGCAGTTCGTGCAGATCACCGCGGCCGGCCTGAAGGAAAGCCACCCGCACGACATCACCATGACCGTCGAAGCGCCGAACTACTACGCGCGCTGATCGCCGAAATGAACATTTCGGCGCGCACATGCGACTAGATCTCGCCAGAACGTCGATTTCGCCAAGAACTGAGGGGCCCTTACATGCGTGACATGGTTGAGATCGGCATGGGCAGAACCGCCCGCCGCACCTACGAGCTCGACGACATCAACATCGTCCCGTCCCGGCGCACCCGCTCGTCCAAGGACGTGTCGACCGCCTGGCAGCTCGATGCCTACCGGTTCGAGATCCCGGTGGTGGCACACCCCACCGATGCGCTGGTGTCGGTCGAGTTCGCCATCGAGATGGGCCGCCTCGGCGGCCTCGGCGTGCTCAACGGTGAGGGTCTGATCGGCAGGCACGCCGATGTCGAGGACAAGGTGGCCCAGGTCATCGACGTGGCCAAGAACTCCGAGGACGAGTCGGCCGCCATCCGGTTGCTGCAGCAACTGCATGCCGCGCCGCTGGATCCCGAGCTGCTCGGTGCCGCGGTCGCGCGCATCCGTGAGGCGGGCGTGACGACCGCGGTGCGGGTCAGCCCGCAGAACGCCGCGGCGCTGACGCCGGCGCTGGTGACCGCGGGGATCGACCTGCTGGTCATCCAGGGCACCATCATCTCCGCCGAGCGCGTCGCCAATGACGGGGAACCGCTCAACCTGAAGACGTTCATCTCCGAGCTCGACGTGCCGGTGGTCGCCGGCGGTGTGCTCGATCACCGCACCGCGCTGCACCTGATGCGCACCGGTGCGGCCGGCGTCATCGTCGGTTACGGCTCCACCTCCGGGGTGACGACCTCCGATGAGGTGCTCGGTATCAGCGTCCCGATGGCCACCGCCATCGCCGACGCCGCCGCGGCCCGACGCGAATACCTCGACGAGACCGGCGGGCGCTACGTGCACGTGCTGGCCGACGGTGACATCCACACCTCCGGTGACCTGGCCAAGGCCATCGCCTGCGGCGCCGACGCCGTCGTGCTCGGCACCCCTCTGGCGGTTGCCGACGAGGCCCAAGGAGGCGGCTGGTTCTGGCCGTCGGCGGCCGCGCACCCGTCGCTGCCGCGCGGTGCCCTGCTGCAGGTCGGCCTGGGCGACCGCCCGTCGCTGCCGCGCGGTGCCCTGCTGCAGGTCGGCCTGGGCGACCGCCCGGCGCTGTCGCAGGTGCTCAGCGGACCCTCCGACGATCCGTTCGGCTCGCTGAATCTGGTCGGGGGATTGCGCCGCTCGATGGCCAAGGCCGGCTACTGCGATCTCAAGGAATTCCAGAAGGTCGGTCTGACGGTCGACGGCTGAGCCGGTGCGCCATGCCTTGCGCCGGTCGATGTTAAAGCTCACATCGACCGGTGGCTGCGGTGTGCTTGGGTTGGTGATCGGCATGGCCGCGAGGCCCGTCGATAACGCGCTGTACTGCTGACTTCCTGTGATCGGTCGCGCGGCCATTGACAACCAGTGAAGTGGCTCACATACTCTTACCTTGGTTGTTAACGTTCACATTCGTAGCTCGGCGGAGTGCACCCGGGCCGTCGGATGTGGCGCATGACGAATGCGGTTCGACCCGCATCGGAAGTCAATGGTCAAGGAGGAATCGATGCGAAAGCTGTCCTGGTGGATCGCGCTGATGATGGCCGCCGCCCTCGCCCTGGTGGGTTGCGGGCGGTCCACGGACACCGCGAGTGGCGGTGAGCAGGAGAAGGGCACCATCGGCATCGCCATGCCCACCAAATCCTCCGAACGCTGGGTCGGCGACGGCCAGAACATGGTCGACCAGTTCCAGGCACTGGGTTACCAGACCGATCTGCAGTACGGCGACGATGTGGTCCAGAACCAGGTCTCCCAGATCGAGAACATGATCACCAAGGGTGTCCAGCTTCTGGTGGTCGCGCCGATCGACGGCTCGTCGCTGACCAACATCCTGCAGCGCGCCGCAGATGCCGACATCCCCGTGATCAGTTACGACCGCCTGATCAAGGGCACCCCCAACGTCGACTACTACGCGACCTTCGACAACTTCGAAGTCGGTGTGCTGCAGGCGCAGTACATCGTCGACAAGCTCGGCGTCGCCGGTGGGGCCGGTCCGTTCAACATCGAGATCTTCGCCGGTTCGCCCGATGACAACAATGCGACCTTCTTCTACGACGGCGCGATGAGCGTGCTGACGCCCTATCTGGACAGCGGCAAGCTGGTCGTCCCCAGCGGCCAGACCACCTTCGATCAGGTGGCAACCCTGCGCTGGGACGGTGGACTGGCGCAGTCGCGCACCGACAATCTGCTCAGCCAGGCGTACACCACCGCTCGGCTTGACGCCGTCCTGTCGCCCTATGACGGCATCTCGCGCGGCGTGATCTCGGCGCTCAAGAGCGCCGGTTACGGCAACGCGGCCAAGCCGTTGCCCATCGTCACCGGCCAGGACGCCGAAGTGGCCTCCGTGCAGTCGATCATCGCCGGCGAGCAGACCCAGACCGTCTTCAAGGACACCCGCAAGCTCGCCGAGGCGGCCGTCGGAGTTTCCGACGCGGTGCTGACCGGCGGCACCCCGGAGGTCAACGACACCGAGACCTACGACAACGGTGACAAGGTGGTGCCGGCCTACCTGCTGGAGCCGGTCAGCGTCGACAAGACCAACTACCAGCAGGTGCTGATCGACTCGGGCTTCTACACCCCGGATCAGTTGCAGTGACCGGTACGCCACTGCTGGAGATGCGGGGGATCAGCAAGGAATTCCCCGGCGTGAAGGCACTTTCCGAGGTCGATCTGACGGTCGCGGCCGGAACCATCCACGCGATCTGCGGCGAGAACGGCGCAGGCAAGTCCACCCTGATGAAGGTGCTCAGCGGGGTCTACCCGCACGGCAGCTATGGCGGGGAGATCCTGTTCGACGGTGCGCCCTGTGCGTTCCGCGACATCCGATCCAGTGAGCGCTGCGGAATCGCCATCATCCACCAGGAACTGGCCTTGGTGCCGTATCTGTCCATCGCCGAGAACATGTTCCTGGGCAACGAGATTGCTCGCCGCGGCGTGCTCAGCTGGCACAAGACCATGGAGCAGGCGCAGGTGCTGATGGACCGGGTCGGTCTGCAGGAGAGCCCGCAGACCCGGGTCTCCGACATCGGCGTCGGCAAGCAGCAACTCGTCGAGATCGCCAAGGCACTGTCCAAGGACGTCCGGCTGCTCATCCTCGACGAACCGACGGCGGCACTTAACGATTCGGACAGCCGGCACCTGCTGGAGTTGATCGTCGGGCTCCGCGAGCACGGCATCACCTCGATCATCATCTCGCACAAGCTCAACGAGGTGCTGCAGGTGGCCGACAGCGTGACGACGCTGCGCGACGGTCGCACCATCGGCACCGTGCCCGTCGACGAGACGCTCACCGAGGATGCGATCGTGCGGGCGATGGTGGGCCGTGACCTGACCGACCGGTTCCCGGCGCGCGAAACCGGCGGAATCGGCGATGTGGTGTTCTCGGTGGCCAATTGGACCGTGCGGCATCCGATCGACCAGCAGCGCAAGGTCGTCGACGATGTCACGCTCGATGTGCGGGCAGGCGAGATCGTCGGTATCGCCGGCCTGATGGGCGCGGGTCGCACCGAACTCGCGATGAGTGTGTTCGGACGATCCTACGGGAGATACGAGAGCGGCAAGGTCTTCAAGGGCGACCGCGAGATCGACACCAGCACCGTGCCACGCGCCATCGACAACGGCATCGCCTACGCCACCGAGGACCGAAAGACACTCGGGCTGAACCTCATGGACAGCATCGCCACCAGCATCAGCCTGGCCTCACTCGGCAAGGTCAGCCGACGGTCCGTCATCGACCATCACGAGGAAACGCGTGTCGGCGAACAGTTCCGGACTTCGATGCGCATCAAGGCCGGGTCGGTACAGACCGCCACCGGCAAGCTCTCCGGCGGCAATCAACAGAAGGTGGTGCTCAGCAAGTGGCTGTTCACCGACCCCGATGTGCTGATCCTCGACGAGCCGACCCGCGGTATCGACGTCGGGGCCAAACACGAGATCTACGTGCTGATCAACGAACTCGCCGCGCGCGGCAAGGCCGTCCTGATCATCTCCTCGGAACTGCCCGAACTCCTGGGCCTGTGCGACCGGATCTACACCCTCAGCCAGGGCCGGGTGACCGGTGAGGTGCCGCGCGCCGACGCAACCCAGGAAATCTTGATGCACCACATGATGAAAGGCTCAGCGTGACCATCACCGCGAAACAACCCGCACCGTTGCGGCCGGACGTCCCACCGCCCGGAGGTGGCGGCAATGCGGTGACCCGATTCCTGATGGCGCACGTGCGCCAATCCGGGATGGTGGTGGCGCTTCTCGCGATCCTGTTGCTGTTCGAGATCTGGACCAACGGCATCGTGCTCAAACCGCTCAACGTCACCAACATCATCCAGCAGAACGGCTACATCCTCGTCCTCGCGATCGGGATGGTCATCGTCATCATCAACGGGCACATCGACCTGTCGGTGGGCTCGGTCGCGGCGTTCACCGGTGCGATGGCCGGCGTGCTGATGGTGCGCAGCGACATGCCGTGGCTGCTGGCCACCGTGCTGTGCATCGCCATGGGCGCGCTCATCGGTGCCTGGCAGGGCTTCTGGATCGCCTACGTCGGTATCCCGTCGTTCATCGTGACCCTCGGCGGCATGCTGGTGTTCCGCGGCGCCACCCAGTACGTGCTCGAAGGCCAATCCATTGCACCGATGCCGCGCGGCCTGGAGCAGATCAGCAGCGGGTTCCTGCCCGAGCTCGGCAATGCCGCGCTCTATCACTGGCCGACGGTGATCCTCGGCGGTATCGCCGTCATCGCCGCCGTCGTCATGCAGATCCGACGTCGCCGCGCGCAACTGCAGTACGGCCAGGAGGTGTCCGGCACGGCGTTGTTCATCGCCAAATGCGCAGGCATCGTCGCCGCCCTCGCCGCGGTGACCCTGCTGCTGGCCAGCTACCGCGGCGTCCCGATCGTCGGCATCATCCTGGTCGTCCTGACACTGATCTACGCCTTCCTGATGCGCAACACGGTGTTCGGCCGCCAGGTCTACGCCGTGGGTGGCAATGCCGCGGCCGCAAGCCTTTCCGGGGTGCGCAACAAGCGGGTGACCCTGCTGGTGTTCGTCAACATGGGGATGCTGGCCGCGGTCGCGGGGTTGCTGTTCGCCGCGCGGCTGAACTCGGCCACCCCGCAGGCCGGTATCAACTTCGAGCTCGAGGCGATTGCCGCCGCATTCATCGGCGGCGCATCCTCCAGCGGCGGGGTGGGCACCGTGTTCGGAGCCATCATCGGTGGTCTGGTGCTCGGCGTGCTCAACAACGGCATGTCGATCCTGGGCATCGGCAGCGATGTGCAGCAGGTCATCAAGGGCCTCGTGCTGCTGGCAGCGGTCGGCTTCGACATCTACAACAAGCGCCGGGGCGGGCGGTAACGCGTGCCGGCGACCATCGCGGGCACGGTGAGCAAGACCGTCACGACGCTGTCCGACGGCCGACGCCTCATCTACTTCGACGAGGTCGACGTCGACGGCCGGATCCGGCGAAGCGGGGGACTGACCGACACCCGACACCTCGAGACCGCCACGTCTGCGGCGCAGTTGCGCTACGACGTGCTCACCGGGGAATGGGTCACCATCGCCGCGCAACGGATGGATCGGACATTCCTGCCCGCACGTGATGCCTCCCCGTTGGCGCCGACCAGGCCGGGATCGGCGGCCACCGAGATCCCCGCCGCCGACTACGACGTCGTGGTGTTCGAAAACCGTTTCCCGGCGTTGTCCCCACGTGCCGTGGCGACCGCGCCGGTGATCGACGGGGAACCGTTGTGGCCGCAGGCGCCGGGCCGAGGGGGTTGTGAGGTGGTGTGCTTCACCAGTGACCCGAACGCCAGTTTCGCCGACCTGTCGCACCGGCGGGTGCGCACCGTCATCGAGGCGTGGGCCGACCGCACCGCCGAACTCTCGGCGACACCCGGTGTGCAGCAGGTCTTTTGCTTCGAGAACCGGGGCCGCGAGATCGGGGTGACGCTGACCCACCCGCACGGTCAGATATACGCCTATCCCTTCCAGCCGCCCCGCACCCGGGCGCTCGTTGCGCAGGCACGCAGGCATGCCGCGGCGACCGGAGCCGACCTGTTCGCCGATGTGCTGGCCGCCGAGCGACGATCGGGTCGGCGGGTCCTGGTCGCCGGTGAGCACTGGACGGCGTTCGTGCCGGCCGCGGCCCGGTGGCCGTTGGAGATCCACCTGATGCCGCACCGCGACGTCCCCGACTTCTGCGCGCTCAGCGGGGCCGAACGGGTGGAACTGGCCGCGGTGTACCTGCAGTTGCTGCAGAGGGTGGACCGATTCTTCGACGGCGTCGACCAGACGCCCTACATCGCGGCCTGGCACCAGGCGCCGCTGGGGGCCGACCGCCCGTACGGGCGGCTGCACCTGCAACTGTTCTCGCTGATGCGTTCTCCGGGCCGGATGAAGTATCTGGCCGGATCGGAATCCGCGATGGGGGCGTGGGTCAACGACACCACCCCGGAACGGATCGCCGACCGGCTGCGGGAGGTCGCGTGAGCCGGACCGACGGATCGGTACAACCGTGAGGGCCACCACCAGAGCGCCCGTGCGGATGGTGCGACCGATAACCGCCGAACACCTCTGCGAGCAGGCCGACGACCTGTTCGCAGACCGGTTCGGTGGTGCGCCCGACGGCGTGTGGATCGCTCCGGGGCGAGTCAACCTGATCGGTGAGCATGTCGACTACATCGGTGCGCCGACGATGCCGTTCGCGTTGCCGTATGCCACCGCGGTCGCGGTCCGGGTGCACCATCGCGACGAGTTGCGTCTGGTGTCCTCCGGACACGACGACGTCTGGGAGGGACGGGGTTCCGATATCGGGCCACGGAACCCGACGGGCTGGCCGGGCTATGTCGCCGGCGTGCCGTGGGCCATGACCTACCACGACACCATCGCCGCGATGCCCGGCCTGGACATCGCCGTGCACTCATCGGTGCCGCCGGGGGCCGGCCTGTCCAGTTCGGCCGCACTGGAAACCGCTGTGGCACTGGCCATCGCCGAATTGGTCGGTGCGGCCACCGACGACGCCGGCCGTCGTACGCTGGCGCGGGACTGCATCACCGCCGAGAACATCGTGGTGGGCGCGGCCACCGGCGGTATGGATCAGTCCGTCGCGCTGCGGGCCCGTGCCGGGCACGTGATGCTGTTGGACTGCAGCACATTCTCCGTCGAGCACCTGCGGATGGATTGCGCCGCGGCCGGATTGGCCCTGCTGGTGATCAACACCAACGCCCCGCACCGCCTGGTCGACGGCGGCTACGGACTGCGGCGGTCCCGGGTGGAACGGATGTGTGCACGCATCGGCCGCAAGGCGCTGTACGACAACGACGATGTCGACGCGGTGCTCAACTGTGTCGACACCGACGACCCGACGATGCGGGGCGCGCTACGCCACGTGCTCACCGAGAACCGGCGGGTGGCGGCGGTCGCCGCGGCACTGCGCGCGGGCGACATCGCCGCCATCGGGCCGCATCTCAGCGCCTCACATGCCTCGCTGCGTGACGACCTGGTGGTCAGTTCGGCCGAATTGGACTGCGCCGTGGACGCGGCGCTGGGTGCCGGAGCGTTCGGCGCGCGGATGATCGGGGGCGGATTCGGCGGGTCGGCGCTGGCTCTGATCAGGGCCGACCGGGTCGGCGTCACGATGGAAGCGGTGCGCCGGGCCGCCGAGGATCGCGGCCTGCCCACCCCCGACTTCCTACACGCCACCCCCAGTGGCGCGGCGCGGCGCATCTGCTGACTCAGCCGTGGCGGACCGTCCACGACGCCGACCACGTCGACCAGGGCTCGAGCCAGCGCACTCCCGCGCCGCTGTTGAGGGCATCGGCGGGCGCGGTCATCGGCTCGACGGCGACCGCCGTCGTGAATCCGGCCTGCGTCCGGTAGCGCCGCGTGATGAACACGTGCAGGTACCCGAACTGCTCATCGGCCCACAGCGACACGGTGCGGCCATCCGGTGCGCGCAGTCGGTGGGTACTCCCGCCGTCGACGATGTGCAGATCCGTCCATGAGTCGTCGAGGTCCAGATCGGCGATCCGGCACCCGGTCCGCAAATCCCAACGACTGCCCTGCACATCGGTGGTCCCGACCGGGACGAGTCGATCATCGACATCGATATGGGTGTCGGCGGCCACCGACAGCGTCAGGTCCTCGGTCGCGACATCACCGATGCACAAGAACGGGTGCGCGCCGAATCCGACCGGAGCGACGATGTCGCCGGCATTGGTCACCGTGTGGGTGACGTGCAGGCCGCCGTCGACAACCGCGTAGCGCACCTCGGTGTCCAATCGGAACGGATACCCGTGCTGCGGAAAGACCTGTGCGGCCAGTGTCACCGCTTCCCGACTGTGCTCCAGCGGCTGATACGGGGTGAAGCACAACAACCCGTGCAGGGCGTGGCCGCGCTCGGGTTCGGTCACTGCCAGCTGCTGTCGTTGTCCGTCGTGGGTCCACACCCCGTCGCGGACCCGGTTGACCCACGGCATCAGGACGACGCCGGAATAGTACGGGCGCAACACATCTGAGCGATAGCCCGGCGTCAATGCCAGCCCGTCGACGGACAGCTGGCGCAGGCCGGCCCCGACAGCGGTGATCACCGCGCGTACCGCACCGCAATTCAGCAGGTACTCGGTCCCGTGGGCCGTCACGCGGGAGCCGCGGTGCTGGCGCGCACGATCAGATCCGATGCCAACAGTTCGGTCGAGCACTCGGTCCCGGACAGTTGGGCTTTCACCATGGCGATGGCTTCGTGACCGACCGCGGCGAAATCCTGCCGGATGGTGGTCAACGCCGGAATAAGATACGGCGCCTCGGGGATATCGTCGAAACCGACGACGCTGACCTCGTCGGGCACTCGGCGCCCCGCCTCGGCCAGGGCGTGCAGCACCCCGATCGCGGTGTGATCGTTGGCCGCGAACACCGCGGTGATGGTGCGGTCGGCGGCCACGTCGCGGCCGAGTTCATAACCCTGCGCCGCGCTCCAGTCGCCCTTCCATTCGGGGCGGGGGGACAGCCGCGCGGCCAGCATGGCGTCGAGGTATCCGCGGGTGCGACCGTGCGCCTCCGGCCAGCCGTCCGGCCCACTGACATGGGCGATTTCGCGATGTCCGAGGTCGATCAGATGTTGGGTGGCCAGCCGGGCCGCGGCCACCTGGTCGATGCCGACCGAGGTTCCCGACCCGCTGAGATCACCCTCGACGACGATCACCGGCACCCCGAAATCCTCGCCGTAGACCACATTGAGGGCATCCTGTTGTGCGGCGATCATCACGATGGCCTCCACCGCGAGGCGCGAGAGATGGTCGAGCGCACCGCGGATCTCCTGCCGGGTCACCGCGGCCAGCGTCACCGAACTGGAGAAGAATCCGGCCTCGCGGGCCGATTCCTCGACCGATCGCTGGATGCTGGACGGCCCGTATTGCGCCGTGCTGGAACCGATGATGCCGATGATGCCGGACCGGCTCGTGACCAACGCCCGTGCCGCGCTGTTCGGACGGTATCCGAGTTGAGCGATCGCGTGTTCCACCCGAGCCCGGGTCTCCGGTCGGATGCTGCCCGCACCGTTGATGACCCGCGACACCGTCTGGTGTGACACCCCGGCCAGTCGGGCAACGTCGGACATGACGGGCTTGCGGCTCACGGCTCCATTATTGCCGCCGGTCATCGGTCCGCCGGTGCCGGGACACGCGCAACGGTGTGCGGGTCGATCCCTGTTGGTACCGACGACGCCGACGAGTCCATCACCCGGGCATGTTAACGATCACCAAGAGTGCGCGTCAAGACGTAAAGAGGCGTTGTTCCAGCACACTAAGTGCGCTGGACATGTTTGACCGTCGCGCAATGTTCACGTTAACATTCGGTCTTGTGAGTCAGGACACACACCGCAGAGCGGCGCCGTCGAGCGCGCACAAGTATGTGGTCGGCATCGACTTCGGCACCTTGTCCGGCAGGGCATTGGTGGTCCGGGTCGTCGACGGATGCGAACTGGCTGCCGCCGAGCACGTCTACTCCCACGGTGTGCTCACCGAGGAACTGCCCGGTGACCGCGGGGTGCGCCTGCCGCCGGACTACGCCCTGCAGGTGCCCGCGGACTATGTGGACGTGCTGCGGTATGCGGTGCCCGAGGCGGTCGCCGCGGCAGGCATCGACCCGGCCGATGTCATCGGCGTGGGCACCGATTTCACCGCGTGCACCATGGTGGCCGCCCGTCACGACGGCACCCCGCTGTGCCAGATGCCCGAGTTCGCGGATCGCCCGCACGCCTATGCCAAGCTGTGGCGCCATCACGCCGCCCAACCACAGGCCGACCGGATCAACGCACTGGCCGCAGCGCGCGGGGAGAGCTGGCTGCCGCGCTACGGCGGATTCATCTCCAGCGAATGGGAATTCGCCAAAGGGCTGCAGATCCTGGAGGAGGACCCCGAGATCTACGCCGCGATCGACCGCTGGGTCGAGGGCGCCGACTGGATCGTCTGGCAGCTCACCGGACAGTACGTCCGCAATGTCAGCACGGCCGGTTACAAGGCGATCCGGCAGGACGGCGCCTACCCGTCTCGCGAGTTCCTGACCGCCCTGAACCCCGACTTTGCCGATTTCGTCACCGACAAGATCGAACAACCGATCGCCGCGCTCGGTGCCGCCGCAGGCACGTTGACGGCACAGGCCGCCGCATGGACGGGGCTGCCCGCCGGAATTGCCGTGGCGGTGGGCAACATCGACGCGCATGTCACCGTCGCCGCTGCCGACGCCGCCGAACCGGGCCGTCTGGTCGCCATCATGGGCACCTCGACCTGTCACGTGATGAACGGTCGAGAGGCGCGGCATGTCCCCGGCATGTGCGGCGTGGTCGACGGCGGAATCACCGTGGGGCTGTGGGGTTATGAGGCCGGTCAGTCGGGCGTGGGGGACATCTTCGCCTGGTTCATCAAGAACAACGTCCCCGAGCAGTTCGTGCGCGACGCCGCCGCGCAGGGAGTGTCGGTACACGAGCACCTCTCCGCGCTGGCCGCTCAGCAGCAGATCGGCCAGCACGGACTGGTCGCACTGGACTGGCACAGCGGCAACCGTTCGGTGCTCGTCGATCATCACCTGTCCGGGGTGATCGTCGGGCAGACACTGGACACCACCTGTGTCGATCAGTACCGGGCGCTGCTGGAGGCAACCGCGTTCGGCACCCGGATGATCATCGACACGTTCGTCGGCGCCGGTGTCCCGGTCGACGAGCTGGTGGTTGCCGGCGGGCTCATGAAGAACCGGCTGCTGATGCAGATCTACGCCGATGTCACCGGACTTCCGCTGTCCTGTGTCACCTCGGCCCAGGCGCCGGCCCTCGGCGCGGCCATCCATGCCGCCACCGCCGCCGGTTCCTACCCGGACGTACCGACCGCGTCGGCGCAGATGGGTGGCCGAACGGCGAACGCGTTCATGCCCATTGCCGAGAACGTGTCCCGCTACGACGCGCTCTACGCCGAATATGTCGCCCTGCACGACTGGTTCGGCCGCGGCAACCCGATGATGCGCAGGCTGCGCGCACTGCGTGCGGCGGCCGCCGAGGACGAGAAAGTGAGGATCGCCCGATGACGGTGACATCGGACGTGTCGCAGACCATCACGGATCTGCGACGTCAGGTGTGTGACCTGCACGCCGAACTGACCCGATACCAGCTGGTGATCTGGACCGCGGGCAATGTCTCGGCCCGGGTTCCCGGCCGAGATCTCATGGTGATCAAGCCATCCGGGGTCTCCTACGACGGCATGACACCCGAACAGATGGTGGTCTGCTCGCTGGGCGGTGAACTCGTCGACGGTGACCTGGCGCCGTCCTCGGATACCGCCGCCCACGCCTACGTCTACCGGCACATGCCCGAGGTCGGTGGGGTGGTGCACACGCACTCGACGTACGCCACCGCCTGGGCGGCGGTCGGCGAGCCGATCCCGTGCGTGTTGACGATGATTGCCGACGAGTTCGGCGGTCCGATCCCGGTCGGGCCCTTCGCGGCCATCGGTGATGACTCGATCGGCCGCGGGATCGTGGAAACGTTGCGCAGCAGCCGATCCGCGGCGGTGCTCATGCGCAACCACGGCCCGTTCACCATCGGCGCGACCGCGCCTTCGGCGGTGAAGGCCGCCGTCATGCTCGAAGATGTCGCCCGCACCGCGTTCATCAGTCGACAGCTCGGCAGTCCCGAGGAATTGCCGGCAGCGGCGGTCACCGCCCTGTTCGAGCGCTACCAGCACGTCTACGGCCAGAAGGAAGACTGATGTCACAACCGCAAGAGATCTGGTTCGTCACCGGCAGCCAGTCGCTGTACGGCCAAGAGATCCTGGACCAGGTCGCCGAGCAGTCGCGCAGTATCGCCGACCGGCTCGACGCCAGCGCCGACCTGCCGGTGCCGGTGGTGTGGAAACCCGTTGTCACCGAGAGCGACTCGATCTACCGGTTGCTCAGCGACGCCAGTGCCGACGACGCGTGCATCGGCGTCATCGCCTGGATGCACACCTTTTCTCCGGCCAAGATGTGGATCCGCGGCCTGAACTCGTTGCGCCGGCCGCTGCTGCACTTCCACACCCAGTTCGGTGTCGAGATCCCCTGGGACACCATCGACATGGACTTCATGAACCTGAACCAGGCGGCCCACGGTGACCGCGAGTTCGGCTACATCCAGACCCGGCTTGCGGTGTCCCGGGCCACCATCGCCGGACATGTGGACGACGCCGACACCACGACGCGTATCGGGTCCTGGGCGCGTGCGGCGCTGGCCGCGGCCGATCTGCGCGGTCTTCGACTGGCCCGGTTCGGTGACAACATGCGCGATGTCGCGGTCACCGAGGGCGACAAGGTGGAGGCCGAGTCGCGGTTCGGCGTCTCGGTGAATTCCTACTCCATCAACGATCTGGTGGCCTCCGTCGACGCCGCGGCAGATACCGACATCGACAAGCTCGTCGAGGAATACCAGGACCGCTACCGCGTCGCCGACGAGCTGTGTCACGGCGGTACCCGGCACGACACACTGCGGGAAGCCGCCCGTATCGAGATCGGATTGCGGCAGTTCCTCGAGGACGGACGCTTCGGTGCCTTCACGACCAACTTCGAGGATCTCGGCGGGCTGCGCCAGCTGCCCGGGATCGCCGTGCAACGGCTCATGGCCGACGGCTACGGCTTCGGCGCCGAGGGCGATTGGAAGACCGCCGCCATGGTCCGGGCCGTCAAGACGATGTCGAGTGGGTTGCCCGGTGGCACGTCCTTCATGGAGGACTACACCTATGACCTGACCCGCGGAGCC
Organism: Mycobacterium sp. NPDC003323; assembly: GCF_053589535.1. Classification (NCBI taxonomy): domain Bacteria; kingdom Bacillati; phylum Actinomycetota; class Actinomycetes; order Mycobacteriales; family Mycobacteriaceae; genus Mycobacterium; species Mycobacterium sp. NPDC003323. The sequence continues at coordinate 120,946 of NZ_JBSFSB010000009.1, forward strand.
GAGACCATCCTGGGAGCGCACATGCTCGAGGTGTGTCCCAGCATCGCCGCCGGGACTCCGACCGTGGAAGCACATCCGCTGGCGATCGGCGGCCGCGAGGATCCGGTCCGGATGCGGTTCACGGCAGCGCCCGGGGATGCGGTGGTGCTGGGCATCTGCGATCTGGGCGGGCGATTCCGGCTGGTTGCCAACGAGGTGCGGGTCATCGAACCGCCCGCACCGCTGCGCAGCCTGCCGGTGGCCTGTGCGGTGTGGGAGCCGCAACCGTCATGGTCCACCTCGACCGAGGCCTGGTTGATGGCCGGCGGACCGCATCACACGGTGCTGTCGACCGCCGCGCCGCTGTCGGCGCTGCGGGATCTGTCGATGATCACCGGCACGGAACTGGTCACGATCGGCGCGGACACCGATCCGTACGAATTCCAGCGCGAGTTGCGGTGGAACGCGGTGTACCACCATTTGGCCGACGGGATCTGACGTCCGCGGCGGCCAGGCTGAACTTTACAAGTTAGGCCTCCCTGTCTAGCTAGTTACCCATCGGTAGGTTCATACTGGTGAGATGAAGCCTGACTATGACGTCTTGATCATCGGTTCGGGATTCGGCGGCAGCGTCAGCGCCCTGAGACTCACCGAGAAGGGCTACCGCGTCGGCGTGCTCGAGGCCGGTCGCCGGTTTGCTGACGAGGACTTCGCGAAGACCTCGTGGAACCTGCGCAAATTCCTGTGGGCGCCCCAGTTCGGCATGTACGGCATCCAGCGCATCCACCTGTTGCGCAATGTGATGATCCTGGCCGGCGCGGGCGTGGGCGGCGGGTCGCTCAACTACGCCAACACCCTCTACGTTCCGCCGGCGCCGTTCTTCAACGATCCGCAGTGGAAGGACATCACCGACTGGCAGGCCGAGCTCATGCCGCACTACGACCAGGCCAAACGCATGCTCGGCGTCGTCACCAACCCGACCTTCACCGATGCCGACCGCATCATGAAGGAGGTCGCCGACGACATGGGCGTCGGACACACCTTTGTCCCCACACCGGTGGGCGTGTTCTTTGGCGAGAACGACGAGAAGGCGCCCGGCAAGACCGTGCCCGACCCGTACTTCGGCGGTGCGGGCCCGGCGCGCACCGGATGCATCGAGTGCGGCGGCTGCATGACCGGTTGTCGCTACGGGGCCAAGAACACGCTGCTGAAGAACTATCTGGGACTCGCCGAGTCCGCGGGCGCGCAGGTGCACCCGCTCACCTCGGTCCGGGAATTCGAGCAGCGCCCCGACGGCGTGTGGGAGGTGCACACGGTGCGCACCGGCGGCAAGCTGCGCCGCCGCAAGCAGACCTACACGGCCAACCATCTGATCCTGGCCGCGGGCACGTACGGGACGCAGAAGCTGCTGTTCCGGATGCGCGACCACGGAAAGCTGGACAAGCTGTCGCCTCGGCTGGGCGTGCTGACGCGCACCAACTCCGAGTCCATCGTCGGCGCCGGGCGGCTCACCGTCGGCGACGATCTCGACCTGACACACGGCGTCGCGATCACCTCGTCGATCCACCCGACGGCCGACACGCACGTCGAACCGGTTCGCTACGGCAAGGGTTCCAACGCGATGGGTCTGCTGCAGACCCTGATGACCGACGGCACCGGACCCGAGGGCACCGACGTGCCGCGCTGGAAGCAGCTGGTGCAGACCGCGCGCAACGACCGGCGCGGGACGCTGCGGCTGCTGAACCCGCGCCGCTGGAGTGAGCGCACCATGATCGCACTGGTCATGCAGCATCTGGACAACTCGATCACCACATTCACCCGCAAGACCTGGTTCGGCTACCGCATGCTCGACAGCAAGCAGGGCCACGGTCTGCCCAACCCCACCTGGATCCCGGCGGGCAACGAGGTCACCCGGCGCATCGCCGAGAAGATCGACGGCGTGGCGGGTGGCACCTGGGGTGAGCTGTTCAACATCCCGCTCACGGCGCACTTCCTGGGCGGTGCGGCCATCGGCGACAGTATCGAGAAGGGGGTCATCGACCCCTATCAGAGGGTGTACAACTACCCGACGTTGTACGTCACCGACGGTGCGGCGATCTCGGCGAACCTCGGGGTGAACCCGTCGCTGTCGATCACCGCGCAGGCCGAGCGCGCCGCCGCCCTTTGGCCGAACAAGGGCGAAACCGACCAGCGTCCGGCGCAGGGGCAGCCCTACCGGCGGCTGGATCCGATCGCACCCGTCAAGCCGGTGGTGCCCGCCGAGGCACCCGCCGCGCTGCGTCGGCTGCCGATCACCCCGGTGTCGAAGCTGACGCCTTCGGCGTGAGCCGTTCGCGACGGTGCGCTCAGATCGAGATCCTTGCGGCTTTCTCGATCTGAACGCACCGTCAGCGGCTATTTGACGGCTGCCTCGATGCGGTCGCCGAGGTCCTTGTCCACATTGCGCCAGTATTCGAAGGCGCGCTGCAGCACCGGATCGGACACCCCGTCGGAGAGGTGTCCGGCGATGTTGGACACCAGCCGGTCGCGCGCCGCGTCGTCGAGCACATCGCGCACCAGCGTGCCGGCCTGACCCCAGTCGTCGTCCTCGGCGTGCAGGCTGTAGGCCGCACGCACCATGTCCCCGTCGGCGTGCCACAGCGGCTCCGCGGTGCGGGCCGGGTCGGCCGCCGGGCCGCCATAGGAATTGGGCGCATACACCGGATCGGTGACGTTGTTGATCCGCATCGCGCCGTCCTTGGAGTAGCTGTGCACCTCGGTCTTGGGGGTGTTCACCGGGATCTGGCGGTAGTTCACCCCGAGCCGGGCACGATGTGCGTCGGAGTAGGAGAAGCCACGGGCCAGCAGCATCTTGTCCGGGCTCAGCCCGGTGCCTGGCACCGCGTTGTTCGGTTCGAACGCGGCCTGCTCCATCTCGGCGTGATAGTCGGTGACATTGCGGTTCAGCGTCAGCTTGCCGACGTCGATCAGCGGATAGTCGGCGTGCGGCCACACCTTGGTCAGGTCGAACGGGTTGAACCGGTAGTCCTTGGCATCCTCGAACGGCATGATCTGCATCTTGAGCGTCCAACTCGGGAAGTCGCCGCGCTCGATCGCGTCGAACAGGTCGCGCTGGTGGGCGTCGCCGTCCTTGCCGGCCATCTCGTCGCCCTCGTCCTGGGTGTAGAACTCGATGCCCTGGTCGGACTTGAAGTGGTACTTGACCCAGAAGATCTCGCCGGCGGCATTGATCCAGCTGTAGGTGTGGCTGGAGTAGCCGTTCATGTGCCGCCAGGTACGCGGGATCCCGCGGTCACCCATCAGCCAGGTCACCTGATGCGCCGACTCCGGGGACAGCGTCCAGAAGTCCCACTGCATGTCATGGTCGCGCAGATTGTTGGCGGCGCGACGCTTCTGCGAGCGGATGAAGTGCTGGAACTTGAGCGGGTCGCGGATGAAGAACACCGGGGTGTTGTTGCCGACCATGTCGAAGTTGCCGTCGGGGGTGTAGAACTTGACCGCGAATCCGCGGGGGTCGCGCCAGGTGTCCGGGCTGCCGCGCTCGCCGGCGACTGTCGAGAAGCGGGTCAGCGTCTCGGTTTTCGCACCCGGCTGGAACACCGCGGCCTTGGTGTACGCGCTCACATCGCGGGTCACCTCGAAGTGACCAAAGGCGCCGCCGCCCTTGGCATGTGGCTGCCGCTCCGGGATCCGCTCGCGATTGAAGTTGGCCATCTGCTCGATGAGGTAGTGATCCTGCAGCAGGATCGGGCCGTCCGGGCCGATGGTCAGGGAGTGCTCGTCGCTGGGAACCGGGATACCGGCATCGGTGGTGGTGGGCTTGGGATTGGTCACCCCTCGCTCCTCTCACGATCTGGGGGCAGGCTGCGAGCAGGTAGTACCCCGACGTCACGAATTCCACACCTGCGCCCCGATCATCTCCCAATGATGTTGCCGGACCGTGATATTCGCTTGTCCGGTGCCGAGCCCGACCCGCTGATACAATCCGGGGGACAACGCTGTCACCCGAATTGCGCGTTCGTCTGAGGAGGTCCGGCGTGGGCACTGGCACGGATCGCACGGCCGCGCGGCATATCCGGCTGACCTCGCACAGTGGCGGCCCGCTGGCCCCGCCCATCCGCTGGGGCGCGCCGAGCCCCGCCGAGCGCGGGCCCATCGTCGGGACCACCGGTAACCGGGCGCACCGCAACGTCATCGGCACGCACAGCGGCTCCTACGGCGTGTACCGGGCGCTGGCCGTGGCCGCCGGGACGCTGTCCCCGCAGCATCGCGCGGACCTCACCGACACCGCGCCCACCGATGTCATCGGACCGCACCCGCAATGGCGGGATCCCGAACTCATCGTCAGCCTGGATCCCTGGGGTGCCGCCGTCGCCGATGTGTTCGCCGCCGAAATGGCCGCCGACCGCGACATCCGGCCCACCATCGCGATCACCAAGGCGCACGTCCTGCTGCCCGAGGTCGCCGACGCGATGCGCAACGGCCGTCTGCACGCCGACGGCCGGGTGCTGCTGTCCGGCGGCGCGGCGGTGGTGACCAAGGTCGCCGTCGAACCCGTGTGGTACCTGCCCGGCGTGGCCGCGCGGTTCGGGTGCACCGAGGCGGCGCTGCGCCGTGCGCTGTTCGAGGAGACCGGCGGCATGTATCCCGAGCTGGTCACCCGCGGTGACCTGGAGGTCTTCCTGCCGCCCATCGGTGGTCAGACCGTCTACATCTTCGGTGACCCGCGCGACCTGGCCGATCCCGAGGTCGAACTCACCGCCCGCGTGCACGACGAATGCAACGGCTCGGACGTCTTCGGGTCCGACATCTGCACCTGCCGGCCCTATCTCACCCACGCCATCGAGGAGTGCATCGCCGGGACCCAGCGCGGCGGGGTCGGGCTGGTGGCCTACTCGCGCAAGGAAGGTCGCGCGCTGGGCGAGGTCACCAAGTTTTTGGTGTACAACGCCCGCAAACGCCAAACCGGTGGGGACACCGCCGATCAGTACTTCGCACGCACGGAATGCGTTGCCGGCGTGCAGGACATGCGTTTCCAGGAGTTGATGCCCGACGTCCTGCACTGGCTGGGCATCACCCGCATCCACCGGCTGGTGTCGATGAGCAACATGAAGTACGACGCCATCACCGGCTCGGGGATCGCGGTGGGGGAGCGGGTCAACATTCCCGACGAGCTCATCCCGGCCGATGCCCGCGTCGAGATCGACGCCAAGATGGCCGCCGGCTATTTCACCCCGGGTCCGGTGCCCGATGTCGAAGACCTGAAGAAGACGGTCGGTCGGGGGCTGACGTGACGGTGGCGGCACACCCGGCCGCCGTGTTGCGCAGCACCACCGAGATCCGGTCGCGGGCCGGGCAATTGTTGGCCCGGGCCCGCCACGGTGATTCGACCTGGTTCACGGTGGACGATGACGCGCTGGCCGGGGCCGCCGCGCAGGTGGCCGACCTGACGGTGCGGCGCTTCCCGGATCTGGTCATCCCGTTCCACAGTCGCTGGCGGCACTTCGAGGCCGGCGGAGTGCATCGCAGCCTCGACCTCGACGCATCGACCGGCCCTGGCCGGGCGCGCACCCTGATCGACCTGGCCGTGGTCAGCGTGTTGCTGGACGCCGGCGCCGGTCCGGACTGGCGCTACCGCGAGGCGCAGTCCGGTCAGACGTTCACCCGGTCGGAGGGCCTCGGCGTGGCCAGCTGGCACGCGTTCACCGCCGGGGTGTTCTCCTCGGATCCGGCCCGCCCGCTGCAGGCCGATGCCGCCGGTCTGACCGGCCTGGACCCCGACCGGCTGGCCGCGGCGATGCAGGTCGGCCCGGACAATCCACTCGTCGGTTTCGAGGGCCGCATCGATGTGCTGCGCCGACTCGGTGCGGCGCTGGCCGACCAGCCCGATGTGTTCGGCGAACCCGCCCGGCCGGGCGGCATGTACGACACGCTGGTGCCTGATCCTGCGGCCCCGACCGTCGCCGCGCACGACATCCTGACCGTGCTGCTGACATCGCTGTCGCGAATATGGTTGGCCGACAACGTGCTCGACGGGGAACCGCTCGGGGACTGCTGGCGCCACGACGCGGTGACCGGGCCGGGCGCCACCGCGGGCTGGATGCCGTTCCACAAACTGTCGCAGTGGCTGAGCTACTCGCTGCTGGAACCGTTCGAGTCCTCCGGCGTGCGGGTGACCGGTATCGATGCACTGACCGGACTGCCCGAGTACCGCAACGGCGGACTGCTGCTGGACGCCGGTGTTCTGCGCCTGCGCGACCCGGGCTGGGCCGCGCGCAGCTGGGCCGCGGGCGATGAACTGGTGGTTGAATGGCGGGCGTTGACCGTGGCGTTGCTCGACGAACTGGCCGTCGGAGTGCGCGGACGTTTCGGACTGGATGCCGATCGGCTGCCGTTGGCCTGTGTGCTGGAGGGTGGAACCTGGGCCGCGGGCCGGGAACTGGCACAGCGGTTGCGCGGCGGGCTACCACCGTTGAGCGTGCTCAGCGACGGCACCGTCTTCTGATGGGAAAGGAACGCCATTGACCCCGGCTCCCGCGGTTACCGTGATCGATCACCCGCTGGTCACCCACAAACTGAACACGTTGCGGCGCAAGGACGTGTCCACCAACAGTTTCCGGCGTCTGGTCAGCGAGGTTTCCGCGCTGATGGCCTATGAGGTGCTGCGGGACATCCCGCTGCACGACGAGCAGATCGAGACGCCGCTGGAGACGATGACAGCCAAGGTGATCGACGGCAAGAAGCTGGTGTTCGTCTCGATCCTGCGCGCCGGCGGCGGCATCCTCGACGGCATGCTGGGCCTGGTGCCCAGCGCCCGCGTCGGCCACATCGGTCTGTACCGCGACCCGAAGACCCACGTCGCCGTCGAGTACTACTTCAAGGTCCCCAACGACCTGCATGAACGCGATGTCGTGGTGGTCGATCCGATGCTGGCCACCGGTCACACCGCCATCGCCGCCATCGACCGGCTCAAGGAACATCAGCCGCGCTCGATCAAGTTCGTCTGCCTGCTGACCTGCCCGGAGGGGCTCGCGGCCCTGCACGGGGCGCACCCGGACATCCCGGTGTACGCCGCCGCCGTGGACCGCCAGCTCGACGAGCACGGCTATATCGTCCCCGGCCTCGGTGACGCCGGGGACCGGCTGTTCGGGACCTGACCACTAGACTGTCGCGGGTGGAACCAGCCTCGACACGCCCCGTTCTCGTCATCGACTTCGGCGCGCAGTACGCGCAGCTGATCGCGCGTCGCGTCCGGGAGGCGCGGGTGTTCTCCGAGGTGATTCCGCACACCGCGACCGTCGAGGAGATCAAGGCCCGCGATCCGCAGGCCATCGTGCTCTCGGGTGGGCCGTCCAGCGTCTACGCCGACGGCGCCCCGCGACTGGATCCGGCTCTGTTCGACCTGGACCTGCCGGTCTTCGGCATCTGCTACGGCTTCCAGGCCATGGCCCAGGCGCTCGGCGGCACCGTCGCGCACACCGGCACCAGTGAGTACGGCCGCACCGAGCTGAAAGTTTCTGGCGGAGAGCTGCATTCCGAACTGCCCGGCATCCAGCCGGTCTGGATGAGCCACGGTGACGCCGTCACCGAGGCGCCCGACGGATTCGAGGTCGTCGCGGCCAGCGCCGGTGCGCCGGTGGCGGCCTTCGAGAACCGGCAGCGCCGCCTGGCCGGTGTCCAGTACCACCCCGAGGTGCTGCACTCACCGCACGGCCAGCAGGTGCTCAGCCGCTTCCTGCACGAGTTCGCCGGTATCGGCGCGGGCTGGACACCGGCGAACATCGCCGAACAGCTCATCGCCGCGGTGCGCGAGCAGATCGGTGACGGCCGCGCGATCTGCGGGCTGTCCGGCGGGGTGGACTCCGCGGTGGCCGCGGCGCTCGTGCAACGCGCCATCGGGGACCGACTGACCTGCGTGTTCGTCGACCACGGCCTGTTGCGGGCGGGGGAGCGCGCCCAGGTGCAACGTGACTTCGTCGCCGCCACCGGCGCCAAGCTGGTCACCGTCGACGTCGCCGACCGCTTCCTGGAGGCATTGAGCGGGGTGACCAACCCCGAGGGCAAGCGCAAGATCATCGGTCGGGAGTTCATCCGGGCGTTCGAGGGTGCGGTCCGCGATGCGGTCGACGTGTCCGGCGGCGACGTGGACTTCCTGGTGCAAGGCACCCTGTACCCGGATGTCGTGGAATCCGGCGGCGGTTCGGGCACCGCCAACATCAAGAGCCACCACAACGTCGGCGGTCTGCCCGACGATCTCAAGTTCAAGCTCGTGGAACCATTGCGCCTGTTGTTCAAGGACGAGGTGCGTGCCGTCGGCCGCGAACTCGGGCTGCCGGAGGATATCGTTGCACGCCAACCGTTCCCGGGACCCGGTCTGGGCATCCGCATCGTCGGTGAGGTGACGGCCTCGCGCCTGGACACGCTGCGCCGCGCCGACGCCATCGCCCGCGAGGAGCTGACCTCGGCCGGACTGGATCACCAGATCTGGCAGTGCCCGGTGGTGCTGCTGGCAGATGTGCGCTCGGTGGGCGTGCAGGGCGACGGCCGCACCTACGGTCACCCGATCGTGCTGCGCCCGGTCTCCAGCGAGGACGCCATGACCGCCGACTGGACCCGGGTGCCCTATGAGGTGCTGGAGCGGATCTCGACGCGCATCACCAACGAGGTGCCTGAGGTCAACCGGGTGGTGCTGGACGTGACGAGCAAGCCGCCGGGCACCATCGAGTGGGAGTGACCTACGTGGCTTCAGTCTCGTAGCGCGAACCGCGGCAACACTGAACTCAGGTATGTGATCGGGCCGTGCGGATGCACGTCACTGCAGTCGCGGTGAACTGGGCGCATCCAGGCTGAAGCCACGTCGATCCGCGCCGACCCGGCGCCTGAAACGTCCGCACCCGCGGCGGCGGATCTGATAATTTGCCGCCGTGATCAATAATTGCGTGCGCAACGGCGCTGCCGTGCTTGCGGCGCTGGCGCTGTGGGCGACGGGCTGCTCGACCGACACCGGGCACCCGGTGGCCGAGCCCGCCGGTACGGTTGTCGCGCAACCGCATTCGGGGTGCGATCCACGGGTCAGTCGGCCCGCGGAGGTGCGGATCAAGGAACAAGAGCGCACCGTCGCGCCTGCGGGAAACCCCGAACCGGCCGACGGCATCTACGGTGACCCCGAGGCGGCGACCCGGTACTGGGCCGAGCAGTCCGAAGGGGACTGCGGATTGATGGCGACCCGGATGGTGATCGGCGAGATCACCGGCGACCCGCCGACCGAACGCGAGATCATCGACCTGGCCGCGGGCACGCCCAGCGAGTGCAGCCCCGGCGAACCCGTCTATGACGAGAGCATCGACCCAACCGATGGTGGTGTCGGGCACGGCACCTGCACCACCGATCTGCTGTTGCTGCTCGACCAGTTCGGCATCGACGCCGACTACACCAATGACGATGTGGCGGCCGACGGCGGGCCGGACACCGGGATGGATGCGCTGCTGGACTATCTGAACGACGACCGGCAGGCCATCGTCTGTGTGAACTCCAAGATCATCTGGGACACCGAGGGGGACCGAACCGGTTGCGGTCACCTGATCACCGTCGCCGCCGTGGACGTTCCGAACGACATCGTCTACCTCGGCGACAGCGGCGGCGAGGACACCCGCGGTGAACAGGTCAGCCTGGACGTCTTCGAGCAGGCCTGGCGGACAGGGGATCACGAGTTGTTGGTGACCCGCTGAGAGCTAGCCGTCCTGCTCGACCTCTTTGTCGATGAGGTCGGCGAGGATCTGCCCGACCGCCGACTCGATGGTGGACTCGATCGAGAACGCCAGCGTCGCCGACACGGCCGATACCGCCTGGGTGCGGAAGCGCACCAACATGGTGAGCAATTCGGCGATCTCGGTGTCGGCAGGCAGCGCCGCGCCCGGATTGATGCGGTGCAGCACCTCCTCGATACCCGCCTGCACCAGCAGCCCGCTGATCTGGTCGACCAACGGCGCGATCTGCTCGTGCAATCCGATCAGCTTGTCCGGGGCGACGCCGTACTGTCGGATCTCGTTGAACGCCTCGATGAGCTTGGGCCGCACCACGACAGCCTCGCCGTCTTCGAGCTTGATGACGCCCAGGCCCACCATCCGTTCGAACCCGGGTTCGTCGTCGACGAGGCGCTTGGCCTCGGCAACGCTCATCCGTTCCGGCTTCTCGGTGGCCCAACTGCCCGCGATGGCCGATTCCAGTCCGAGCAGATCACCGACGCCCTTGCCTTGCTCCCACGCCGAGAGCATCTCGTGCACGTGGGCGATGTTGTAACCGCGATCCAGCAGCGAGGTGATCAGCCGCAGCCGGGTCAGATGGGTGTCGTTGAACAGCGCGATACGGCCCACCCGCAGCGGCGGGTGCAGCAGGCCGCGGTCGCGGTAGACCCGGATGTTGCGGGTGGTGGTGCCGGCCAGTTGCGCCAGTTCCTCGATGCGGTATTCGCCCGAAGCCGCGGCGCCGTGCGGCTGCACGGCCGCGTCGAAGAGCTGGGTCACCGCGTTCTCGACGACATCGCGCGAGCTGCGGCGGATCTGACGGGGCGCCCGGCGCAACCCCGTCAGGATCGTCGAGATCGCGCCTGCCGGTTGCCGGGGTGGCCTGGCCGTACCCATCAGATGACCGCCATGATCAGGCCGACGACAGGGCCGTCACCCGTGCGTCGTGCGCGACGGCCGTGTAGTCACCGAATCTGAATTCCCGCATCTGTCGAAGATACTGCGTGGCGAACCCGGGGTACATCGACGCGTTGAAACCGTCGGCGGTCAGATACCAACTGTTGCATCCGCTCATCCAGGTGGTTCGGCGCAGTCGGCGTTGCAGATCGGCGTTGTGCCGGGCCTGGACGTCGGCGCGGACATCGAGATAGCGCAGATCGTCGCGCAGGATGGTGCCGATCGCGTTGACCGCGTAGTCGATCTGACCTTCGGAGTAGACCAGCAGCGAGTTGTGGCCGGGACCGGAGTTGGGGCCGGTCATCATGAACAGATTCGGGTAGCCGTGCGCCTGGATGCTCTTGTAGGCCTGGGCGCCGGCCGCCCACTCGTCGGCCAGCGACCGGCCGCCCAGCCCGGTGACCGGGAACGGCGGGCCCGACAGGTGCACGTCATAGCCGGTGGCGAAGACGATGGCGTCGAGGTGGTGCTCGATACCGTCACTGGTGCGGATGCCGACCGGGCTGATGGTCGCGATGGGCCAGTCGATGAGCTTGCAGTTGTCCTTCTGCAACGCCGGGTAGTAATCGCTGGAGATGAGCATGCGCTTGCAGCCGGGGGTGAAGTCGGGGGTGAGTTGGCGGCGCAGCCACGGATCCTTGACCTGCCGGCGCAGGTGCGCCTTGCCGAGTCGCGACACCAGTCCGGTCAGCGGGGTGTCCCAGACCAGCGCCGTGGCGGTGACCTCGTGACCCCAGTACAGCACCTGCCGGGCCAGTTCCTGGGCGGCGGGCACGTTCGCGAACAACGCCTTGGCCGCCGCCGGGGTGGCGATGTCCATCCGCGGCACCACCCAGCCGGGGGTGCGCTGGAAGACCTTCACGAAGCCGGCCTGCTTGACCAGTTCCGGGACGATCTGCACGGCGCTGGCACCGGTGCCGATCACGGCTACCCGCTTGCCGGTGAAGTCGTAGTCGTGATCCCAACGGGCGCTGTGGATCTTGTGTCCCTGATAGCTGTCCAGACCGCGGATGTCGGGGAACTTGTGGTCGCTCAACGGCCCGGAGGCCAGCACCACGGTGCGGGCCTTGAGCTGTTTGCGGCCCTTGGTCTGCACCGTCCAGACGCCGGCATCCTCGTCGAAGGTCAAGCCGGTGACCTCGGTTCCGAAGTGGATGCGGTGGCGCAGGTTGTGGTCGTCGACCATCTGCTCGATATGAGCGCAGATCTCGTCGGCCGGTGAATAGGCCCGCGACCAGTCGGGGTTCTTGGCGAACGAGTACGAGTACAACAGCGACGGGATATCGCATGCCGCACCCGGATAGGTGTTGTCCCGCCACGTCCCACCGACGCGGTCGCTGCGCTCGACGATGACGACGTCGTCGGTCCCGGCCTCGGCCAGCTTGATCGCCGTGCCGATACCGCTGAACCCCGCGCCGACGATGACGGTGTCGTGGATGCGTGCCGCTGCCATGTCAGGCCGCCGGCTTGTAGGTCAGTTCCTTGAACCAGGAAGGGATGGGCTTCAGCAGTGCCTTGGGCAGGTAGTCCGATGCCGCGACCATCGGATTGGCCACCCAGTGGTAGGGGTTCCGGTCGTTGACCACCATCCGCGAATGCAGCTTGAGCAATTGGTAGGTGGGCACCTTCCAGGTGTGCTCGGCACGCCCGCCGAGTTCCTTGAACCGCATCATCGCCTTGTACAGGCGCTCCGGTTCCAGACCCATGTCCACGATGTTGTTACGCATCCGGTTGAGCAACGGGACGTAGATGATCATGCCGATGATCAGCCCCGGGGAGGCCACGCTGCCGACGAAGTCGATGGCCAGCCTGCGTGCCTTCGCATGACCGATCATGTTGAGGACCTCGAAATCGACGGCGATGTGCCGGGATTCGTCATTGTTGATCTTCTCGAACACCTGGTGGCAGACCGGGTCCTCGACCTCGTCGAGCAGGAACTTCAGCAGGGCGCCGTCCAGTGCCACCTCCAGCATCGGGATGACGGTGCCCAGCACCGACAACGACATGTCGTCGGCGTAGGTGTCCAGCCAGTCGATGGCCAGGCGGATGTTGACGTTCGGTTCGGGCATCTCGCCGTCTTCGAGCATGCCCCACCGCTTCATCAGGGCCAGTTCGGCATTGGCGTGCCGCTGTTCCTCGGCGTGGAAGTAGCGGTAGATCTCGGCCAGCGTCGGTGTCGGCGCCTTCTTGGCCAGTGCGGCGAAGCCGCGGGCGCCGACGTTCTCGATCCAGCACAGGTCGGCCATGAAGGCCTTGAGCTTGGGCCGGAATTCGTCGCTGATGGTTTCCGCGCCCGGAGCGTCCCAGTCGATATCGGCCAGCGCCCACTGCCGGTCCTTGATCTTGGCGAGCATGACGTCCATGTCCAGTGCCATCGTCGGGCCTCCTAGGGTGCCGTGATGCGGGTGGTGAGGCCGACGGCGCGGGTGTACACCGTCGGGGTGAAACGTTTGATGCCCCAGCCGATCCGGGCATCCGGTTGCGGCATGCAGTACAGGCCGCCGCGATCGTTGGTGTCCAGGCACATCCGGGCGACCTTGCGCGCGGAGAACCCGGTCCAGCGCATCAGGGTGTCGGCCAGCTGGGTGGAGCCCTCGGTGATGCGTCCGGAGGACACGATATTGGTCTTGACGAAGGTCGGGCACAGCGCCGTCACGTTGATGCCGGTGCCGGTGAGCTCGGCGGACAGAGTCTCGGAAAGCGACAGTGTGCCGGCCTTGCTCACGTTGTAGGCGGCCATTCCCGGGGCGGCGCCGAACGCGGCCGCCGAGGCGACGTTGATGATGCCGCGCGGGCGGCCGGTGTCGTCGGCGCGCAGGATGGGGGTGAAGACATGGCAGCCGTGGATCGGGCCCCACAGGTTCACCCCGAGCACCCACTGCCAATCATCGAGGCTGATATCGCCGATGGGGGTGCCGCCGGCGCCGACACCGGCGTTGTTGATCACCAGTGTGGGCGCACCGCCGAACCAGTCCTGGGCCGCCTCGGCGAGGGCCGCGACCTCCTCGGCGCGGGAGACATCGCAAGCGACGGCGGTCGCCTCGCCGCCGCCGGTGGTGATGGCCGTTGCGGTGGCCTGCGCGGCATCACCGTTGATGTCGCTGCAGACCACCCGACCGCCCCGGGCGGCGAGCTCGAGGGCGAATGCGGCGCCGATACCGCTGCCCGCGCCGGTGACGACGGCGTCGGCGTTGCGGCTGCGGCGGGTGCGGGTGAACGGGATCATCCGGCCACCTGCTCGATCACATTGTGCTGCAGGGATTGTGCGATGAAGTGCTTGACCCGGCGCATGGCGGGGACGGCTTCGGGTGACAGCTTGGGTAGGGCCTGGAAGACGTGTACCTGGTCGGGCCACACCTCGAGCTCACAGTTGCCGCCGGCGGTGGTGATGTCGGCGGCCAGTTGCCGGGCGTCGGCGAGCAGCATCTCGGCACCGCCGGCCTGGATCAGCGTCGGCGGCAGCGCGCGCCCACCCGCCACGTCGAGCGTCAGCCGCGGATCGGTGAGATCGGCTCCGGCGCTGTACAATCCGACCAGACGGGCGGCGTCGGACACCCGGATCGCCGGGTCCAGGCGCAGTGCCTCGCGGGCGCGGGCAAGCCCGAAGCTCAGGTCGATCAGCGGGGAGAACAGGGCCACACCGGCCGGATGAGGCACATCGGGTTGCAGTAGCAGGTCCACCGCGAGATGCCCGCCGGCCGAATCGCCGGCGATGACCATGCGTTCGGGTGACAGGCCGTGTTCGGTGCACAGGAAGTCCCACCCGGCACGGACATCGTCTGCCGCGGTGGGGAATCGGTACCGCGGAGCCAACCGGTAGTCCACGCAGAACACCGGCAGGCCGGTGAGCCGGGACAGCCAGGCGGTCAGCCGCCGGTGCGTGCGCGGCGAACACAGCGCGAATCCACTGCCGTGCAGGTAGTAGATGGCCGAGTCGGTGTCGGTATTGCGGTCGGCGCGCACCCATTCGCCGACGAGGCGTCGACCGTCGGATAGTCGGACATCGACGTGCTCGACCCGGGTGCCCGACATCGACGGGCCGAAGGTGTCCATGACGCGGGCGATGATCTGGCGTGACGCCCACAGCCCCCACGCCTGTTCGGGCGGCAGTATCGCGCTGATCTGCCGCAGGGTGGCGTGGCTCAGTGCGGCGGCCCCGCGCGAGCGCAGCGATCCACGGGCGGGTGGGCGATCCTCCGGTATCGGCATTCGTCGAGTACACCTTTGATTGGTGACATTTGTCAATGTCAACATTTGGAGTTGTGTGGCCGCCATCTCTCGGCGAGCAGACACAAACTCGCCTTTTTGGGTCTCAAAAGGGGGAGTTTGTGTCTGCTCGCGGGAAGGGTCAGCGCGGAGGGTCGCCGCGCCAGCTGAAACTGTTGACGTATTTGCCCATGTCGAGTGCCAGTTGCAGGTTGGCCGCCGACGGCTTGCCGGAACCGAAGTCGGGGCCGAACGCGCGGTAGGGCCCGACCGCGCCCGCGATGAGCGCCAGATCGTTCTTCACCGCAACCATCACGATGATGCGCATGCGCGCCGAGCTGCTCATCGCGCCCTGGGGCCAGTAGTCGGCGGCCATGCCGTAGCCCAGCTGGTAGCCGACCATGGTGTTGGGGATCTGGTAGGCGGTCTTGGTGTCCGGGAAGGTCTTGTTCACCAGGTCGACCGCGATCTGCTCCGGCGTCCGCCCGGCGGCGGGCTCGCTGAACAGCTGCATGGTGCCGCCGTCGCCGGCCTGCAGTACCGCGGTGATCCCGTTGTCGTTCTTGGTGATCTGATAGGCGGAGTTCTCCACCGGATAGGACACCGAGAAGGCGCCGTCGGCGGACGTGAAGCGCGGGTTGATCTCGACGCCGCGGCCCATGGGCGGGGTGCCGCAGTCCGGTGGGCAGGCGTAGCGCGGGGTGGGTTTGGTGATCAGGCCCGACAGCCCGACCAGTGCGCCGGCCACCGCGATGATCACGATCCCCAGGACCAGCGCCACCTTGCGGAACGAGGTCTTGGGCGGTTCGGTGGCGGTGAAATCCCCGGCGTACAACGAATATCCGGGAATGAGGCCGACCACGATCTCACCGTCGGCGGGTTTCTCCTCCAGGCGGATCGGTCGTTCCTCGCGTCGGGTCCGGCGTGATCGCCGGGAGGAGGCGTGCATGGCCGCACCGCACCGGGCGCAGAACGGCGCATCCGGCACGATGTGGTTGCACTCGGTGCACAGCATCGGCTCATCGGGCCGGATCTCGTCCTGTGCCTCGTTGAGCAGCGCCAGCTGCAGGCCGATGCGCAACGCGAACAGCGCGATCGCCGCGAGCACCAGATAAGCGGCCAGTTGCAGGAATTGGGGGAACCGTGCCACCCCGACCAGGCCCAGTCCGAGATAGACGGCGGTGACGATCAGCGCGAACAACACCAGGATCCCGCGCACCACACCGCGGTTGCGGGTGACCTTGCTCGGTGGCCGGGTGAACCACAGCGCGATACCGATCAGACCACCGATCGCCGCCGCGCTCAGCGGCATCGCGATACCGCGGATCCCCGCCTCGACCAACAGGCCGTCCAGCGGGCGGGTGCGGTTGACGATGCCGAGCGTGAACTGCGGTGCCAGCCGCGTCAGGGTGGCCGCGGCGGTGAACGTCACCGCACCCAGCGCGCCGATCGCATAGCCGTCCAACGATTCCCGGTCACCGCGCCACGCCAGCCGCGCGGCAACGGCGGGCACCAGCATCAGCAGCAGACTGCCCAGCGGGATGCCGATACCGTCGCGCAGGATCCGGGCGCCGACCACCCCGGCGCCCAGTGGCACACCGTAGGCGCGGGCCACCGCCGCACCGGTCAGCAGGACCCAGCCGATGCCGAGGGCGATACCGAGCCCGACCGTCAGCATCAGTGCCGAGCGCGGAATGTCACGGGCCACACCGGATTCGCGGATGTAGAGCGCGAACAAAAGCGGCAGGCCGAGCGAGGCGACCGTGATGAGGGCCGCCGGCATGCGCAGCAGGGTGGCCACCGTCAGGGCGATGGCCAACAGCGCCAACCCCATCAGGAAAACCTTGCGCGACCGCGGCGACAGATGCGGGAACAGCGAACTGGTCAAAGCCGGTGCGAGCAGGCGCTGACCGGGTGCGGCGCTGAAGGCGCGGGCCCGCAGCCAGTGTGGGCCGTCACCGCTGCGGTGCTCGGCGAGCGGAACGCCGCACAGGCCGCAGAACTCGCCGGCCGGGACGTCCACCCGGCAGACCGGGCATTCCACCCATCCGGGGGCGGGGGCGGTGGGTGCGCTCATCCGGCCTGAACCTTCTGTGCGATCTGGAGATTGCGGACCAGGTTGTCCACATCGGGGGTGCCCAGTCCGGTGACCAGGTCGTAGCCGGGGCCTGCGACGTCGACGGCGTTGCCGCCCAGGGTGACATCGCGGAAGGCCGGCCGGGGCGCACCCTGGGCGATGCGATACAGCAGCGGGTTGATGTCACCGATCAAGGCGCCGTCATTCTCGAGCAACCACTGGTTCATCACGGCGGTCAGGGCCGCCCAGATGGGGGCCGACTGGGAGGTGCCGCCGCCGGTGATGAACTGGTCGTTGAGCACGATCTTGACGCCGGTGAACGGGTCGGCCACGGCGGCGACATCGGGCGTCATGCGCTTGCCGATATTGCGTTCGGGGGCGACCGACCCGGTCACGCTGCGCTGCCAGGGCGGGAGGTCGAACAGATGCGAGACGCCCCCTCCGGTGCCCTGGGACAGTGGGACGTCGAACCAGGTCTGCTCCGAGATCCAGCCGCCGCGTTCGTCGGTGGACAGCGTGGTGCCGCCCACGCTGGTCATCTCGGGCAGCGAGGCGATCGAGTCGAGGCCGATGTCCTGTGCGCTCGGCGGTGAGGACCAATCCTGGCCGCCGCGGCATTCCATGCCGGCGAGGTCGCCGCTGGCGTTGTAGGCGGTGGTGCCCCGGGCGTGTGCCGCGCGCAGGGCGGCGCGCACCGGGGCCAGATCGGCGGCGGTGATCAGTTTGTCGCAACCCCACCCGATGGAGAAGCTCCACACGGCGCCCGGGAACCGTCGGTCGGTGTCCTCGAGCATCTCGCCGATCTTGCGATAGCCACCCCCGCCCTCGACGGTGGGATGGGCATTCACCACGACCTTGCGGGCATCGGGGGCAATGGCGTGCGCCACTTGCAGATCCATCGACAATTCTCCGCGGGTTTCTCCCGGCATTCCGCCGACGATTTCCGGTGTGAATTGCGGTAATCCGAAAGTCGAGCTGAATTTGTCCAGATCGGATTGATTGAATCCGTCGAAGGCAAAGATGACGATGGTGGTTCCCTTGCCCGTGAAACCGGCCGCGGCGAGTTCGTCTGCGTTGTAGGTGTTCAACAGCGCCGCAGGCGTCAGCCCCTGGGCCGGGACGTCGGTCCGGATGTGATCCGGGCGCGACATGTGATGCGGTGTGTAGCTGAGGATCCGGCCGATCTCGGCCACCTCGTGGCGCAGATGCTCGGGTACCAGCGGTTGTTGGGGCGAGGCGTAGAAGTACTGCCCGCGCCGGCCGCGGTAGTCGCGTACGGAGACGTCGAAGGCTTGTTCCACGGCGGCGGGGGAGCCCTCGACGATGGCCCAGTCGTCACCGGGGCGCCACTGGACATCCAGGGCCTGGTCATGCGCCCAGTCGATGAACGCCGACGGCTCGTCCTTCTCGGTGAGGCTGGCGGTGAACTCGATGCGTTGCTCGCGCGCGGGCCCCAGATCGGTCGAGGCCTCCAGCAGCGATGCGTAGGGACCCTCGATCAGGTTGTCCTTGCCGCGGTCATGGTCGAGCACCGCCACGACGACAGCGATCACCGTGGCGCTCACCAGAAGCGCCGCCAGGAGCTTGCGATTGATCACGGTGCTCAACTCGGGTCTCAGACGCGAGTAAGGGCGAGTCCGAATTGCGATCCGGACCCGCCCTCCTCGGTGACGGTCAGTCGTTCTGCGACGGGTCGAACGTCGGCTGCGGGGCCGTGACCGGCGGGGTGAAGACGCCGCCGCCGGGGTTGATCGACTTCTCGGTCGGAGAAACCGTCGGCTCGGTCGTGGTCGTGGTGGTGGTCGACTCTTCGGGCTGGTCGCTGTCGCTGCTGCACGCCGCGGTGAAGCCGATCATCGCGAGGATGGCGGCACCGCCAATCGCAGCCGAAACCTTACGACGCAGAAGCGTTTGTGCCATTTCTTTCGGTCCTTTTCCTTTTCTCATCGAGGTACTTCTTCGGTCGGCGCGTGGTCTGCGAAAACCGTGTGCAGCAGTCCCATTCCGTCGGGATCTGGTGTCAGAAACTGTAACGCAGTGCCGGTATCGCTGCATTCCCTTATGGATGGCCGCCCATTTCGTGCGCCAGCGTGGTCTCAGCACCCGGAGATCCCCGGCGCCGCTTGACGCTGACCTCGGTGAGGTGTTTACTCGAGCGATCGAACATACGTTCGAAAAATGGCCGTTTCGGATGATGCTGGAGGTGCTGCTGTGACAGCGGCCATGAACCTGGAGCAGCGCCGCAAAGACCGTGCTGAGCAGGTAGAACAGCTACGCCGCAGGATAGCCGAAGTGTCCGCCAAGATGGATGCCGGGGGTTCCCGGGGGATGCCGACGGATCCTCCCGCACGTCCGCCGAAAACTTTGCTGGAGCATGCCGAACCGCCGCTCGTGCCCGATACGGGGTCGTTGCCGATGTTGGACAAGGGGACGGTGGCGGTGCTGTCGGGTGCCCGGTCGTTGGGATTGCAGATGATCGCCGCGGCCACCGCCGCGGGGCAGCACGTGGCGATCGTCGGGCAACCCGATATCGGCCTGCTGGCCGCCGTCGAGATGGGTGCGGACCTGAGCCGGGTGGCGGTCATCCCCGATCCGGGCCCCGACCCGGTCGAGGTGGCCGCCGTCCTGTTGGACGGTCTGGATCTGGTGGTGCTGGCGCTGGGCGGTCGATCCGTGCCGATGAGCCGGGCCAGGGCCGTGACCGCCCGGGCTCGGCAGAAGGGCTGCACGCTGCTGATCACCGGCGGGGACTGGCAGGGGGCATCGGCCCGGTTGGATGCCAGGGTCTGCGGTTACGAGATGGCCGGCACGGGCGCGGACGGACCGGTGCCCGGGCGCGGACGGATCTCCCGGGTCCGGCTGGCCACCCGTTCCCGCGGCCGCGTTCCCGGGCAGCCCCGGATAGCCGTCGGCGGCTAGCGATGTCGCGGGTTCTGGCGCTGTGGTGCATGGACTGGCCTGCGGTGGCCGCCGCGACCACGGCCGGGCTGGGTGCCACCGACCCGGTGGCGGTCACGCTGGCCAATCGGGTCATCGCCTGCTCGGCGGCGGCGCGGGCGGCCGGGGTGCGTCGGGGGTTGCGCCGCCGGGAGGCGCAGTCGCGGTGCCCGCAACTGCATGTCGCCACCGCCGATCCCGCCGGTGATGCCCGTCATTTCGAGGGCGTGACCGCCGCGGTGGACGAGGTGGTACCGCGGGCCGAGGTACTGCGACCGGGGCTGCTGGCGGTCTCGGTGCGCGGTGCCGCGCGCTATTTCGGGTCCGAGCAGGCGGCCGCCGAACGGTTGGTCGACGCGGTCGCCGCGGCCGGTGCCGAATGTCAGACCGGTATCGCCGATCAGCTGGCCACCGCGGTGTTCGCCGCCAAGGCGGGATGCATCGTCGAGCCGGGGCGGGACGCATCGTTTCTGTCCGGGCTGTCCATCCGGCAATTGGCCGCCGAGCCGAGCCTTGCCGGGGCGGATCGGCAAGAGCTCGCCGATCTGCTGTGGCGCATGGGAATACGCACCATCGGGCAGTTCGCCGAACTGTCGCGCACCGATGTGTCCTCGCGGTTCGGCGCGGATGCCCTTCGAGCGCATCGATTCGCCCGCGGTGATGCCGATCGCGGCCCGTCGGGCCGGGAACTGCCCCCGGACCTGGATGCGGTGTACCACTGCGACCCGCCGATCGACCGGGTGGACGCCGCCGCGTTCGCCGGGCGCGCCCTGGCTGGGGAACTGCATCGCAACCTGGAGGGTGCCGGCGTCGGCTGCACCCGGTTGTCCATCCAGGCCGTCACCGCCAATGGCGAAGAGCTGAACCGGGTCTGGCGATGCGCCGAACCGCTCACCGAGGATGCCACCGCCGACCGGGTGCGCTGGCAGTTGGATGGCTGGTTGACCCGGCGGGCCATCAGGACCGATTCCGCCGGGCCCACCGGGCCGATCACGGTGTTGCGGCTGCATCCGGTCGAGGTGGTGTCGGCCGGGGCGTTGCAGCTTCCGCTGTGGGGGTCCTCCGGTGACGACGACCGGATGCGGGCCCGCCGGGCGCTGGTGCGGGTGCAGGGACTGCTGGGACCGGAGGCGGTTCAGGTGCCCGTGCTCAGCGGTGGCCGCGGGCCCGCCGAACGCATCACCTTCACCGCGCTGGGTGATGAGCCGGTTCCGCGGTTCGACCCGGGTCAGCCATGGCCGGGACAGCTACCCGAACCCTCGCCCGCGGTGTTGCTCGACGACCCCGTGGAAGTACTTGACGCACAGGGAAACCCGGTGCGTGTGACCCACCGGGGCATGTTCTCGGCCGACCCGGTGCGGGTGGAATCGAGCGGTCATGGTGGGGAGCTCTCCTGGTGGGCGGGACCCTGGCCGGTCGACGAACGGTGGTGGGATCCGGCCCAGCGGTCCGGCCGGACCGCACGGGCTCAGGTGTTGGTCGAGGCCGGGCAGGCCATGCTGCTGTGCTACCGCCAGCGCCAGTGGTACGTCGAGGGTATCTACGAATGACGAGCCACGAACGGACCGACCCGCTCGATGAACCGGTCGAAGAACACCGCCGGATCGACCTCGATGCCGATGTGCGCGTTGTTCTCTCGGCCCCAGTGGCCACGCCAGTCCACCACCGTCATGGCGCGGGTCAGGGTGCCGGTCAGCTCGACGTCGATGGTGGCCGGTCGGCACCGCACCAACTCCGGGTCCAGGGCGACCGCCGCGGCCAGCGGATCATGCAGATGCGCCAGATACCCCTCGCCCTGGTCGAAGTGGAATTCGAAGTAGAACCGCATCGCATCTTCGAGCGCGCGGATCACCGGATTGGCCGATGTCGAGCGTGTGCCGCGATCGTCGAGCACGCTCAGCGGCGCCGACGGCGCACCCGCCGCCGCGGCCAGCCGGCTCAGGATGGACGGTGTCAGGGCGACGCGTTCGGTGACGTTGAGCCCCAGCACGATCGGTAGATGCGACGGTGTGCTCAGTCCCCAGGCCGCACCCCATACCGCGAACACCTCGGCGGCGGCCTCCGGGTCCACGTGGGTGTTCCATTCGGCCACCGGTGTGGTGTTGCCGCGGTAATCGAAGGCGCCGCCCATGATCACCAGTCGGCGCAACAGTTTGGGCAATGCCGGTTCCAGGCGCAGGGCCAGCGCGAGGTTGGTCAGCGGGCCCGTGGCCAGGCCGATGAGCTCGCCGGGGTGGGCGCGGGCAGCGCGCACCCAGGCCTCGGCGGCGTCATACCGGGTGATCACGCGATCGCAGGCGGGCAGCTCGGCGTAGCCCAGCCCCTCGGGGCCGTGGGTGTCCTCACAGGTACGCAGTGCGATGCTCAGGGGCGCCTCGGCGCCGGTGGACACCGGGATGTCGCCGGCGCCGAACAGATCCAGCAGCGCCAGGTTGTTGATGCTCACCTGCTCGGCAGGCACGTTGCCCGCCGTCGAGGCGATGCCCACCAGCTCGGCGTCGGGACTGGCCAGCAGATAGGCCAGCGCCATCGCGTCGTCCACTCCGGTGTCGACATCAGCGAACACCGGTAGCGCAGGGCTGGTCACGTGACCACGATAAATGTGCGTCGCTACCAGTGCACACCCGGAATGGCCCGGACCGCCTGTTTGACCGGGCGTGGCATCCGCATCGTCGGGACGGCCCGTGCCGGGCGCCGGGGTCGACGCCGTGGCTGAGGATCTTCGGTGATCTGTCCCCGGGCCGCGGCGGAATCTGGATAACCGAGGTAGATCTGGTGTAGGACGCGGCGCGACAGTCGCGGGGTGAAATAGGTGCCCAGATCGGCCAGGGTTCCCAGCGGGGTGTCGATACGGGCGGGCTTGTCGACCAGACCGCGTACCACCATGGCCGCCGCATGCTCGGCGGTGATCGGCGGTACCGGATTGAGGCGCCGGGACGGCGCGATCATCGGGGTGCTCACCAACGGCATGTGGATGTTGGTGAAAGTGATGTGGTCCGAAAGGGTTTCGGTGCCGACGACTTCGGAGAATGCGTCGAGTGCGGCTTTGGTCGGCAGATACGCGCTGTATTTGGGTGTATTGGCCTGCACCCCGGCGCTGGACACGTTGACCACATGGCCGAACCGGCGCTCACGCCAGTGCGGCAACAGGGCCAGCACCATGCGCACCGCGCCGAAGTAGTTGACCGCCATCACCCGTTCGTAATCGTGCAGTCGGTCGGTGGACGCCGATACCGACCGCCGGATGGATCGACCGGCGTTGTTGACCAGATAATCGACGTGGCCGAACCGGCCGAGGATGTCCTTGACCGTGTGATCGACCGAGCCGGAATCGGTCACGTCACAGGTGAATGCGTGGGCATCGCCGCCCTCGGCGCGGATCTCGCCCACCAGGTCGTCCAGCGCCTCGGCGTTGCGGGCCAGGGCGAACACCGTGGCGCCGCGGCGGGCCACTGCGATTGCCGAAGCGCGACCGATACCGCTGGAAGCACCGGTGATGATGACGTGCCTTCCTGCCAGCGGCTGGGCCGAGTCGCCGCGACGGGCCCGGTCGGGATCCAGCCGGTCGGCCCAGTAGTGCCACAGTATGTCTGCGTAGGAACGGAATTCGGGCACCTCGATCCCGGTACCGGCGAGCGCGGCGGTGGCGCGGTCCGCCGTGAAGGTGGGGGCCAGGTCGACGACGTCGAGGATCTCGGCGGGCACACCCAGTTGGGTCGCTGCCATGTTGCGCAGCACCTTGGCCCGGCCGGTGGCCTTGAGCACCGGTGCCACCGCGGTACCGGGCAGCGACCCGACGAGCGGAGGCAGACCTGCGGCCTTGGCCACCCCGCGGTAGATACCGCGTAGGCCAGTGGTTTTCGGCGCGGTCAGGTGGAAGGTGCGGCCATCGGCGTCGGGAATGTGCATCAGGTGCGCGGTGGCATCGACGACGAAATCGACCGGGACGATGTTGGTGCGGCCGGTGTCGGGCAGCAACATCGGCGTCAGGCTGGGCAGGGCTGCGAGTTTGGCCAGGATGGGGAAGAAGTAGTAGGGGCCGTCGACCTTGTCCATCTCACCGGTGCGTGAGTCGCCGACCACGACGGCCGGGCGGTAGATACGCGTACGCAGCGCCGGTTCGGCCCGCACCAGCGCTTCGGCCTCGAACTTGGTGCGGTGGTAGGGCGTCGGTAGGTTCTGGCCGACATCGAAATCGTCCTCGGTGTACTCGCCGTGGAAGTCGCCGGCCACCGCGATGGACGACACGTGGTGCAGGGTCGCACCCAGCGCGCGGGCCAACCCGATGACCGCGCGGGTGCCTTCGACGTTCGCGGCGTACTGCGCGGGTTCGGCGACGGTCATGTCGTAGATCGCGGCGCAGTGCACGACGTGGTCGACATCGCCGATCTCGCCGAGGTCCACGCCGAGTCCCAGATCGGGTGCGGTCAGGTCACCGACCAGGGCCTGCGCTCGGGTTCCCCAACTGACCGCCAGCTGTTCGAAGCGGTGCAGCGAGCCGCGCCGGACCAGAACCGAGACCCATGCGTCCGGGTCCCGGGCCAGGAGGCGGGTCACGAGCCGACTGCCGATAAACCCGGTACCGCCGGTAACGACATAGTGCATGCGGTCATGGTCGTCCTCGGGGCGGGATCCGTCAATTGTAGATTCTCAAAACCAGTGTCATATTCTCGCGATGAGCGTCATGTCGATGTCAAATATGACACGACTATGAGACGACTTCCATGTGGGCGCCCGGCGTGAAAGGGCTTGGCCGCACGAGCCGAATGACCTACTAGTAGGGCTACGATTGGCAAGTGGACGAAGTTGATGGAGACGAATCGGACGCCGTAACGGGAGCCGGTGGCGCGGGAGTTTCGGAGCGTCGACGTCGTTACGTCGGATCGCGCATCACCCGCCTGCGGGAAGCGCGTGGACTCAGTCTGGAGGAGCTGGCCCAGCGGGTCGGGCTTTTGGCCGGCGTCATGAAGGCGGTCGAAAGTGGCAGGCGCGGAGTTACCTTTGAGTGCTTGATCGATATCGCGAACGCGCTCGGGGTGACCGCTTCCGAACTTCTTGAGGGCATGGAATAGCAGTCCGGAGTCGGCCGTCGTGCCGTCAAGTTCTGCCGTGCCTGATAACTTAGGGACGTGCCGACCCGCCCCAGCCAGGACGACCCCAAACGCGTGAAAGTTTGGGAGAAGCGGCGGCGTGCAGTAGGTGCTCGCATCGTCGAATTGCGCATCGAACGTGGGTTGACGCAGGAGCAACTCTCGTTCAAGTCCGGGGTCTCCAGGAACATCATCATTGATGTCGAGTTCGGTCGGCGTGGGCTTCTGTATGAGCGACTTGGTGACCTGGCGAAGGCCCTCGGCGTGACCGCTTCTGACTTGCTTGAGGGCATTAAGTAAGAGCGCCGACCGGTCTGTCCGCCGCTGGTCGTTTCGGCACGACGGACTCTAGGGTTTCTCGGAGTGACCATGTAACCCCTAGTCGCAGGCCCTGGATAAATCAGATGGTCGGAACGGTGCGCGCGATAAGGTCAACCTGGCAGCCGTGCGAGAACGAGTTAACGCTGAGCGATGCGACATCGCCGCTGGTGTTGGCAGCGTCCTTGCGGCATCGGGGTAGTTGTCGCGGCCAACCGCCGGAGATGTTTTCCCGAGGATTCGACTGGAGGCAACTACTTGAACCGGGAGCGTGCGGCCAAAGGCGTGTGCAACCACTGTCCGGTTCTCGCACAGTGTCGCGAGCATGCCTTGAATATGCCGGAAACATTGGGGATTTGGGGTGCACTGAGTGTGCGCGAGCGACGCGGACTTCGGCGTCGGACGGGCATGCGACCTTGACTCGACGGCTCCCAGAGCACGACGTACCCGGCAGAAGCACGGGTCACCAAGCCGGGGAACATTGATGCGCGCAATAGTTGTCGACCGGCTTGCCGGTCCCGACAGTGTCGACTTGCGGGAAGTGCCCGAACCCGTCGCGGCACATCCTCGTGCGGATGGACATCGACTGCTTGTGGACGTCCACGCTGCCGGCCTGTCGTTCATCGATGTGCTGCAGACCTGGGGCAAGTACCAGAACGGTGTGGCCGCCCCCTTTGTCAGCGGGGCAGAGTTCTCAGGACGGGTACTGGAAACACTGGCGTATCGTTCGTCGAGGGATCGGCGGTGTACGTGAACTACTCGACGGCGTGGTACGCGCTGCACCGAGCGCAAGTGCGGCCAGGCGAGTACGTACTCGTGCACGGCGGAGCTGGCGGAGTCGGCACCGCGGCCTTGGATCTGGCCGAAGTTTTCGGTGTCCGGGCGATCGCCGTGGTATCGACTGACGACAAGGCGGATATCGCCCGTCTTTGCGGAGCAACGGAAGTGGTGCGATCGGATGGTGCCTGGTTGGACGACGTGCGAGCGATGACCGGTGGCCGCGGTGTACATGTCGTGATCGACCCCGTCGGTGGAGACCGGTTGACCGACTCGCTGCGGGCACTTCGCCAGGGCGGTCGACTGGTCGTCGTGGGCTTCGCCGCAGGTGCCATCCCGACAGTCAAGGTCAACCGACTGTTGCATCGGAATCTCACTGTCACCGGCATCACGATGGACAACATGGAGACCGAGTATCCGGGGACGTTGAGTATGGTGCGGCATGCGGTCGAGGATCTGGCGTTGCGGGGACGGCTGCGTCCACTCGTCGGTGCCGAACTCCCCCTCACGCAGGCGGCCGCGGCTCTGCGGCTGTTGGAGGAGCGTTCGGCGGTGGGCAAGGTCGTGGCGATCGTCAAGTAGTCGAACCACATACTTCGCGCAGGTATTCCCCGGCCCTCATGGCATTGCGCTGCAGGCCAAGCTTGTTGCCTCTGTTCGCTCACGTCGCGCAGTTCACCGTCCGTGACGGGCGGTGAAGTTCGTCGTGGTCGGAGAGACATCCAGAAGTCTGCCAGGTGATCATGCGCGCCAGTCCGGTGGTGCTCGTGACCGGCGACTCTGGAGCGGGTAAGCCCACTGTGCTTCGAGCGAGCGTGGCGGAGAATCCACTCTCGGTCGTCGCCCCGCCGGTCGCGATGTGCTTTGTCCGACAATGGCGCGATACAAATAACGGTGCTTGCCGCCGCGGGCCCGACCAACGCAGCGCGGTCTACGCTTGGTCTGCGGCGGCCTGCCGATGTGCAAATTTGATACGTATCTGATCCTTGGTCAAAGCTCAGAAGCGTTGTCTGAAACCGTCTTTCGCTCACACACTGACACAAGCCTGTATGGCGGCAGACTTCCGGCCGTGCCGGCATCGGTTTCTGGCTTTGCAATCAACGATCGAACCTTTCGGCTAGGTGCCGCGAGTAAGCAACGAAACAGATAGGGCTGTGGAACACGTAGCACAGCTGAGCCATGATCGAATACGCGCTCAGCGAGCCTCTTCGCCGTGCGTCTTTTGGTGTGGCTGATTGTTCTTGGTGGATGCGATCGCCCACACACTGAGGGCGCCGGCCACAAACACGTACACACCTACTGACAGAATCGTTCCTGTTGATTCGAGTAAAGCCGTGGCGGTCAACGGTGCAAATCCGCCGCCGACGACAGCGCCCAACTGATAGCCGATGGAGGCGCCCGAATAGCGGACTTCCGCAGAGAACATCTCGTAGTAGAAGGCGGCCATCGGTCCGTATAACGCGCCGAGAGTCAGACCCGGTATGAGCACCGCGAGTAGGAGCAATCCGACATCCGCGGTTTGCAGAAGTAGAACGAACGGAATCGCGGTCAAAGATGTCGCGACACAGGCGGCGAGCAGGACTCGTTTGCGGCCTACGCGGTCGGACAGTGCGGCGAAGTAGGGTATGGCAGCGACGGTGACGACGCTGGACGCAAGGACCGTCATCAGGGCGGTTGTTCGCCCGATGCCATGTGAAGTCGCGTAGGAGATCGTGAAGACGATGAGGATGTAGTAGTACACC
The DNA here is from genome assembly GCF_053589535.1 of Mycobacterium sp. NPDC003323. Lineage (NCBI taxonomy): Bacteria > Bacillati > Actinomycetota > Actinomycetes > Mycobacteriales > Mycobacteriaceae > Mycobacterium > Mycobacterium sp. NPDC003323. Next base: position 148,772 of record NZ_JBSFSB010000009.1, read on the forward strand.
TGCACCACCAGGATCATGCCGCCGGCCTGGAGCAAGGCCTTCGGGTGCGTGGTGAGTGCAACGATGATGGGGGACCGCCGTACGTTGGTACCGTTGACAGTCGTTCTGCTGTTCGTTTGTTGTAGCGCGCGAAACTCGGCGGTGTCTTCGATGGCAATCTGTATATAGAGACCAGCAGCAATCACGACGGCCGACAACAGGAATGGTAGTCGCCATCCCCACGATTCGAGTGCCGCAGTGTCCATCATCGCGACGACAATGAGGAAGACCACATTCGAAAGGATGACTGCCAACGAGGGCCCGACGTGGGCGAAGCTACCGTAGAAACCCCGCTTGCTCGCAGGCGCGTTCTCGGTGACGAGAAGCATTGCGCCACCGTACTGTCCACCGACTGCAAGGCCCTGTACCGCGCGCAGAACCACTAGGAGGATCGGCGCCGCAATGCCGATTGTCGTGTAGGTTGGCAGGACTCCGATCAAGAATGTCGCGATTCCCATCATCAGCATTGAGATGACGAGTAGCTTCTTGCGCCCGAGCGTATCGCCGAAATGACCAAAGACTATGCCCCCGAGCGGACGGAACAGGAAGCCGACTCCGAAGGTGGCGAATGCTGCCAGGGTCCCTAGTGCGGGTGATACTTCGGGGAAGAAGACCTTGTTGAAGACCAACGCTGCAGCGGTGCCGTAGATGTAGAAGTCATACCATTCGAGTGTGCTGGCACTCAGTGCTGCAGCGATGATTTTGCGCATCTTCTGGGGTCGGATAGCCGACTCGTGCGGCGAGGCTGACTCGGACATAGGGACAACTCCGTCGTTCGGCCGACGCCCGTAGGGGTCGGACAAGAGAAGGTCATCTGCAGGACCGGAGCCTTGCGGGTCTTGAAGCCACGCTATCCAGGGCGGACGCGAAAGAATGTCTCATTCTGCGTCATAACTGACGCACGCAGGATCTGCCGGCAGATGCCGGGCCCCGCGCAAGGAGCATGAGACGGCTGTCGGGTCGTCGCGGTGTAGCGAACTGACACACGGCAGGACACAGCTTCGGGTGTGTGATCGGGATACACACACTTGGAAGTGTGCGATCTTCCGAAAGGACGGCCATGAGCACTGAATGGGCAGGCAAGGGCGCGTTGGTCACCGGTGGAGCCGGCGCAGGTGTTGCCTGCGTCCGCACGACCGCGATCGATAAGACGCCGAAGTGCTCGACCGTGGCCTCCACCACCGACGAGACGTCGATGCCGCTGGCGCGATCGTGAACACCTCGTCGGTCATGGGCGCGGCGGGCGTACCAGGTGCCAGCGCGTATGCGGCGTCTGAGCACGGCTCAGTCGGACTGATCAACGCGTCCGCCCTGGAATTCGCCTCGCCTAACATTCGGACGTCCCTGTGGCGACGGGTTTCATTGAAATTCCGATGTTCTCGGCACAGTACCCGGCACACCGTGCCGCATGTGAACCAGTTCATCCCGTGGGTCATTTCGGACGACCGCGGGGGCTGCAGGGCTACCTCGCGCAATGGCTCCACCGGCCAAGATCCTGGCCGCATTTTTAGCGCCCGATGCGAATCACACTGGAAAAGATGAACGATTCGGTGCGCCGCTGAAACCGTTTACTCCAGAACGAAGAGAGGCAACAGTGACAGGACCCGAGCACGGCCCACGGGAAACGGACGGAACAATCGATCATGAGACCGACGGCCACATCGCTGTTGTGACGATCAACCGCCCCCGAAAGCTCAACGCGATGACCCTTGAAATGGTCCGTGACTTCTTTACGGTGACCAAACGTCTCGATGATGACCCGAATATAAGAGCAATCGTCCTCACCGGAGCAGGCGAGCGTGCCTTCTCTGCGGGCGGGGACCTCGATTCGCTGCTGCCATCGGCCTTGGACGCCGGGTGCGACATTCTCAACCCGGACCCAACTGCGCGCTTTCTGAGCACGGTGTTCACCCCGGTCATTGCCGCCGTCCGAGGCGTCTGTGTGGGCGCAGGCTTTGAAATCCTCTTAGGCACCGACATTCGCGTCGCGGCCCACGATTCCAGATTCGCTCTTGCCGAGACCAAGTGGGGTTTGATTCCCGGATCAGGTACGAATGTCCGTCTACCGCGCCAAGTTCCGTGGGCGGTCGCGATGGAGCTGCTCTTGACGGGCTCCACGATCTCGGCAGAACGCGCTGCAACAGTCGGGCTGATCAACCAAACGGTGCAAGCCGATCGAGTCTTGGAAACCGCGCTGAGAATCGCAGGTGGCCTTGCGGCGAACGGACCGGTGGCGGTGAGGACTGCCAAAGAACTCGCTGTCCGCACCGCTTCACTGAGCGACGGATTTGCCTTGGAGCACGCACTGAACAGTCGTGTCTTGGCTTCCGATGATGCCCGCGAGGGCGTTGCGGCGTTTCGCGAGAGGCGTTCGCCATCTTTCGGCAATCGCTAACCGCACTCAGCACAGACGAAAGGAAGTGAATCGATGTCAGGTACGGATGAACTACTTGACGCAGTTCGCGAAGCGGTATCCGGAGTCACCCGCAAGTGGGACCGCAGCTACTACATGGATTGCGCCCGCCGGGGCGTAGCACCAACGGAAATGTACGACGCAATGGCAGAGCAAGGCCTGTTCGCGCTCGGTGTGCCAGAAGAGGTCGGTGGTGCAGGCGGCGGGCTGACCGCAACCGCGGCAGTCATGGAGGAAATGAGCCGCGCAGGCACACCGCCAATGTTATTCTCCCTGACATCTTTTGCCCGCCAGGCGATCATCAGGCACGGCACCCTTCAACAGATCAAGGAATACGTCGAGCCGACGCTCACGGCGAGGCAGACATTCTCCTTCGCGATCACTGAACCAGAGGCCGGCACCAACAGCTTTGCAATGCGCACACTGGCCCGACTGCAGGCGGACGGTAGCTACCGGCTCAACGGACAGAAAGTCTTCATCTCTGGAGCTGATCAGTCGACACACATTCTCGTGGTAGCTCGGACCACCCCGGCCATCGAAGTCGTGAACAAAGGTGATGGGATCTCACTCTTCGTGCTGCCGAAAGACACACCAGGGGTGTCGATGGCACCGATGAACATCGATTGGAAAGCCCCAGAACGCCAATACAGCGTCTGGTTCGACGATGTTGCGCTTCCTGCAGAGTCTTTGCTTGGTCAAGAGGGCAAAGGTCTACGCAGCATGTTCGATTCATTGAACGCCGAGCGTGTGGTGATCGCCGCCTGGACGTTGGGACTCGGGTTCCGTGCCCTGGAGAAGGCCGTTGAATACGCGCGTACACGAGCTCCATGGGGGTCACCAATCGGCGCTTACCAAGCTGTTTCACATCCACTCGCGAAGGCAAAAGCTGAACTGGAAGCTGCTCGCGCGATGAATCATCGCGCCGCGCAGCGTTTCGACAGCGGCGAGGACGCCGGCGACGACGCCAACATCGCCAAGTACCTCGCCTCCGAGGCGTCCTACGCGGCCATCGATGCAGCCATTCAGACCCACGGCGGCTCCGGTTTCGACGAGGACACCGACATCGTGACTCTCTACCCGATGATTCGCATTCTTCGCGTGGCACCGTTGAACAATGAGATGATCTTGAACTACATCGCCAACCACATGCTGGGGTTGCCGCGCAGCTACTGATAGCTCCTGGGAGTCCAAAAGATCAGGCAATCTGCTGAAAACTGCATTTGGATCTGAGCGGTTTCAGTACATTGCCAGGTCAGACTTGGGCCTGCAGGCTCCGCCAGGATGTCGTCAGCCGCCGCGCAAGCGGTATGTGCCGCCTCGGCAACTTCAATTCGACTGTACTGCAATTTATTCAGCATCGACCGTGCGGCTTCCGCGCATCCAGGTCGCACCGGGATCAAGAGCTTTCGCGCTGCTCATCATTGGCAGCGGCGGCGAAATTTGCTTGCTCGATGGCGGGAGCGGCGGGTCAAATGCTTCCGCCCTACTATCCCGCGGCCGACCAGCGATGGACCCGTCGCTGCCAGAAGGCATCAACGACCGCGGCAGCGCTCATCGATGCCCGCGGAACTCGGCGTCCTCTATCGACACATCCATCGACGTTCTCGGACCGATGTAGCGAGATAGGACATCTAGGACACTTGGCGACCTGTGACTCTGACGTCAGTGCAGGGAAGTGGTCGGCATCACATTCGAATCCCGCACTCGTAGAAGGAGCTGCAGCGGCCCCGCAGTCGTGAAGCTCTCTGTATCAACAAATCTCAGGCGCAACGCGCCTCTCAACACATGGAGCGAACGTGAAAGTTCACATGACCAACTTGATCCAGAACTACAACAACGCGTTGCCCGACTACGAAGTTTTCCAGGATCAGATCGCCCTGTCGATCTGCGCAGATCGGGATGGCTACGAAAGCATCGGATGCGTCGAACACCACTTCGACCCCGGTTACTCGATGTGTCCGGACAACACCCAGTTCTTGTCCTACCTCGCTGGACGCACGCGTACGGCCAAGCTGCACACCACTGCCGTGATAATTCCTTGGAATGACCCCATGCGCGTGGTCGAGAAGATCGCGTTGCTGGACAACCTTTCAGACGGTCGCGCGATGTTCGGAATGGGCCGAGGCCTGGCACGCCGCGAGTACGAGGGCTTCGGCATCGAGATGGGCGAATCACGTGAGCGATTCGATGAGGCAGCCGACATGATCATGCGCGGCTTGGAGGACGGTTTCGTCGAAAACGATGGACCGTTCTACAAGCAAAAGAAGGTCCCAGTACATCCGAAGCCGCTGGCTACCTTCAAGGGTCGCACCACGATGGTCGCAATGAGCCCGGATTCTGCTATCGCAGCCGGCAAACTCGGCATTCCCATGATGGCTTTCATCCAAGGCCCGATGGAGACATCGCACATGCCCATGATCGAGGAGTACCGCAGGGCATTCAGAGATACCCACGGTGGAGACGCACCCGCACCAATGATGATCGACTTGACGTACTGCCACAACGATTCCGATGAAGCGCGCCGCGTTGCCTACGAAGCCTGTGTCAACTACTACCTGACGTGTGTCGAACACTATGAGTTCGGCGGTCGCCACTTCGAGAACACCAAAGGATACGCGTCCTACGCCTCAGCGAAGGAGGCATTGGAGCAGTTGGGAATCGAAACGGTCTGCGACGTATACGCGAATGCGCAGATCTGGGGCACCCCCGAAGAGCAGATCGTGAAGCACGAAGAGCGTCGCGCCATCGTGGGGGACTACGAAGTGATCTCGGTGTTCCAGTATGGGGGGATCAGGGGTGAGGCGGCTGCTGCCAGCTATGAATTGTTCACCCGCGAGGTAAAACCGAAGATCGAGAAGCTCTGATCCATAGATCAGGAAGAGGTGACAGACATGTCAGCTACCGAGCTTGCCCGGGCGCGCAAGTTGCTCGGTCACTTGGTTTCCGAGCCCGAGGCAACGATGGACGACTATCGGCGTCTCTACGACGAGGTGTTGGCCAACTTCGAACTTCCGAGCGATGCGACGGTAGGTGAGATTGACGCCGGAGGCGTACCCGCCATCTGGGTCACGGCGCCCGGCGCCGCGGAGAACCAAGTGGTCTTGGTTGTCCACGGCGGTGGATTCTGCATGGGCAACGCATACGGCTATCGCGAGTTCGGTTACCGGTTGTCACAGTCCACCGGTGCGCGGGCGCTAGTCGTCGACTACCGGCTCGCTCCGGAGAACCCGTTCCCTGCGCCCGTCGACGACGTCGTCACCGCATACCGGTGGGTTCGGCAGCAGGACGGCATTACCAGCGTGACGATGGTCGGGGACTCCGCCGGCGGAGGCTTGGTTATGGGGGCCCTCGTTATGCTACGAGATGCGAGTGACCTCCTTCCTGACGCTGCAGTGGTGTGCTCGCCGCTGGTCGACCTTGCGGGCGAAGCCGCTTCGTTGGTCGATCGGGCCCATCTAGACCCACTGCCGGCCGCGGCGCTCGTCGAGGTGATGGGTGCTGCATACCTCGCAGGCGCGCAACCCAAATCGACGCCGTACGCGTCGCCGTTGCATGCCGACCTGACAGGCCTCCCACCTGTCCGCATTCTTGTGGGAACCGACGAGGGGCTGTTTGACGATGGTGTGCGGTTGGCCGCGCGGCTTGAGTCCGCAGGCGGTGTGGTTGAGCTTGAAATCGGACAGGACATGATCCACATCTGGCCGGTGTTCAATTTTCTGCCCGAAGCCCGAAGATCGACTGACCGCATTGGCAGATTCCTCAGAGCTCACGCACGGGTCGTGCCGTCGAGTTGAGCATGGGCGCGCTGCCACAGCGCCGGACCCGCCTGAGGCGAGTCCGGCGCTGTGGCAGTTCACGAATCGCTCTCAGGCTCCGCAGGCATGAGACCCGTGGTCAAGGGCGCGGAGATTATGTCAAACGAGTAGCTATTGACATCCTGTCAGTAAGGGTCCACTCTTGTGATCTGCGTCATCGTCGTATGTGAGACGCACCCTATTGCGGGAACTTCGGTGGAGGTGCAGAAGTGCGGTCAGTTCCGATCTGCAGCGACGCGGTCGCCACACGCCAGGAGCAACGCGCTCCGATCTTTCGTCGCGTGGACCCGCAATCGCCGGAGTTCCGGAAGATTCGAGAAGCCGTTCTTGACGCTGGAGTAACCGACGGCGACGATCTTCAGGCGCTCGGTATCGCCCCCTCGGTCCTCGAGTCGTGGCGTCGGAGCTTGCATTATGGGCTCTCGGCACAGTCACTGCAGCCGCTTGCCATCGGTGTAGTTGATGACGACAGTCCGTTTGTCCGGGCGGCCCATTCGGTCATCTCCGAGCGCGAACTGATGTTGACACAATCCAAGTGCGGACTCTCGCTGACGGACAACAATGGCGTTGTCCTGCGTCAGTGGGTTCGAGACCCATCCCTTGATCGGTGGCTGGATAACCATGGACTCGTCCCGTCAGCATCTGTCGCCGAAACCACCATCGGCACCACCAGCGGAATCTGTTTGCTCAGTGAGCGCCCAACAATGATCTGCGGTCCTGAGCATTTCTTCGACGGCTACGCCGACGTCACGTCCGCCGGCGTACCGGTGGTGCATCCGGTGACCCGACGAACCGTCGGATCGCTGAATTTGACCAGTCGTGTCCGCGACACCAGCCCGGTGCTGTTGTCATGGTTGATGGAACTCGTACGCGACATCGAGGGCGTCCTGCAGGCATCGGCAACACAGCGAGAGCGCACGCTTCTGGACGCGTACCTGAATGAGAACCGCGACACCCGCCATCCGCTCGTCGCACTCAACGACCACACCATCATCACCAATGCTGTTGCCGCGCGCCTGCTCAGCTCAGTCGACCAGGCGCTGCTGTGGGAGCACGCCTCGCGTGCCATCGGTGAAGGGCTCCAGGAGCCTCGCGAGGTGGTTCTCACCAACGGGACTGTGGTGTCGATCCACTGCCGCCAGATCCTCGGTGCCACCGAGTCTGTCGGTGCAGTGGTCCGCATCCGACACGTCCCGGAACCCCGATATCGAGCCCCGCAGTCGTTGCAATCTGTTTCACTCCCCGGTCTGGTTGGCGAGGGACCGCAGTGGCGCGAACTATGCCGAGCCGCGGCGGCGGCCGACCGAGAAGAACGGGTACTTCTCGTAGGCGAACGCGGAACCGGGAAGACGGCGGTGGCGCGTGCGATCGCGGGCGAGAACTCTGTTGTGCTCGATGCATGTGAGATCGCGGTGATAGGTACAGCTGCGTGGCTGCAGCGACTCGTTCACATGCTGCAATCGGACGCGTTGTCTGCAGTCATCATTCGGCGCTGCGACGAACTCGACCCGGCAACCGCCGAGTCGGTGACCGATGCCATGCTCACACATCGCAGTGGGGCCACGCGCGTGTTCGCGACAACCCGTGACCCCATCGAGCACGGTCACGCAAGTACCCTCGGCAGCGCGTTTGCGCTGGTTCTGGCCGTCCCGCCGCTCAGAGAACGGTACGAAGATCTGCCGGTCCTGTTGGACGTCCTGACTCGCAGAGCACATCGACGCCTCGGGAGAACGGCGGCACAGACTCGATGGATGCCCGATGCTGTTCAAGCGCTGTCACGCCTGCAGTGGCAGGGAAACATCACCTCACTGGACACCGTTGTCAACCGAGTACTGCAGTCCACGAGTAATCAGTACATCAATGCCGCGGATCTACCCGCCGATGTCGTCGCGAGCGCGTCGCGGCGAAAACTTGTTGGTCTCGAACACGTCGAGGCCAATGCCATAACTGCTGCTCTCCGGGCAGCCGGCGGCAATAAGAACCGGGCCGCCGAGAATCTCGGCATCGCACGTTCCACGCTGTACCGCAAGATCCGATCGCTCGGGATCGACCTCACGACCGCTGCGTTCTAGGCGCAGCAAGCCAGCACTTCGCACCACGTAATGATGCGCGGGGGAATCCCTGACTGCGTCAGCCATTTGAGCCTCGGCAGTCCCAAAAGAACAGGCGTGAATATGTGTTCGCGGTGGCACAGGACGAGTTCCTGTGCAGTGGAGGGTCTCTCGCGAACACTGTAGCGAAACGCAACACCGCGTATCCGGGGCGCGCTCTAGCGTAGTGACGTCGGCTGACTGTTGCCGATCCTCAACACCACCGAAGGGAATCAACGTGGGCCGGCTCGATGGAAAAGTTGCCTTCATCACCGGTGCAGCCCGCGGACAGGGCCGCGCGCACGCAATTGCTCTCGCCCGCGAAGGGGCCGACATCGTAGCGACTGACATATGCGGCCAGGTCGCCTCAGTCGACTATGACATGGCCTCTACTGATGATCTTCACACGACGGTAAAGCTTGTTGAGCAACACGGTCGGCGAGCGATCGCAGTGCAAGTGGACGCCCGATCTCAAGCGCAGCTCGACGGCGCTGTGGCCACCTCGCTTGCCGAGTTCGGATCGATTGATGTGGTCGTGATCAACCACGGTATCTGGACCCGCGGTCAACTCTGGGAACTTGCAGAGCAGACGTGGCAAGACACGGTCGACATCAACCTCAATGGTGTGTGGCGGGTTCTCAAGGCCACCGCTCCTGCCCTGATCGAGCGCCGAAGCGGCTCTGTTGTCATCACCGCATCGGTCAACGGCGTAGAGGGGCAGGCAGGTTCGGCGCACTACACGGCGTCGAAACACGGGGCGGTGGGCATTATGAAGGCCGCCGCACTTGAACTGGCGCCGTATGGAATTCGCGTGAACGCCATCCTGCCTGGTTTCGTCGATACGCCGATGACGAACTGGCAGGGCGCGTGGGACATGACCAGCGGCCACCCCGGTGGGACGCGGCAGGAGCACGAGGCGTCGGCGCGGCATTGGCACGCTTTCGGCGGATTGATGGAACCATCCGACATCAGTGGCGCAGTGGTCTTCCTGGCCTCCGACGACGCGTCCCGGATCACCGGAATCGCGATGCCGGTGGATAGTGGGCACCTTGTACTATCCACGTTCAACCCGTCGCCGCCTGGCTGACGGTGTGGCCTTCAGAGATGACCAGATTCAGCCTAGGGCCGGCGTGACGCAGATCGCGCGGGCGGACCGCGAGAGCCTGCTGACCGATCCACGTGGTCAACGTGTTGCGATGCCGGGAAAGTCATGATGTCGTCACTGGACTTGTTCGACCTCACCGGCCGCGTAGCCGTTGTCACCGGAGCTGCTGGGGGTCTCGGATCGTCGTTCTCGCGCACCCTGGCCCGGGCTGGGGCGCGGGTCGTGTGCGCCGATTTCGACAGTGAGAAGGCCGATCGAGTGGCGGACAACTTGGTTGCCTCCGGATTTATCGCGACCGCCGTTGGCGTCGATGTGACTGACGAAAGCTCGGTTGCAGCCCTGGTCGACATCGCCTTCACGGAATACGGACAGGTTGACATTCTGGTCAACAATGCCGGAATCGGCGATATTCGCGCGGTGCCCATGCACCGAGTGCGAGTCGAACACTGGCGGTCGGTTATCGATGTCGATCTGAACGGTGTGTTCCTCTGCAGCAGGGCGGTTCTCGGTCACATGGCTGAACGGAAATCGGGAAAAGTGATCAATATCGCCTCGATGTACGGACTGCAAGGCGCCGTGGTGACTCCGATGCCGGCGTATACGGCGGCAAAGGGCGCGGTGGTGAACCTGACCCGCGAATGTGCTTTACAGTACGCCGCCTACAATGTGCAGGTAAATGCGTTGTGCCCCGGTTACGTCCGCACCGGATTGGCCGGCGGCGTATACAGTGACCCGGCCTTCGTCTCGAAGCTCACGGCTCAGGTACCGATGGGACGTATCGCCGAAGCACATGAACTCGACGGTGCGATCCTCATGCTGGCGTCAGCCGCCTCGGACTACATGACCGGTCAGACGTTGGTCCTCGATGGTGGCGTCTCGGCTGGATGAACTCGGCCGACAGCAGGATGGTGGTGCGGATTGAAACAACGCAATTCAACGCGAGCGACCTAGCGTTGGGAAAGGAACGGTGCGCGTTGACACTACGAACCCCGAGGATCACGACATGAGTCTTTCCTGCAGGTCGACTGACCAACCGCTGTCATTACCGGCTTCCCGGCCGGACAGCTCGGCGACGATCCGATGAGCGCCGGCCAAGTGACCTACGAGGTCGAGGACGCGGTGGCGACGGTGACACTCGATCGCCCGGACGCGCTGAACGCCCTCACCATTCGAATGATGCGTGAACTTGCCGAAGCCTTCGATACTGCAGCGACAGACGACACAGTGCGTACGATCGTGATCACCGGTGCCGGGGACCGCGCGTTCTGCGCCGGCGGCGATATGGCCGAACTGATTCCGCGGCTGACGGCGGGCGAGCTGGAGATCATGGTGCCCGACGCCGGGAAGCGCCATCTCAGTGACGTTTTCAAACCAATTATCGCGGCCGTCAATGGTGTATGTGTCGGCGGAGGCCTTGAGATCCTCCTTGGTACCGACCTGCGTGTCGCCGCGGACACCGCGGTGTTCGGAGTTCCAGAAGTGCGGTGGGGTTTGATTGCCGGTGGGGGAAGCCATATCCGGTTACCGCAGCAGGTGCCGTGGGCGATCGCCATGCAGCTACTGATCACTGGGGATCACATCACCGCGGACCGCGCGTACCAAGCAGGTCTGATCAACGAGGTCGTCGGCAACGGTGCGGTGCTGGGTCGTGCGACGGAAATCGCTGCGGCGGTGGCACGTAACGCGCCGCTCGCGGTGCGAACCGCCAAGGAGATCGCGGTTCGGGGTCTTGCCAACGAGTCGGCCTTCCATTTGGAGTACGCACTCAACCGCCAGGTCATCTCATCCGAGGACGCAACGGAAGGTCCGCGGGCGTTTCTCGAGAAGCGGCCTCCGCATTTCACCGGTAGGTAGCGATTGTGAGCGTTTGTTGCAGGGACCGTTCAACACCTCGTCGATGAGCAGCGCTGCGCACAGGCGATGGCGTGCTCGGTAAGGGAGCCTCCAGGTGTAGTTCGCCCCGGAAAAATCTGGTAGGCGAGCGTGGTGTGATGTTCGGAAAGTTCGGGTGCGATATCCCACGGCTCGATGATTTGGCTGCGTTGGACTGCTGCTGGCGAGACGAACGGTTGGGGCGGGGGACTCGCTCCTGAGACAAGGACCTGCCTCAGGAGCGAGCGGACCTGACGACCTACAACGTCGTTCCCGCATCCACTGGTATCGCCGCCCCGGTGATGTAACGCGCGTTCTCCGAGACCAGGAACAGCAAGGCATTGCTGACATCCTCGGGCTCGACCCATGGGACGGGCAGCTTGTTCGTAGCCGTCGACGCGACCTCGAAGTCCGCCCGGGTGGGATTTGGGTTGTCGGGACAGAAGATTCGGTACGTTCCCTCGTTCTGGATCATCGGAGTGTCAACCTGGGTGGGATGCAGCGAATTCACTCGGATCCGATGTGGCGCCAGTTCGACCGCCAGGCTGCGCATCAAGCCGACCAACCCGTGTTTGGCCGCCGTGTAGTGCGAGATATGCGCGTATCCCTTGAGCCCGGCCGCCGAACTGGTCAGCACGATCGCTCCGCCGCGCTGTCCGCTCACGATATGCGGAATGGCCACTGTGGTGGTGTGCCACACTCCGGTCAAGTTGATGTCGACCATTTGCTGCCACGTTCGAGAAGAGATCTCGTGGGATAGGTAAGGCTTGCTGGCAATGCCGGCATTGGCCGACACGATGTCGAGCCGCCCCAACTCCAGAACTGCGTCGTTGACCGCCTTGTCGAGCACATCGAGATCCCGAACATCGGCCTCGATGCGGATGGCATGGCGTCCAAGTTGTTCCACAGCTGCGGCGGTCGCGGCCAACTCCTCGGCGGTCCCAGATGGATAACCCGTGTCGATGATCTCGCGAGGCACGTCGACCAAGATGGTGTGCGCGCCTTCGGCCGCAAGCTTGAGTGCGTGCGAACGGCCTTGACCGCGTGCTGCGCCAGTGACGAGTGCGACCTGGCCTTCGAGTGCAGACATGACTTCTCCCATTCCGGTGCGTGGCGTCACTAAACCTTGGAGGTGCGTTCGGCTTCGAATCGCTTCTGCGCTTCCGCTTGGCCCGCTTGGGTGATGTCGGCGGCCGACTTGTTGCTGTTGACGGTCTGGTCGAACCCACGCTTGCGAGAGGCGAGGTCACCGTTGAAGTGCGGAGCAACCTGCTGGGCGATGAGTTCGAAGCTGTGCAGCGCCGCCTGTGTGGAGGCCCATTCGCCGTGCAGGACGAGGAACTTGCCGAATCCTCCTGACTTCTCCTGGAGCCGGCGGATCTGGTTGACGGCCATCTCCGGAGTGCCTATGACGGCCAGCCCGGACTCGTTGATGGAGTCGATGAGGCTGTCGACGTCTTCGGACTCCTCGAATCCGGGCGTGATATGCGACAGGTAGTTCATCAGCTCCAGCAGGCCGTGCCGAACGTCGGCGCGTGCCTGCTCCTCGGTGTCGGCAACATGCATGATGCCGGTGAGCCGCCATTCCTCACGGCGGACCGACTTGCCGTTCTCGGCGGCGATTTCCTCAGCGATCTGCCAGTGGTTGGCCAATAGTTCCACACCGACCGGGTTGGTTGCGGCCAGCGACAGGATCCCGGTGCCGAACTTGCCGGCGAGTTTCGGTCCGGTCGGGGAAACCGTTGCGGTGACTGCTATCTGGAAATCGGAGTAGGGAGCGACGTGCAAATAGGCGTCGCGACACGTGTACCAGTCGGTTTCTTCGGTGACGGTCTCGCCGGCGAGCAGTCGGTTGATCACTGCGAAAGACTCTTCCATCTTCCGACGGTTGTCGAGCGGGTCGATTCCGATCATCTTGGCGTCGTCAGCGAGTTGGCCGGGGCCTGCGCCGAAGATCATCCGCCCGTTGCTCAGGTGATCGAGCATCACCAGTCGATCGGCCAGCATGAAGGGGTGATGGTAGGGCAGCGAGACGACCCCCAGGCCCAGCTTGATCCGATGAGTCCGCTGTGACGCGGCGGCAACGAACAGCTCAGGGGAGGCGATGATTTCCACTCCGCCGGAATGGTGTTCGCCCATCCAGAATTCGGCGAAGCCGAGACGGTCGAGGTGCTCGACCAATTCCAGATCGTTCTGGATGGAGAAGTGGGCGTCAGAGGTGGGGAGATGCCAGGGTGCCAGAAAGGCCCCGAACTCAACGTGCGGGTGCAGAACGGTCATGGGTTGTCCGATCGTCGTGGTAAGTGGCTGTGGGGGGTAGAAATGCTCAGCCGCGCAGGGACATCTGCACGGCCTCTTCGAACTCGCGTAGGTCGAAGTAATCGCGCCACCCGACGATTTTTCCGTCGCGGAGCTGAAAGACGCCCAAGATTCCCAGCGGGTAGGTTTTGCCGGTAGGCAATGCGGTGAGCACATCGACGCGTTCGGTGTAGACAAATCCGTTGGCCGATGCAATGTGGAATGTCTCCACCGCGTCGATGCTCATCACACCGAAGAGTCCCGCCAGGGTGGCGTGGACGGCCTCGCGGCCGTAGGCCGGTGCGAGTGGCATGTTCTGATACATTCCGTCCTCGGCGAAATAGTTGATGAGGCGGTCTGCGTCGTTGGTGGTCAGATCCTGCATGAATTGCAGGATCAGTGCCTCGTCCGGGGTCGCGGCGTGCTGATCGACCAGATCGGCGGACACCCACTTCGGAACTTCAACCTCAAGCGTCATTGCTTCGGACTCCTATCTAGCGCGAAGAAAATGGGGAGGACACCCACGCTAAGTGGGTTGCGTCACTAGGGGTGTCGCAGATCGCAACAGCGGGCCCAGCGTCAGGACGTGCTGGTGGCGCCGCTGCGGCGAAGTGTGCTCAATCCGACCGACACCAGTTCAGGGACGCAGGCCGCGGCGGCGGCTGCGCCGTCTCCGGCGGATGCGCCCGCGTCGGCGCGGAAGGCGATTCCCTCCGCGATCACGGCCAACTTGAAGTGGGCGAGGGCGACGTAGAACGACCAGTGGTTCAGGTCCGTGCCGGAGGCAAGCGCGTAGTGCTGGGCAAGCGTGTCCGGAGACGGCAGCCGCGGACTGGTCCAGGCTGCATGGGTGCCGAGAATGGTGTCCAACGCCGCGGAGCGGTAGACGCACATCAGCGCAACGTCCGTCATCGGATCGCCGATGGTCGACAGTTCCCAGTCCACGACCGCACGCACAAGGCGGGGACCGGAAAGGTCGACGATCGTGTTGTCGACTCGGAAGTCGCCGTGCACGATGGCCGGCCTCGGTGTCGTTGCGGGTACGCGGTCCGCCAGTGCCGTAGCCAGCCGATCCAGGTCGGCGAGATCACGGGTTCGGACCCGCCGCCACTGTTTGGTCCAGAGGGTGACCTGCCTGGCGAGAAATCCGTCCGGTCGGCCGAAGTCGTCGAGCCCGACCGCGCGGTAGTCCACCTCGTGGAGGTCGACCAACGTGTGAATGAGTTCGCTGGTCAGCGCTTCGATCTGGTCGTCGTTGAGATCATCGAGGTCGGTGTTGGCGCGAATCACCCGCCCCGCGACGAACTCGGCCACTGTGATCGGCGCACCGGTATACGAGCCGTTGACGTCGCAGGCTATTGTCGCGGCCACGGGCACCGCGGTGCCTTGGAGGGCGCGCATCACCCGATACTCCCGGGCGACGTCATGGGCCGAAGGAGTCAACCCACGCGCCGGCGGACGGCGCACCACCCACACCGACGATCCATCGGTCACCCGATAGGTGAGGTTGGAGCGCCCTCCGGCGAGCAGTTGTGCCGATAAAGACCCCGAGAGGGCTATGCCGTTGTTGACCAGCAGGGCCTGCAGCTGAGCCAGGTTCAACGCGTGGTCGCTCATTCGGAGCCTTCCGCTTGGCTACGTGCGGCCCGGATCGCTCGCTTGGCAATGGCCCAGCGGTGAACCTCCGAGGGGCCGTCGTAGATCCGGAATGGGCGCACTTCACGCGAGATGCGGGCCACCGGGTAGTCGTCGGACACTCCAAGTCCGCCACACATCTGCACACTTCGGTCGACGACGCGGTCGATGGCTTCAGCTGCGAATGTCTTCGCTATCGAGGTCTGGGTGGACGCGGACTCGCCCTGGTCGAGGTGCCAGCAGGCCTGGACAAGCAATGCCCTGGTTGCGGCGAGGTCGATCTCGTTGTCGGCGACCATCCTTTGGATCATGCCCAGGTCGCCGAGCCGGCCGCCGAATCCGCGCCGCGCCGCGACATGTGAGAGCGCGGTGTCGTGAGCGCGCCGCGCCGAACCCAACCACCGCATGACGTGGGTCATGCGCGCAGGACCAAGACGGATTTGGGCATACTGGAATCCCGCGTCGACGGCACCGAGGACGGCATCGTCACCAACGCTGACCTCGTCGAAGCTGACTTCACAGTGTCCTCCGAGCATGGACTTGTCCATGGTCGCAATATGCCTGCCGACGGTCAGTCCGGTGGCATGTCCATCGACGAGAAACATGGTGGCTCCACCGCGATCGCCAGGCTGACCGGAGGTGCGTGCCATGACGATGAAGAAGTGTGCGCCGTCGGCACCGGTGATGAACCACTTCCGACCCGAGATGTGCCACCGGCCGGCCCGGTATGTCGCAGTGGTGCACAGCATCGACGGATCCGAACCCGCACCCGGCGACGGTTCGGTCATGGCAAAGGCAGACCGGCACTCCCCGGCCGCCAGTGGTTGTAGGTAGTTCACCTTCTGCTCGGCGCTGGCCGCATGGGCCAACAGGTGCAGGTTTCCTTCGTCCGGCGCGGCGATGTTGAGACTGAGCGGACCGAACAGCGAGTAGCCGGCTTCCTCGAAAAGTGGTGCTCGATCGACCATTCCCAGACCCAGGCCGCCGTACCCGCGCGGTGCGTGCGGTGCGAACACACCGGCCGCCCGTGCTTCTTGCTGCAGCCGAACGCGCAGGACGTCATTACCCGCGGCGTGGATGTCGCCTCCGTGCTGGTCGTCGATCGGCAGTACTACCTCGCGGATGAACGTCTCCGTCCGCGCGGCGAGCTCTGACACGTGCTGGGGAAAGCTCAGACTCACAGCCATCAAGATCCTCGGGTAGGGGTTAAGGCGGGCGGATACCGGTCAGGGGTCGCGCAGCGGATGCCGCCGGCACCCTTGGACCGTAATAAGCAGCTCAAACGACGAATGTCGCAATTCGAGACGGGGCGGCTCCGGCATCGGTAAGTGTTGTTAATTGCGACACAAGCCCTGCCCGCGACAGATCTATGGTTCGGATCTGACCTCGGGAACGACGAGCAAACCGCTCCCGGGCGAGCGAATTCGAAGTCGAAGGAAGACCGGCATGAACCTTGCGAGTGTGTTCCACCATCAGGCGGTAAAGCATCCGACCAAGCTCGCCATCCGCGACGCAGAAGTCGAGCTGTCGTACGCGACGCTGGACGATCAGTCGGCGCGGGTGGCGGCGTTTCTGGCGAGCGAAATGATCAACCCCGGGGATCGGGTCGCGATCTACATGGCCAATAGCGCGCAATATATCGTTGTAGCACTGGGTATTTGGAAGGCCGGCGCTGTCCTGGTGCCGCTGAACACCGCAATACCCCCAGCTCCGCTGCGGCACGCCGTCGCTGATTCCGGGGCACGCATCGTCTTCGCCGACCCCCAAACGGCCCCTCGGTTTGTGCGCGACTTCGAGGGTCTTCAGATCGCTGACCAGCTCGTAGTCTGCGGCCCCGTCGGTGAGTCGGTGCGGCCCCGGTGGACCTACGAACAAGTTCTCGCCGCGCCGCCGGCACCGGCCATTGAGCCGCGGCTCGACAGCGACGACGCGATGATCATGTACACCAGTGGTTCCTCAGGCACCCCGAAAGGCGTTCGACAAACCCACCGCAACATCACCGCGTACGTTTCAGCGATCACCCAAGTCTGGGACTTCTCGGCCGATGATTTCGCCGTCATCTGCACACCCTTCTTCCACGTCGGCGGCATGCAATTGATGATCCTTCCGATGCTGCTCAATGGCGCTTCGGCCTACACCCTGGCGCGGTGGAACGCGGCTCAGTGGCGACAGGCGGTCCAGGACTGCAATGCCACCTACACGGCGCTGGTGCCGACCATGGTCGTCGATGTCGCCAATGCCTTTGAAAACGATCCGGCGGATCTGTCCTCGGTGCAGGTGTGTGCCATCGGTGGTTCGGTACTGCCCGAAGGCCCGGTGCGGCGGTTTCTCAATGCGACCGGGATTCGCAACGCCGTCAATATCTATGGCCAGACCGAACAATCCGGCGTGGCGATCTGTGAGCGGCCGGGCGAACAGGACCACCCACGTGTGCTCGGAAGGCCGCTGGAGCAACTCGTGTACTGGAAACTGGTCGACGTCGTCACGGGAGCCGACGTCAGTGATCACCCCGGACAGGTTGGGGAGCTCTATGTACGCGGCGACGCAGTCACCCCGGGCTACTGGAATCTTCTCGACGTCAACGGTGACAAATTCGTTGAAGGATGGCTGAAGACCGGTGACCTGATGCGGACCGACACCGACGGTGTGCTGCATTTTGTCGAGCGATCTGACGAGATGATCATCTCGGGCGGCGAGAATGTCTACCCGCAGATGATCGAGAACAGCCTGGCGTCCTGCCCGGATGTCGCCGAGGTCGCGGTCATCGGCACTCATCACGAACGTTGGATTCAACAGGTCACGGCGATCGTCGTCCCACGTTCAGCGGCGGTCACCAAGGACGACATCATCGCCTACTGCATGGATCACCCCGACCTACAGGGTCTGCAGCGGCCGCGCCGCATCGAACTGGTGGCAGCGTTGCCTCGTACCGGCAACAACAAGATCGACCGCCCAAAGCTCAAGCGGGACTTCGTATGACGATGAGCCACCTGCGACTGCTGTGGATCAACGGCAAGCCCGTCGAATCACGCGACCCGGCAATCCGACGACGGCGCCTGCCCGTGGAGACCACCAGCGAGGGTTGCCGAATCGCGTGGTTGGTGGTTCCGATGGCGGCGTCCAGCGCGCTGACTGTCCGCGACAGTGCTACGCAGCGAAAGCCGAGGAAAACCCTGCGGCGCATCGGTATCGTGGTGCTGCTCGCAGTGCTGTTGGCGATGGCGTTCAACCTGCTCGCGGCGGTCGGCATGCACAGCGTGCTCTCCCGTTCGACACCGAGCACGTCAATGGGTCCAGCCTTTTCGATGTCTGGGGTGCGCAATGGACAGATCTGACGAGATGAGGTTTGCCTGGGCGCTAGCTGATGCCGCCAGGCCGTTCATCAATCCTGGTGCGCATACCTGGCTGTGCGTCAAGATCGGGGCCGGCGAGTACCGCAACGCAATCTTGGAACTGCTGGAACGCTTCGTCGCCCGAGACGCGGAGTTTCCGCTGGCGCTGGCGCCGTCCTTGTGGGCGTGGGCAAGTGGATTCGCTGGCTGCAGCACCGAGGAGCGGCTGCGCGCACTGGGCATGGGCCTCAGACTTGGTCCCAAGATTCCTGAGCCGGTGCCGCCGCCTCCGCCGCCCCCGCCGCCGCTGGTGGCACGACGTCCCTACGCCGCCGTGAAGACGAGGGCCACCCGGTTACGTTTGATATCGATGCAGGCACGCTCAACGTAACCCGGGTTGGCGAAATCAAGCTGAGTGAACCGGCCTGAATGATTCTGTTACAGCGTCTCAAGGCACAACGTCGCCCCCGCCGGATCAACCGGCGAGGGCGGCATTGCTTGTCGAGCAGCTCAGACCCGTTCGATGATGGTGGCGTTGGCCATTCCGCCGCCTTCGCACATGGTCTGCAGCCCGTAGCGTGCTCCACTGCGCTCCAGGTTGTTCACCATTGTGGTCAACAGACGGGTACCGGACGCACCGAGGGCGTGTCCGAGCGCGATGGCACCGCCGCGCGGGTTGAGCTTGGCGGGATCGGCGTTCAGAGAGCCGGCCCAGGCTAAAGGCACCGGTGCGAAAGCCTCATTGACTTCAAAGGTGTCGATGTCATCAATGTTCAGCCCCGAGCGTTCAAGCACCTTTGTCGTCGCCGGAATGACGCCGGTCAGCATGTAGAGTGGATCGCTCCCGGTGACAGCGAAGCTGTGAAACCGTGCGCGTGGGCGCAGGCCCAGCTCGTTGGCTTTGTCCTCGGACATGATCAGGACTGCCGAGGCGCCATCGGTCAGTGGTGACGAGTTTCCGGCGGTGATGGACCAATCGATCTGGGGGAACCGAGCGCTGTATTCGTCGGCGGTGAACGACGGGCGCAGCGCAGCCAGCCCTTCCGCGGTTGTGTTGGCGCGCACCGTCTCGTCGATGGTATGGACGCTGCCGTCGGGCAAAGTCACCGGCACGATCTCGTTGTCGAACTCACCGGCGCGGTACGCCTCATCGGCGAGTCGATGCGACCGTGCGGCGTACTCATCGAGTGCGGCGCGATCCAACTTCCATTGCGCAGCGATCAATTCGGCAGAGATGCCTTGGCCGACAGGACCATCGGGGAAGCGCTCGGCCAATGGCTCGACGTTGGGGTCTTGGCCCTGCGAGCTCGCACCCATCGGAATCCTGCTCATCGACTCCACACCACACGCGACGACGATGTCGTACGCGCCGGCGAGTACACCCTGTGCCGCGAAATGCGCCGCCTGCTGGCTTGATCCGCACTGTCGATCCACGCTGGTGCCCGGCACCGATTCTGGCAGCCCCGCGGCCAGCGCCGCCGTCCGGGCAATGTTCAGTGCCTGCTCGCCGGTCTGAGATACACACCCGGCGATGACGTCGTCGATGAGCGCGGGATCGAAGTCGTTGCGCGCCAGCAGAGCTTGCAGGGTCTGCTGCAGCAGGTTCACGGGGTGAATCCCCGACAGTGCCCCACCGGGCTTGCCTTTGCCCGAGCCGGTGCGCACGGCATCGACGATCACTGCGTTGATGGTCATGGTTTTCTCCAATCGAGAGGTGTTGCTGTCGAGGTTTTCTCGGGCTAGGCGCGCCAAAGGCTGGGCCCGGGTCGAGCCAGGGGCAGGTAGGGTACGTTCACCTTCTTGGTGAGGCGGGTCAGGCAAACGGTGGCTTCGGCAACGTCGGCGGCGGTGATCATGTCTTCTGGATCGACGCCGGGTAGTGCGGCGGTCATGTCGGTGGCGACGTAGCCCGGGCAGACCGCCGAGGCATTGACCCCGTGAACGTACTCTTCAACCGACAACGTCTCGCAGAGGGAGATCATCGCCGCCTTGGTGGCTCCGTAGGCCGAGTTCAGTGGTTCTCCCGCCAGTCCGGTCATCGAGGCCATCGCGATCACGCGGGCGCCGAACGGCGACTGCTGTCCAGCCCGTCGCAAAGCTGGTAACAGACTCTGGATCAATGCATACGGTGCGCGCAGGTTGATGGCGAGCAGCTTGTCCAGGCGTCGTAGCGGGAAGTCCGACAGCGCGCCGATGGTGCCCATTGCCGCGTTCAGGATGAGAGCGTCGATGGTGTCCAGGTCTGCGCTCGCTTCGGAGATGATATCTACCGCCTCCGGATCGGCCATGTCGGCCGCGACCGGTGTGACTCGGCGGCCACTCTCAGCGCTCAGAGCGGAGGCGAACTCTACGATGGCACTTGGATTTCGAGCGGTGACGAGGAGGTCCCAGCCCTCCGCTGCCAGCTTGGTGCATATCTGGGCACCGATTCCACGACTGGCGCCAGTCACCACGGCGGTACGCCGAGTCATTTGGGCGCCATTCTGATTGCGCCGTCGAGACGAATGGTTTCGCCGTTGAGCATGGGATTGACCACGATGTGCTCTACCAGTGCGGCGAACTCGTCGGGGTGGCCGAGACGCCGCGGATGAGGGACCTGGCTGGCGATGGATTCCCTCGCCGGAGCGGACAATCCCTGCAAGATGGGTGTGTCGAACATGCCTGGAGCAATTGCCATGACCCGGATCAGCCGACTGGAAAGATCGCGCGCGAGGGGCAGGGTCATGCTGGCGATAGCACCCTTGGATGCCGCGTAGGACGCCTGGCCGATCTGGCCGTCAAAGGCGGCCACCGAAGCCGTGTTCACAATGATTCCGCGCTCGCCATCGACTGGTTCTGTGGCCGCGATCGCTGCTGCCGCCAAGCGGGTGACGTTGAACGTGCCGATGAGGTTGATATCGATGACGCGTCGGAAGCGGTCCAGTTCCAGCGGACCATCCTTGCTGATGGTTCGGGCCGGGTCGCCCACACCGGCACAGTTCACGACGATGCGCAGGTCACCCCAGTCGGTCGCTTGGTCGATGGCGGCTTGGACGGTGTCGTGATCGCGCACGTCGGCTCCGAGCAGACGGATGCGCGAGTCCTGCGTGGGGGACAGTGCGACGGCGTTCGGCAGATCGATGCCCACCACGCGGGCGCCCGCGGCGACAAGCCGGCGGGCGGTGGCGTGGCCGAGCCCGGAAGCGGCGCCGGTGATCAACGCAAGGGAATTCTCTAACTTCACTGTGGTGGTGTCGCTTTCGCTACGCGCCCCGCGGGGCTGTTTGGCGCACTCAACCTCGCATCCGACGCGACAGTGTGGTCGTCGCAATCCGCGACAGTCGTGCTCAGGTGTAGTGATGTGCGACATAGTCCGAGGCCTTCGCTTTCCTAGGCTTAGGGCGATCAGCACGCCACGATCCACGCGGGAGGCGACACCATGAGCAGTCCACAGCAGCAAACGGTTCTGCCACACACGGAACATCCGGGATCAGACTCAGCGTCTGCGCCGGTACGTCACCTGCACCCGCGCTCCACCCCCCGGTCGGTCCATCGCTCCGCCCTGCGCGATGCCGTCGCGATCGCCGTGCAGCGGTTGCAGGCCGGCGAGATGATCGTCGTCGTCGATGACCCGGACCGGGAGAACGAAGGCGACCTGGTGATGGCCGCACAGTTTGTTACACCGGCGGATATGGCGTTCATGGTCAGGCACACCACAGGAATCATCTGTGCGCCCATGACCGATGCGCGTGCCGATCAACTGGGTTTGCCGCTGATGGTCACCACCAATACCGATCCGCACGGTACTGCGTTCACGGTGTCGGTCGATGCCGTCGGCACCGGCACCGGCGTCAGCGCGGGCGCTCGAGCCGCGACGGTGGCCGCCCTCGCTGCGACTACTACGACCGCTGACGATCTGCGCTTACCGGGTCACATCTTTCCGCTGCGTGCGCGCGCCGGGGGCGTGCTCGAACGGGGCGGGCACACCGAAGCTGCCGTGGATCTGCTGCGCCTCGCTGAACTGCACGAGGTCGCGGTGATCAGTGAGCTGGTGGCAGACGATGGTGACATGATGCGTGGGCAGGATCTCATGCGCTTCGCCGCTCAGCACGATCTTGCGGTGGTCTCCATCGCGGAACTGATGGCCCACCGCCAGAGGGCTGAAGCGACGGTGCAGTTGTGCGGGCAGGCGGACCTGCCGACCGACTATGGGGTGTTCTTGGCCCAGTCCTACCGCGACGACGCCACCGGGCTGGAGCATCTGGTGCTGGTCGCCGGCGACCACAACGAATTGATGGACCGACCCGAAGGTGTCCTGACACGGGTGCACAGCGAGTGTCTGACCGGCGATCTGGCAGCGTCGCTGCGCTGCGACTGCGGAGATCAGCTGCGCGAATCGCTGCAACTGATCTCACGCGATGGCGGCATCCTGATCTACCTGCGGGGCCACGAGGGCCGCGGAATCGGCCTCGGTGACAAACTCCGCGCGTACACGCTGCAGCAGGCGGGCCGCGACACCGTGGACGCCAATCTGGAGCTCGGTCTCCCTGTAGACAGTCGCGACTACGCGGCCGCCGCGCAGATCCTCCACCAGCTCGATGTGACGCGTATTCGGTTGATATCCAACAATCCTGTCAAGAGCGAGAAGCTGGCCGGGTACGGCATCGAGGTTCGCGACTGCTTGCACCTGCCCGCTCGGGCCACCACGCACAACATCAACTATCTGCGCACCAAGAAGGACCGCCTCGGACATGCCATCGATCTCAGTCCGAGCGAGGAGGTGCCTTGCGGTTGACTGCGTGAACCGTTGCGGCGCTGAGCGAGTCGTCCGACGCACGGGGTGGGTCGGTCAGCTGAAGTAGCGGTACACAGCCTCCGCAACGCAGACCGGCTTGCCCTGACCTTCGGCCTGCAGGGTGGCGTGCACCGTGACGCTGAGGCCACCTGAGACTTCGGTGACCTGCGCGATACGGGACTGGAGGCGCACACCGGTACCGGCTGGCAGGGGCGCCGGAAACCGCACCTTGTCCAGGCCGTAGTTGAGGATCTGCGAACAGTTGCGCACGGTCAACACGGTTGCGAGCATCGGACCTACAAGCGACAGCGACAGATACCCGTGTGCGATCGTGCCGCCGAAGGCGCTCGTGGCCGCGCGCTCGACATCGACGTGAATCCACTGGTGATCCCGCGTGGCGTCGGCGAACTGATCGATGACCTTCTGGTCGATCAGCCACCAGTCGCTGGCCGGTAGATCGCGGCCCTCCAGGCTGCGAAGAGCGTCCAGATCGTCGCAGATGACGATGTCATTGGATTGATTGTCAGCGGGCATCGACTCACGTCCTCAGGTCGGTGAAGTGGTTGCGCGTCGAGCGTAGGGACCAGCGGGCGCCCTGCAGTGTCCCAACCCGCGACACCAGCCTCCTCGCCACTGACTCAGACTGCGACAACCACACGCCCGTGGGCGCGGCACGATCGGCGGTGTGGTCACGCATGTGTGATCCCGCACTCCAGGAGGACGACCGACCCATGAGCGATGAGTCGCCGGAGGTGGCGCTTACACGTGCCGCCGAGGATTTCCTAGTTCAGCACGACCCCGAGACAACCGGACGCACAGACTTTCTGCGTGCGCGTTTCGATGCCGGCCTCGCGTGGGTGCACTATCCGGAGGGTCTCGGCGGCCGAGGCGTCGATCCTGAGCTGCAGCAGGTCGTCGATGCAGTCTTCGACGCCGCCGGCGCACCCGATAACGCACCGCACCGCAACGTGATCGGACTCGGGATGGCAGCGCCCACGATCCTGCGGTTCGCGAGCGACGAGTTGCAGTCGCGTTGGCTCAAGCCGCTGTGGACCGGCGAGGAGATCTGGTGTCAGCTGTTCAGCGAGCCCGGTGCCGGATCGGATCTGGCCGCTGTCGCGACCCGCGCAGTTCGCGACGGTGACGGCTGGCGAGTCTCGGGGCAGAAGGTGTGGACCTCGCTGGCGCACGACGCCGCCTGGGCGCTGCTCGTTGCCCGCACAGACCCCAGCCAGACCAAGCACCGAGGTCTGACCTATTTCGTCTGCGACATGGCCAGTGACGGTGTGGACGTCCGACCGTTGCGACAGTTGACCGGGGAAGCCGAGTTCAATGAGGTTTTTCTCGACGAGGTCTACATTCCCGATGCACTGCGGTTGGGGGAGCCAGGCGAGGGGTGGAAGGTCACCCAGTTGACATTGATGAACGAACGGGTCGCCATCGGCGCGGGCAATACGCCACGCGAAGGTGGTCCGATCGGTTTTCTGGCCAGGTCCTGGCGAGATAGCGCCGAATCACGTGATCCCGCACTGTATGACGATGTCCTCAGGCTGTGGATCGACGCGGAGGCGGCGCGTCTGACGACAGCACGGCTGCGCCAACAGATGGAGGCGGGGTTGCCGGGGCCCGAAGGCTCGGGAGCCAAGCTTTCCTATGCCCGCCTGGCTCAGCAGGTAGCCAGCATCGAGGTCGATCTGGCCGGTGCTGACGGGCTGCGTTACGACGACTACAGCATGCGCCGACCTGATCTGGACGTAGAGGAAAACCGGCCTGCGGCCTACCGATTCCTGCGGACCAAAGGCAACTCGATCGAAGGGGGCACCTCGGAGATCATGCGCAACATCATTGCCGAGCGGGTGCTCGGACTTCCCGCCGAGCAGCGGGTCGACGTCGACATCGCATGGAAGGATCTGCCCCGATGACCCTGGCCAATCCGCCGGTACCGGACCTGCTGTACTCCGAACTGGAAGAAGAGTTGCGCGAGACGGTCCGCGACGTACTGAAGAGCAAAGCCGAGTGGGCCGATGTGTTGGCGCGAACCGAATCGACAGCCACCGTCGACACCGAACTGTGGACAACATTGGCGGCCGACGTCGGACTGGCGGGGTTGGTGGTCGCTGAGGAGCACGGCGGTGCGGGCGCTTCGTGGCGTGAGGTTGCTGTGGTGCTCGAAGAACTTGGGCGGGCGGTGGCGCCGGTGCCGTTCCTCGGCGCGGCGGTGACGACGCCGGCGCTGTTGACTGCGCTGCACCTGCACGACGAGCTGGCCGTCACGGTATCCGGCGAGACCGTTCTCACAGTGGTTGTTCCCGCGGACCGCCTGCCGTGGACCGATGCTGAGTTCACCGGTGTCACCGCGGATTCCGACGGGCGGTTGACCGGGACGGTGCGCTCGGTGAGCGATGCCGGAAACGCCGACACTCTGCTCGTCCCTGTAGGCAACACGCTCTACGCCGTCGATCGTCCTGCCGCGCAGATCGCGCCAGTGGTCTCGCTCGACATGACCCGCCAACTCAGTGATATCGCGCTGGACGGTGCCGCGGGGCGCCGCCTGGGCGCCCATGAGGTCGGTGCGGCGGTTAGGTCTGCCCTGACGGTGTCCAGTGCGCTGCTGGCGTCCGAGCAACTCGGGCTCGCCGAGCAGTGCCTCGAGATGACCGTCGACTACCTCAAGGATCGCCGCCAGTTCGGCCGGGTCCTCGGTTCTTATCAGAGCGTCAAACATCGACTCGCGGACCTATGGGTTGATATCACGCAGGCCCGGGCGGTCGCGCGCTATGCCGCGGCCTGCGCAGCGTTGGGTAGCCCGGACCTGCCGATGGCCAGTTCGCTGGCTCATGTGGTGTGCTCGGCGACCGCGGTGCGTGCGGCCGAGGAGTGCATCCAACTACACGGCGGTATCGGCTTCACGTGGGAGCACCCAGCACATCTCTACCTCAAGCGCGCCAAGTCGGCTCAGCTGCTTTTCGGCTCGCCCGCAGCCCACCGGCGCCGAATCGGCGAATTGGCTGCGTTGGACGCAGCGTCGGCACAGCCGCTGGCAGGAGTGTCGGCGTGACCGATCTGAGGGGACGCAGCGCCGTCGTCACCGGCGGTAACAGTGGTATCGGCTTGGCTCTGGCGGTGGGGCTTGCGCGGGCGGGTGCAGATGTCGCCGTTTGGGCGCGCAACCCGGAGCGTAGTCGTGCCGCCGTCGAAGAGCTCAAATCTTATGACGTGCAGGCCGTTGCGGTGGCATGCGATATCGGTGACGAACAGTCGGTCGTCGATGCCACCGCACAGACGGTGCGGGCCTTCGGCAAGATAGACATCCTGATCGCCAATGCCGGGATTGCGGACGCGAAGGGATATCTGGACACATCGGTTGCGGATTGGCATCACGTGATGCGCACCAATGTGGACGGGACGTTCTTGACCACCCGTGAGGTGGGCAGGCATATGGTCGAGCGCGGTCAGGGTGGCGCGATGGTGGTGGTGTCGTCCACGGTGGCCCGGTACGGCGCGGCGACTCAGGCTGCCTATGCGGCCAGCAAGAGCGCATGTGCGTCACTGGGGCGCACGATCGCCGTAGAATTCGCCCGCCATCAGATTCGGTGCAACATCCTGATTCCTGGCTGGGTGGCCACACCGATGAATGATCACCTGCGTGCCAACGAGAAGTTCTTCGACGTCACCGTGCGACGAACCCCGGCGCGGCGGTGGGCTGAGGCGTCTGAATTCCACGATGTGGCAGCGTTTCTCGCCGATCCAGCACTGACATTTCACACAGGCAATGAAGTCGTCGTAGACGGCGGCTACACCATCTTCTGACCGTTGGCGGTCGAAGATCACACCCAAAGGGGACACATGACCATCAGTTTCGATTTCGCTCAGCGCACAGTACTGATCACCGGCGCTGCGCAAGGCATCGGCAAGGCGTTGGCCCAGCACTTCGCGGAGTCCAATGCCCGGGTGGCTGTCGTCGATCGGGACGAGAACCTGCTGCAGTCGGAATGGGCGGGACACGGTGAGAACATCCTGCCGATCGCAGCCGATGTGGCCGATGCAGAGGACGTGGGGCGCGCGGTGTCCGCAGTCGTCGAGACTTGGGACAGCATCGACGTCGTGGTGAACAATGCCGGCATCGCGCGTGACGCCGTGGTGTGGAAGCTGTCCGACGAGCAGTGGGCGTCGGTACTGGCTGTCCATCTGGGTGGTACGTTCAACGTCACCCGTGCCGCAGTTCCACATATGCGTGCCAATGGTTTTGGGCGAATCATCAATGTGACCTCCTACACCGGTATGCACGGGAACATCGGCCAGTCGAACTATGCGGCGGCCAAGGGGGGAATCATTGGGTTCACCAAGTCCGTGGCCAAAGAGACCGCCCGGTTCGGGATCACCAGCAATGCCATCTCGCCCAACGCCGCGACCGCCATGGTGGCCGCGGTGCCGGCCGACAAACTGGCCGAGATGACCGCAACAGTCCCGCAAGGCCGCTTTGCCGACCCCGCCGAAATGGCTGCAGCTGTGGCCTTCCTGGCCTCCGATGAGGCTGCGTACATCACTGGTGTGGTGCTTCCCGTCGACGGAGGTGTCTCGATGTAGACGTCGTCGGCGTCAGCGCCGTCGACCCATACCTGTTGCCCCCCGGCCGAAGATGTCCGGGGGGCAACTGCTTTGACCTTGTCCCTGCGCCGGCGTGCGCTGACTCGTCGACACCGATGAGGGCGAGGTTCGGTGTCACCGAACCTCGCCCCCTCCTGTCTTTGGGATGTCTAGCCGAACAGTCCCAGCGCGGTCTTGCCGATCAGGTCGTAGGCCTGGTTGCTGTTGACGGGGTGGTAGATGCCCGCCCGTGCGTCGCGGAACAGCTTCTCCAGCGGTGCTCCCCGACGGATGCCACCGCCACCGAGCAGCCGCAACGCGGTGTCGGTGACGTTGATGGCGGCCTCGGTCGCCGCGACCTTGCCGATGGACACCCGTGCCGGACGTTCGATGGGATTCCAGTTGGCGTCGGCACCGTCGAACAGGGCCTCAGCCGTACCGCGGACGGCCCATTCGGCGGTCTGCAGTTCGGTCCAGGCCTTGCCGAGCTCGTACTGTACATAGCCCACGTCTCGGACTGCCTTCTCTTCGCCTTCCTGCGTGCGCCCCAGGCTCTTCTTGCTCAACGATTCGCTGACCAGCCGGAGGGCGCGCTCACCCACACCGAGGTAAACGCCGGCGAAGGGGAAGCAGGCCCATTCGATTTCATTGAACAGACCGTTGCGGTAGGAACCACTGTAGGCCTCGGCGGGCACCGGCACCTTGTCCAGGATCAGTGTCTGGGTTCCGCTGGCGCGCATCGACATCGTGTTCCAGGTCCGCCGAATCGACAGACCCGGGGTGTCGGCGGGAATCACGAAAACAGCTTCACGCTCGGCATGCTCGCTGAATGTCTCGGGCAGGCTGCCGTCCTCGTTGGTGATCACCGCGGTGAAGGCCACGATGTCGGCGTTCTCGATGTAGGTCGCCCAGTTCTTGGCCCCGCTGGCCAGCCAGCCTCCGTTGCCGTCCGGCACGCAGACGGTGTCGGACAGGCCGCTGATTCCGGCACGCTCCTCACTCAGGGTGCCCGACAGCATTGAGCCGTCCTCGACGATCTTGCTGAACAGTCGCTCGCGGGCCGGCTCGTCGAGCAGTTCGCGGAAAATGCCGACCATCACGTGATGCATGTTGAACGACAATGTGATTGCCGGATCGCCGTAGGAGGCCAGTTCCTTCTCGACCAATGCAGCGGTCCAGACGTCGGCACCGAGGCCGCCATACTTCTTCGGGATGACCAGTTTGGGCAGGCCGCTCTCCTTGTACAGCGGGACCAATTCCGACGGGAACAGGTTGTCCTCGTCGGCCCGCTTGCCGAACTTCTCGAATTCGACGGCGAGTTTGCGCGCGCGAGCCACGAGTTCAGTGCGCTCTTCCGCGGTGACTTCGACAACGTGCTTGGGGGTGGTGGACATATCAGCCTTCCTCACTTTGCTTTTGAATGCTCTTGATGGTGTGAATCTGTCGCTATGACTTGCTTGCGAGTCCTTTGCTGTGAATGTTTGCGGTTATGGATGAGTGTTCGCCGACTGAATGCCAGGTCCTGTCCTGATAAACCAGCCGACTTTTGTCTGTTGTCTGGACGTGATCGGGTCGGCGACGTGCTTCGATCACGTCCGCGACGACAATCGTGGAACCCGCCGTGCGGATTTTCTCGATGCTGCGGATCAGCAGGATGTCCGCCGCGGAAGGGAAGTACGGCTCGCCCGACGGCAAGCGGTCCCACAGTGTCGTATCCGCGAACCGGTCGATCCCACTGGTAGCGCAGAGCTGCGCCAGTGCCAGGTCATCTGCGTCGAGCAGATGTACGACAGCCGTGTCGGATTCGATGAGTGTGGGCGCGCTCGACGAGGCATCGGTCACCGTGAAGATGAGCCGCGGCGGGTCCGCGCTGAGTGAGGTGACCGAGGTGGCGGTCAAGCCCACCGGGCCCGACCCGCAGTCGGCAGTGATGACGGCAACGCCTCCTGGGTGGCGGCGGAACGCGTTCTTGAAGTGTTCGCCGATCGGTAGCTCGTGATCGGTCTTGTGGTGTCGGTGTGCGTTGGTCATGCCCGGGAATCCCTTCCGGTTGATTGCGGCGTTCCATTACGGCCGGTGAATGGCGCAGAGGTGTGTCCCGATACACTTAACTCGTGCGAGTAAATATCGATGATTCGCCCTTTTCGGTGGAGGGCCTCGACATTTTCACGGAGTTCTGCGCGGTCACCGCAGACGAGCAGTGGCCCAGCAGAACCGGACCCGGCGTGCGGGTGGACGCAGGGGGCGAACACGTCTGGATCGACCCCGATCTGATCGCTGCCGCAGCGGACCGGGCCGGATCGGCGCCGTCTTGGCGCGAAGGCTTCGAGCGGATGCGCAGCTTTGCGGGCACCAAGGGTTGGCTGGATGACCGCGGTTGGATACGTGCGCACGTGGTCACCGGCGGATGAGAACCGGTCTGCGCTGATGGTGCAACCTGTCGTGACGAACATCTTGTTGACCTCTCAGGGCTTCTGGGGAGGTGCAGTGCGCGCCCTCGCTGACCGTGACCCCACGCTATGTTCGGCGGTACGTTGTGAGGTGTCGCACAATGAAACGGTGCCGGACGACGAGGGAACGATGGTCACTCAGTCGCAGCGGGGTGGCGCTTGGCGACCGACCTTTAACGCGGGCAGGTGCTTTCGATGACCGGATTGGCACCGTCCGAGTCCGGCTCGCCGGCGAAGCGGACGCGACTGGAAGCCGACGATCGGCGCGACCAGATAGTGGCCGCCGCCCGGCATCTGTTCGCGCAACGGGCTTATGAACAGGTATCCACCGGTGAGATCGCGGCGGCGGCGGGTACCACCCGTACCAACGTGTTGTATTACTTCAAGTCCAAGCGGGATCTGTTCCTCGAGATCGTAGAACGCTTCTCACGGATCCCCGATGCCGGAACCGCCGGTGAGATCGACGCCGATGTGCGCGCCCGGGTCCGCGCAGTTCTGTTGCGGTGGCTCGACGGCGTGGAACGGAATCGAGGTACCTACCTCACCATGGTGCACGCGTCCTCGAGTTCCGATCCGAAAGTCAGTGGCGCACTTCGCGACAGCATGCAGACTTGGGAAGAGAAGCTGCTGCGCATAGTCGCCCTCGACATCGACGATCCGGCCAACCATGCGATGGTTCGCAGCTTTCAGTCCATGGTGACCGACGCGACCAAGGCGTGGCTGGAGTCCGGGGAACTCGACAAAGCCCAGGTGTTGGCGTTGTTGACGAACTGCTTGATTGCGGTGGCACAGAGCGCAGCGGAGTAGGTGTAGGTGCCGCCCCCGCCGAATCAGAGGACGGCGTTGTCCATGTCGATGCCCAGTGAACGCATCTTGCGGTACAGCGTCGAGCGGGCGATGCCAAGCATTTCGGCGGCCTGGTGCTTGTTTCCGCCTGAAATGCGGATTGCATCGACGATCGCTGTTGCCTCGGCGCGCTCCAGGCCGACCAATCGGCGGCGTGAGGTGATCGCCGCAAGGTGGGTGGGAAGTTCATTGGCACTGACGTAGCTGTACGCGTTCTCGGAAACAATCTGTGTGACAAGTCTTTTCAGTCCCGCAACGTTATCGGGCCAGTCCACCCGCGCCAGGGCGCGCAGGGCATCAGGCATCCACTGCACGGGGTCGCGGTCGGCGCCCGCCTCGGCCGTGAAGTGCGCGACCAGGGCTGGGATGTCGGTCGGGCGCTCCGAAAGTGGTGGCACAGAGATCACGGACGGGAAGGTGGCGAGCGCGGCGTCTGTGACATGTTCACGATGCGGCCACGTCGCAGATGTGGCGATGACGCGGGTACTTGTTGCACGGTGGGCCAACAGGTCGCACATCGATGCCACCATTACCGGGGCCAGCTGGTCGAGGTGGTGGAGCAGCACCGTAACGTTTTCGGGTCGGCACAAAGCCGGTGCGGCGATCGTGCTCAACCAGTGCGGGTTCGCGGTGGAGGCCGCAGCGTCGAGCTCGATCGTCGGTTGTCCCTGGCTGCAGGCGCGGGCCAACGCGGACTTGCCAACACCTCGTTCACCCACCAGCAGAAGGCCGGGGGAGCCCTTCGCGCGGGCGATCTGGTCGACCACGGCGGTCCAACGCTCGCTGTGGCCGACTAGCCCGGGCAGTTCGACCGTGGTAGCACTACAACCGGGGCGGGTCTCGGCCCGCTTGAGCTTGAGCACCACGCCGATCACGGAGCCGTCGCTGACAACCGTGTGGTGATCGACGACCACTGGCTGGGGGCCGCCCAATGCGGCGGGTTGGCCGGCGCTGTCCGGATCGCTGAGCACCCGCGCGGCGTATTCCCACAGCACTGCTTGATCGACGGAGCCGAGCATACGGGTGGCGGCGGCGTTGGCGACCACAGTCTTCTCATTGACGGCCACCACCGCATGTCGGGCGTCGCGCCGTTCGTTGACGAATGCCCGCATCAGCCCCTGTTCGGCGGTGGTGGCCGAATCCAGTAGGCACCGTTCGACTTCGGTGGCGATGTCGCACACCCAGGGCACCGCCAACGGGGAGGTATCACGGAAACGGGTGATGAGATTGACACTGCCCACGACGCGCTGGGTCACCGGGTGGGTGATCACCATGCCGGCGGAGGTGAACTCGACGAACTGGGCGCCGAAGTGTTCGGGTCCGCGCACGAAGGTGGGTGCGGAGGTGATCAGCGTGCTGCCGCTGGTGGTTCCCAATGTGGTCTCCGAAACCAGGAATCCCGGCTCGACGTCCAGGCGCGCCAAGCGGGCCATCAGATCCGCGTCGCCGACCCAGTGCCGGAGTATGACACCGGCCGCATTCGTGAGAAACAGACACGACTCCGCGGCAGACAGGCCGTCCATACGTTTACCCATGACCGTGACGGCCGCATCCAGAAGGCGCAGGTCTTGCTCGGGGGTCGGTTCCCCGCTCGGTTCGACCCGAGCGGGGCTCAACCCATAGCGGACGCTGCGCAGCCACGATTTCAGGACGGTGTCCGAAATTTGCCGGTCCTCGCCAAGGGCTCGCTGACGCTCGCGAAGCATCTGCTGAACGTGCTCGCTGACGGGACCGGTATCACTCAGGTTCGAGTCTGTGACGTGACGCACATCCTTAGTATGACCATGCTACTGACACCCTGTCAAGACGCTTGAACTGTGCCTTCGTCGTCGACTGGCACGAAGTGTGCGATGTCCAAGATCTGGCCGGTGCGCTCGGGGGACCATTGCGCACGCACCCGTGTGCCGAACGGCAGGGCTTCACGGACATCTTTGCTGGGGTCGAAGTCCACGCCGACCACCCAGTGCATCAGCAGGGTGCTCGCGCCGTCGAGGCGGATTGCGCCGACTGCGTACGGGGGCTCGGGGCTGCCACGAAACCCGTGCCAAGCGACCGTGAACACCTCGACGGTGCCCTCTGCGGGCAGCTCTACCCACTCGCCGGTGGGCACAAAGCAGGATTCGCAGTAGGCCTGCGGCGGCACGAACACCCGGTCGCAATCCGGGCAGCTGTTGCCCAAGATCTTCTGCTCCTGTAGGCCTTCCATGAACCGGCTCCACGTCGCGCCGAGGTGAATGTCGTAGTGCAGGTCCCAGTGGACGGCCTGTGTGCGTGCGGTCATGACGTGGAGCTCCTTTGGTAGGTTTCGAACACGGCCAGGTTCTCGAACTGGAAGAACGTGCCACCGGTGCCATGGGCCAGTGACCGACGAGCGCCGCCGACCTGAATCGGTTCCGGGGCGTCACCCATCACCTGCAGGGCGGCATAGGCGTAGGGGGCCAACTCGCCGGCAACACCGGCGTTGGTGCACTTCGGTCCTCCCGACATGTTGACCGGCAGGCTGCCGCCCAGATCGGTGGCGCCGGACCGAATCAATTCGATGCCCTGGCCTGGGCCGGCGAATCCAAGTGCCTCCAGGGCTAGCGGCTGCATATGGGCGTACGGCGCAAAGATCTCGACGACATCGAAGTCGTGCAGCGGATCCCGGATATCGGCCAGCGCGTAGACCCTGCGGGTCAAGATCGCCAGATTCTGCATCTGCGAGAAATCGCCCTTGCCTCCGCCCAAATAGGGGTCACTGGACATACCCATGGCTTTGATCAGTGCGGGGACGGCCGAAAAATCATCACCATCGTCGGGATCGGCGACCACCATGGCCACCGCCGAGGTCGATACCGGACACACCATCGGTTGTGTCAGCGGAGAGGACAGAGGGCGACCGCTGACAACATCGTCCTTCGACACCGAATAGCGCAGGTGCGCGTGTGGATTACGTTGTGCTTTCCTGTGATCGGCGACGACCACCGTGGCCAGATCGTCGACAGACATGCCGAATCGTGCCTGATAGGCACTCGCGGCGAAGGCGCCCATGTGATAGGCGCCCATGCCCAACGGTTGCTCGATGATCATCGGCGAGTTCGTGTTGATAGCGGCCTGCAGATCCGACGCCCCGAAGAACGTGGGCCCACCGACCACCAGGACGCGGCGGTGGGTGCCGGCGCGCACCATTCGTGCGGCCACCTGCATCAGGTTGCCGCCCGTGGTACCGCCGGTGTTGATGATGGTCAGCGGCAGATGGTCACCGACGCCGAGCAGTCGCGTCTGGCTCTTGCCCGCCAGTACGGTGCCCTCGAATCCGTCGATGTTTCCGGTGACCACAGCGTCGAGGCTGTCGGGCCGGACACCACTGTGTTCGATGGCCGCCCAGGCCGCCTGCTGGCACAGTTCCAGAACAGAACTCTGTTGTTTACGCGGGGAGGTCGCGTCGGTCAGGCCGACGCCGACGACCGCGGCACGGTAAGGCATCAGGCCGCCTCCACCACGAACGTCGTGACGTCATCAGAGATCGGACCGGTGATGGTGTCCACGGAATGCGCGATGCCCACCGTGCCGGCCGGTGTGTCTTGCAAACCCTCAATGACCTCCAGCAGGCGCAGCGCCCCATTGGCCAGTCCGGGGAAGTTTGCGCGCACACCCCCACTGGGATTGATGTCGGTGCCTGCAGAGGGGTTGATGCCCAACGCGGCCACAATCGGTTCATGCAGCGCAGGTGTCAAGGCGGTGGACTCCAGGACGGCAGGGGCAAGCGAGTCAGCGATCAAACCGGCACCGGCGTAGGCTTTTTCGGCCGCGCGCCGGGTGGTGGCGGCCGGATCCTGTAGCCATTCGCCGGACCAGGTGTACGAGCCGGTGGCGTGACCGAAACCGGTAATTCGTGCACTACGGCCCAAACAGCGGCCGGCGCGAGCAGGGGAGGCGAGCACGACTGCGATCGCACCGGTCGACTGCGCGGGCAGCATCAATTCGTGCAGGGGCCAGGCGACCGCGGCAGAATCCAGCACACCGTGATGGTCCACCGGTGAACGGCGTATGGAGCGCTCCCGTGATGCTCCACGATTGATCTCCGCTGCAGCCAGTTCTGCCATCTGCGTCACCGATACACGGCCCGAATCCACCTGCCGGCCGGCCTGCAGCGCCAGTGCGATGTCGGCGGTCAGGCCGACAGGGCGATCAAAATGCGGCTCGAAAGCCAGATTGGACACCTGCGCGGCGAACCGGTCGCGTTGCGCCGCATCATGAGAACGGGTTTCGGGATTGTGGACCACCACCGCGACGGCGACCTCAGCATCGCCCGCGGCGATCGCTGCAGCAGCGGCGCATATCGCCACGCCCGAATCCCCTTCGACGCGGAACGCATCCGCCAGGTAACCACCGGTCGCGGCGGTGGTCAGGCCGGCAGAAATGCTTCGTCCGTCCACCACATCCAGCGATGCCAGCACGGACAGGCCCACCTCCTGCTTGCGCAATCCCGCTTCTTTCAGTCCGCGGAACACGACGTCGAACACCAGCTCGTCGAGCATCGCGTCATGTTCGGATACGAACGGTGTGGCGGTCAGGCCGACAACGTGGACCGGGTCCATCGGACGCGGTCCGGAACACAAAGTCATTTCACTCCTAAGGTCGAGTAGGCCAGACACTAAGAGCGTGGTCCGCCGGACGGATGTCCCATCCCGCGACAGAGACCTGAGTCGCAACTGACTCAAACTGCGACACAATTCACAACGACGCCGATGGCAGCCTGCTGGACATGCCGACGCTCGATGAGGGGTTCCCAGCAAACGCGGACTCGAACTCCACCGTGGCTCCGTCGGCAACCGATCGAGTGACGCCAACGTTAATTGACAAGGCGCTATTGGACACGCCGTCCCAGCATGAGCTCCGCGCGGCGCTGCGCGAGCTGCTTGCCGGGACTGAAGGCCCCGCTGTTCACGAACGTCCGTCCAGCAACGCGGCTGAGGACTGTTCGGCCTGGGGCGTGATGGCGTCGCTTCTTGCCCGCGCAGGAGTGGCATCTGACGTCGATTCCGCACAGCGACAACGGATGTGGGACACCCTGTCGGTGGCTGCGCAGGAACTCGGCCGGGTCACCGTGGACGTTCCCTTCCTGACGAGCTCGGTCGCCGCGGCCACCATGATGCACCGATCCGCCCAGCGCGCACTGACCGCGGCACTGCTTCAAGGCGCCACCACGGCAGTGTTTCTGACCCCCTATGAGCAGCCTTTTCGGCTGAACTCCACGGGTAGCTTCCACGACGGGAGGGTATGGGCGAGCGTTCCTGGCGTTGCTGGGGCCCGGCAGGCAGACCTGATGTTGATTCTCAGCGGCAACAAGCTCCTCGGGATCGAGTCAGCATGGGCCGAACTGAGGTCAACGGAGTCGCTCGATGCGACGCGCACGCTCGCCGACGTGACTCTCAGTGGCGCACACGCCACGGTGCTGGCAGAGGATGATCGAGCGCTGTCGGCAGTGGCACGCGCATCCCAGGCAGCATCGGCGATGTTGGCCGTCGAGCAGGCCAGCCTTGCCCAGACCTGCTTGCAGATCCTTTCGCGCGACCACGAGGTAACCTCCGTCGAGCAACTTCGGGCCGGCGTCGACAAAGCCGCCGGGGCGGCTCACTACGCGGTGCAATGTCTGGCCGCAGAAGATCCCCATACAGACGTCGCCGTGGCGACCGCGCGGATGGTCTGCTCCACGGTCTCGGTCCGGGCCGCGACCGCCGTTCAAGAGACGCGCTGCTCGCTGGGCCGGGCAGTGTCTCCACTTGCCGAGCGCGCCCGAGGCAGCGCCATGGCCTTCGGCGGCCCGCAGTGGCATCGACGCCAGCTCGCTCAGTTGATCACTTCCCCTGTTTCCGTTGATAACTCACATTAAGGAGCATGCGTTGACCTCGTTACCTGTATCTGATCGTTCTGCCACCTTTTCGCTGCAACCCACCGATGAGGAGGTCGCGCTGCGCGACGCAGTGCGCGGCGTCGTCTCGCGGTTCGGGCACTCCTACTTCCAGGAGTGCTCGCGCACCGGTGAGCCCATGCAGCAGCTGTGGGACACCCTGGGACAGTTGGGCTTCCTCGGTCTGAACATTCCCGAGGAGTTCGGTGGACAGGGCGCCGGACTGACCGAACTGGCCATCGTGCTCGAAGAGCTCTCTGCCGGTGGCTGCCCGGAATTGGCGATGGTGCTCAGCCAGGGAATCGTGGGTTCGATCCTGCCTCTGCACGGCAATGACGAACAGAAGCAGCGGTACCTGCCCGGCATCGCCAGTGGTGCAGAGAAGTTCGTCTTCGCCCTCACTGAACCCGACGCCGGGTCCAACTCGCACAATGTGTCGACCACCGCGGTGCGCGATGGCTCTGATTGGGTCGTCAACGGGACCAAGTACTACATCTCGGGCATCGACCACGCAGATCATTTCCTACTGGTTGCCAAGACCGGGGTCGACGAGAAGACCGGGCGTGGCGAGCTCACCCTGTTCATCGTCGACGACGTGAACCTACCCGGCTTCGACAAACAACTCATCTCCACCGCGCTGCGCGCGCCGGAACGCCAGTACACCCTGTTTTTCGACGGCATGCGGCTGCCGGGAGACTGCGTGGTCGGCGAGGTGGGGCGCGGGCTGCGGCCTTTGTTCGACGGACTCAATCCCGAGCGCGTGCTCAGCGCCGTCATTTGCACCGGAATCGGCCGCTACGCCTTGGACAAGGCAACCGACTACGCCCGGACCCGGCGGGTCTGGGGCGGTGCGCCGATCGGCAGTCACCAGGGTGTCGCACATCCGCTCGCCGAGGCCGCCATCGAGCTCGAGGCGGCCCGCACGATGGTCTGGCGCGCGGCAGCGTTGTTCGACGCCGGCCTGACCGCTGGCGAGGAGTCCAACATGGCCAAGTTCCTGGCTTCCCGCGCCGGGATGAAGGCCCTGGACACCGCCATCCAGACACACGGCGGAAACGGACTGGCCGAAGAGTATGGGCTGGCCGACCTGTGGTCGATCGTGCGTCTGCAACAGATCGCTCCGGTCTCCACTCAGATGGTGCTCAACCACTACGCCCAGCACGCACTGAAACTGCCGAGGACCTACTGATGACAGTCAGCGTCGAGGAACTGCAGCAACGGCTCGTCGGAAAGTCACTACCAGGCGGCTCAATCGTCATCGAGTCGCACGAAGCGGCGATCGGCGACGATGCCCTGCGCGCCACCGATATCGCCGACGGCGTGGCTCACCCCTTCTGGTTCATCGTGACATCGCTGCGGTGCATGGGCATCTCTGTCGATGAGCTGTGCGCTCTTGCGAAGCAGGGAGATTCGGATCTACTGCTGTTCGGGCAATGCGATGTCGAACAGGACCAGCCGATGCTGGTCGGGCATCGCTACAGCGCAGACGCGGTGATCTCTGAGGTCGGTTCGACCACCACCCGCGACGGATCGCGGCTGGACAACATCGATGTCATGGTGCGCATCCGTGACGCTTCGCAGCTCGCGGTGGGAAGCGTGACGAGTCGCTACCTGTTCAAAAGGGGACGATGAGATGACGATCCTACAGTCAGCGACCGTGGGGACCGAGCTTCCGCCCCACACGATCACCGGCGTCCGCGATGAAGACATCCGCATCGTGGCGCTGATTCTGCGGGATCCCAATCCCATCCACTACGACCTCAAAGAGGTCGCACGCCTTGGTCTCGGCGACCGTGCAGTCAACCAAGGCGGCGCGACCATGGCCTACATCGCCGGCTATCTCGCCGAACTGACAGGCAGTCGCGCCGCGATCAAGAAACTGTCGTGTTCCTTCCGGGGCAATGTGTTTGCCCGCGATGACGTAACAATCGGCGGCACAGTGACTTCGGTGACCGATTCCGATGAGGGCCGGTTGGTGGGATGCGACGTGTGGGCCGATGTCGTGGGCGGCAAGCGGGCGATCACCGGATCGGCACTGATCTGCGTCTGAGCATGGCTGGTGCTGGTGCGCAGACCGTCATATCAGTCCTGGACAAGGGGAGATAGCAGTGAGTATGACTAGGCAGGACAGCGTGGTTGACCGCGAGGGTTGTCAATGATAGCGCTCAGTTCGACACCATTCGCGAAACCTCTTCGCGCAGTCGGCGGCTTCTTCGGAATGACCCTCGACGTCGTGGTGGGTATCTTCACCTCGCCGCTGGCGTGGCGGGAGTACCTGGTGCAGTCATGGTTCGTGGCCCGTGTGTCGATGTTGCCGGCCGTGCTGATGATCATTCCGTACGCGGTCATCAATACCTTCATCTTCAACATCCTGCTCGGTGAGTTCGGCGCCGCCGACTTCTCCGGAGCCGGTGCGGCATTCTTCAACGTCAACCAGATCGGGCCCATCGTCACGGTGCTGGTGACCGCCGGCGCCAGCGCCACCGCGATGTGCGCAGACCTGGGTGCGCGCACCATCCGCGAAGAACTCGATGCGCAACGGGTGATGGGAATCGACCCCATCCAGGCGATGGTCATCCCGCGGGTACTGGCCGCAACCACGGTGTCGGTCGCCCTCATGGGGCTGGTGGTTCTCGTCGGGATGCTCGCCTCGTTCTTCTTCTGCGTCTTCGCGCTCAACGTCTCGGCAGGTGTCTTCGTTTCCGGGATGACCGTGGTCACCGGCCTCGGCGACGTCGTTGTCTCGATCATCAAGGCCTTCCTATTCGGGCTGGGAGCCGGTTTGATCGCCTGCTACAAGGGAATTTCGGTCGGTGGTGGACCCGCCGGCGTCGGCAACGCCGTCAACGAAACCGTGGTGTTCTCATTCATGGTGCTGTTCACCATCAACATCATCGTCACCGCTATCGGTGTCCAATTCACGCTGCAATGACCCGGGGACGGACTCAATCGATGACTTCTTCAGCTCCCGCCAAACGGTATCCACGACTGGCCCGAAC
Organism: Mycobacterium sp. NPDC003323; assembly: GCF_053589535.1. Lineage (NCBI taxonomy): Bacteria > Bacillati > Actinomycetota > Actinomycetes > Mycobacteriales > Mycobacteriaceae > Mycobacterium > Mycobacterium sp. NPDC003323. The sequence continues at coordinate 188,920 of NZ_JBSFSB010000009.1, forward strand.
GCGCGATCGTATGGTCGCGGGCTGGGACCGTGCTGCCGAACAGACCGAGTTCTATTTCCTCACACTGGCGCGCATCCCCGACGCGGCGATCAACTATCGACCCGAGGTCTTGCGGCTGATTGCCCAAATGGGTTTGGGCTCAGGTGCGTTGGCATCCATCGGGGGGACGATCGTCATCGTCGGCTTCATGACAATGACCACCGGCGCCATCGTCGCGGCGCAGGGCTACACCCAATTTCAGTCGGTAGGTGTCGAAGCTTTCACCGGCTTCGCCTCGGCGTTCTTCATTCCGCGCCTCATCATTCCCGGCACGGCTCAGGTGACGCTGACCGCGACCATCGGCGCCGGGGCGACCGCCCAGATCGGGGCGATGAAGATCAACGAGGAAGTCGATGCACTGGAAGTGATCGGCATTCGAAGCGTAACCTACCTCGCTGCCACCAGAGTCCTGGCGGGAACCATCGTGGTGATCCCGCTCTACGCCACCGCTTTGATCATGGGGTTCATCGCCGCCCGCTACGGCACCACCCTCGTCTACGGACAGGCCGGAGGCGTCTACGACCACTACTTCAACACCTTCCTTAACACCCAGGACCTGGTGGTCTCCTTCGCTCAGACCATCGCCATGATCGTCATCGTCATGCTCATTTGCACCTACTACGGCTACACCGCCGGCGGTGGACCGGCCGGTGTGGGTGAGGCCGTCGGTCGCGCGGTGCGCGCCTCGATGGTGGTCGGCGCAATCGTGCTGATGGCCGTGACGCTGGCGGTCTACGGTCAGTCCGGCAACTTCCATCTGGCGGGATGAACCGATGAATGCTCCTCACCAGAAGCGACGCATCTCCAAGCGATGGTGGCCGGTCGTTCTGATATGTGCCGTCGTCGCACTTGTTTTCGCGTCCGCGGCATCCTTCCTGGGTCTTTTTCGTTCGGTCGTCGGGGTGACGCTGAACTCTGATCGATCGGGATTGGTTCTGGAGACCGGTGCCAAGGTCAAACTGCGTGGCGTTGAGGTGGGCCGGGTGCGTACCATCAGCAGCGGTAGCCAGGGCGGCGCTCAGATGGCCCTGGACATCGACCGTGACCAGATCCGTTTCATCCCGGCCAATGTCGAGGCCAGGATCGCCGTGACGACGGTGTTCGGTGCGAAGTTCATCCAGTTGACTCTACCGGAATACCCCAGTCCGCAACGCCTTTCCGCCGGCGCGCAGTTGCAGTCCGCCAACGTGACGCCCGAGGTCAACACCGTGTTCGAGAACGTCGTTGACCTCTTGGAGATGATTGACCCCGTCAAGCTCAATTCGGTGCTGACCGCCGTGGCGGACGCGTTGCGCGGGCGTGGCGAACGCATCGGTCAAGCGACGACCGGCCTCAACGAGGTTCTGACGGCGCTCAACGCCCGCAGTGATGTTTTCCGCGAGGACATCCGCGCGCTGGGTGACTTCAGCCAGACCTACGCCGCCGCGGCCGACGACATCGTCTCGGTTCTCGACGCATTCGGAACTACCAGTACCACCATCACCAATCATCAGGATGAGCTGGATGGTCTGTTGCTCAACACGATTGGTCTGTCGCAAGACGGCACGAGTCTGCTGACCTCCAGCAAGGACAACCTGGTCACCGCGATCAACAGTCTGGAGCCGACTACGCGACTGCTGGAGATGTACAGCCCCACCTACACCTGCACCCTGCAGGGGGCCGACTGGCTGATCGAGAACGGCAAGGGACTCTGGGGAGGCGACGGGCGGACGTTCGTCGTCGACGTCGCCCTGTTGCCCGGTAACGATCCCTACCGGTACCCCGACCATCTGCCCATCGTCGGCGCCAAGGGCGGGCCCGGTGGCAAGCCGGGATGTGGCTCGCTACCTGATGCGACCAAGAACTTCCCTGTACGGCAGCTGATCACGAACACCGGTTGGGGGACGGGGTTGGACATCCGGCCGAATCCCGGCATCGGCAGTCCCTGCTACGCCAACTACTTCCCCGCCACACGGGCGGTGCCAGAGGCGCCCAGCATCCGCCAATGTCTGCCCGGCCCGGCGCCGGGCCCGCAGCCATACCCCGGAGCACCGCCCTACGGTGCGCCGCTCTATGGACCGGGCGGTGTGCCGCTCTGGCCAGGGGTTCCCCCGGCGCCGACACCGCCTCCGATTCAGGCTGGTCAGCCATGACGGCGCGAATCGACAACGACGTCGACAACCAGGAAGGACAGACGCGATGACCAAGGATCTTGTCGGTGTCATCTGGCGACTGGCAGTGTTCATGACCGCCTGCGCGCTGGCTTTGGCCGCGACCATCATTGTGTTCGCACAATTCCGATTTGGTAGCGACACCGACGGCTACTTCGCGCACTTCAGCAATGTCTCGGGTCTTCGCGAAGGCGACATGGTCCGGGTCGCGGGTGTCGAGGTCGGAAAGGTCAGCGGCATCGAGGTCAACCGCGATGCCACCGTGCGCGTCAACTTCACCGCAGCGCGGGAAGCGGTACTGACTGAAGGCACCCGCGCCGAGATCCGCTATGACGATCTCATCGGCGGACGGTACATGGCCCTCACCGACGGCGCGGGCAGCGCAAAGGTCCTTGCGATGGGCTCGACAATTCCGTTGGATCGCACCCAACCGGCGCTGGACCTGGACTCGGTCACCGGCGGATTCCGGCCGTTGTTCCGTGCCCTGGATCCCGAACAGGTCAACGAACTCAGCGGCCAACTACTGGACGCGTTGCAGGGTGAGGGTGCGACCATCGGCTCGTTCCTCAACCACGCGGCTGCGGTGACCAACACACTGGCAGACCGCGACGTGCTTATCGGTCAGGTCGTCGACAACCTGAACGTCGTGCTGGGATCGCTGGGCGGTCAGACCGATCAGTTGGACAAAGCCGTGACCAACCTGTCACAACTCGTGGCCGGAATGGCCGAGCGTCGGACCGAGATCAGCAACGCCGTCGCACACACCAACGCCGCGGCGGGGTCGATCGCCGGACTGCTCGAGGAGACCCGGCAGCCGGTGCAGCGGGTCCTGCACGAAACCGACCGGGTCGCCGGCAATGTGCTGCTCGACCACGAGTACTTCGACAAGATCCTCAACGAGCTGCCAGACAAGTACCGAATGCTCAACCGGCAGGGTATGTATGGCGACTACTTCAGCTTCTACTTCTGCGATGTCGTCCTCAAACTCAACGGGAAAGGCGGCCAACCCGTCTTCGTCAAGGTAGCTGGCCAGAGCACGGGAAGGTGTGCGCCGCGATGAAGATGAACAGAACGTTCTCGGAACGAAACCCGCTGGTACTGGGCGCTGTCGGTGTCCTCGTCGTGATCGTCGTGGCTGCCGCGGCCTTGGGCAACCAGATGCTGCCCTTCATCAACCAGAACAAGAGCCACACCGCATATTTCTCGGACGCCGGTGGGTTGTTCACCGGTGCCATCGTGCAGGTCTCGGGCTATCCGGTCGGCAAGGTCACCGACATCGAACTGGAGGGACCGGGTGTCCTGGTCACCTTCAACGTGCCCGACGATCTGCACCTGGGGGAGCGCACCGAGGCCGCCATCACCACCAAGGGTCTACTCGGCACCAAAGAGTTGGACGTCATCCCGCACGGGGAGGATGAGCTCGATGGGGCTATCCCGATGGATCGCACCACGTCTCCCTATCAGCTGCCCGATGCGCTCGGCGAGCTCGCCACCACCATCAGTGGGCTTGACACAAGCCAGCTCTCAGACTCGTTGTCCACGCTGGCTCAGACGTTCGCCGATACGCCTCCGCAACTGCGTGACGCTGTCCAAGGGGTGGCGAGGATCGCGGACACGCTCAACAGCCGTGATGATCAGTTACGCACACTGCTGGACAACGCCGCCAAAGCGACCGGTGTGCTGGCCGAACGGACGGACCGGATCGTCAGCCTTATCCAGGACACCAATGCCGTTCTTACCCAGTTGCGTTCACAGAGTGCTGCGCTGGATCAACTGTCGGGCAACATCTCGGCAGTATCGCAACAGCTGAAGGCTTTCATCGCCGAGAATCGTGCCGAGCTGAAACCCGCGCTGGAGAAGCTCAACGGTGTCCTGACTATCGTCGACAACCGCAAGGAACGAATTCAAGAAGCCGTCAAGGGACTCAGTACGTACGCTCTGTCCCTCGGTGAGACCGTGGCTTCAGGGCCGTTCTTCAAGGCCTATGTGGTCAATCTGCTACCCGGCCAGTTCGTCCAGCCCTTCGTCGACGCCGCCTTCTCTGATCTGGGACTGGATCCGAACGTCCTGTTGCCCTCCGAGCGGACTGACCCCCAGGTGGGCCAGCCCGGTACGCCGGCGCTCCCAGTGCCGTATCCGCGTACCGGTCAGGGCGGGCCGCCACGTCTGCACCTGCCCGATGCCATCACCGGCAATCCCGGGGATCCGGGGTGCGGGCCGCCCGGGGTGCCTTTGCCCGGCCCGACCGGCTGCTACCCATACCGCGAGCCCGAGCCCGCTCCACCGCCAGGCGGCCCACCACCAGGTCCCCCTGCCGTCGATCCGACTGCTGCCCAGTCAGTTCCCGAACCCACACCCTCGCCGGTCTTCGTACCGGCGCCGGGTGAACCGCCAGCACCAGGAGGACTGGGATGACCACGTGGATTCGAAAGCCGAGGGTCCTGTTGGGTGTCGGGCTGGTCGTGGCTCTGGTAGCTGCCGGCTATCTCGCTGTCGCCATCACCGAGCGCTTCGGGCGCACAACGGTGGTCGGCTACTTCGACAACAGCACAGGACTGTTCGAGGGGGACGACGTCCGTATCCGCGGTGTCAAAGTCGGACGTGTCGACAAGATCGAACCTGAGCCGGAGCGCACCAAGATCACGTTCTGGTTCGACAGCGAGTACAAGGTTCCCGCGGAGGTCAACGCCGTCATCCTGTCTCCACAGCTGGTGACCGGCAGAGCAATTCAGCTCACCCCGCCCTACGCGGACGGACCGACCATGACCGCCGGAGCGGTGATTCCGCAGGACCGCACGGCGGTACCGGTGGAATGGGATGACGTGCGTGCCCAACTGGAGCGGCTCACCGACATGTTGCAACCCACGACTGGGGGCCAGGTGAGCACGCTCGGCGCGTTGATCAATACGGCGGCCGACAACCTACGCGGGCAAGGTGGAGATATCCGCGAAACAGTGGTCAGACTGTCCCAAACCGTTTCGGCGCTCGGCGATCACAGCAAGGATATCTTCGGCAGTATCAAGAACCTGTCGACACTGGTCACCGCGCTCAAAGACAGCGGAGATCTACTCGGTCAACTGAACGTCAACCTCGCCGAGGTGTCCGGCCTGCTAGCCGACGATCCCCACGAGGTTGGCCAGGCGGTGCAGGATCTGAATTCAGTCGTCGGCGATGTGCAATCGTTCATCGCCGAAAACCGGGAACCCATCGGCATAGCCGCGGACAAGCTTTCCTCCATCTCGACTGCAGTTGCCGCCAGCCGTGATGACCTGGAACAGGCATTGCACATCCTGCCGACCGCGGCAGTGAACTTCAACAACATCTACGAACCGGCGAACGGTTCGCTGACCGGCGCACTGTCGGTGAACAACTTTGCCAACCCGATCTCCTTCCTGTGCGGAGCAATCCAGGCAGCGTCTCGGCTCGGGGCAGAACAGGCATCCAAGCTGTGCGTGCAGTACTTGGCTCCGATTGTGAAGAACAGGCAGTACAACTTTCCCCCGTTGGGGGAGAACCTGTTCGTCGGCACTCAAGCCAGGCCCAACGAAGTGACCTACAGCGAGGACTGGATGAGGCCCGATTTCGTACCACCGGCGCCCATCGCGCCCTCTGCCCCAACGAATTCAGTGCCTGCGGCCGGACCGGCTCCGCTTGCGGCCGAGGCTCCACCGCCGGCCGTGTCCACTGACCCCGCCGCCGGCCTGACCGGCATGATGACCCCGCCCGGAGGTGGATCGTGAGGACAATGTGGACACGACGGGTGACTGCAGTCGCTGCAGCATTGCTCCTGGGCGTGTCTCAGGCGGGATGTAGCTGGCGGGGCGTCAATTCGCTGCCGCTACCGGGCACAGAGGGAAAGGAGCCGGGGTCATACACCATTCAGGCCCAGATGCCAGATGTAAACAACATCCAGCCCAACTCTCGCGTTCGGGTGGCCGACGTGACCGTCGGCCACGTGTCCAAGATCGAGCTGCAGGGCCATCATGCCCTCGTCTCTATGAAGCTCAATCCTGATGTCAACCTGCCGGAGAACGCGACGGTGAAGATCGGCACGACGACGATCTTCGGTTCTCTGCACATCGAGCTGGCAGCCCCCCCCGACGAGCCGGCACAGGGACGACTGCATCAGGGGTCTCTCATCCCACTGTCGCGAGCTGGCGCGTTTCCCACCCCGGAGCAGACTCTCGCGTCACTTTCGTTGGTACTCAACGGCGGTGGGGTCGGCCAGCTCGGCGACATAACAGAGGCGCTGAGCACCGGGTTCCGCGGACGTGAGGACGACGTTCGCAGCCTCATTCAACAATCAGAGACGTTCATCGCCACCCTGAACGACCAGAGCTCGGACATCATCGCCGCGACCGAGAATCTGAACGAACTGGTCGGCAAATTCGCCGCCCAGCAGCCGGTCCTCGACCGCGCCGTGACCACTATCCCCAATGCTTTGGAGGCACTGAACAATCAGCGCGGCAACCTCGTTGACGCAGCCGATCAGCTCGGCAAGTTCAGTGCGCTGACCACCGAAACGGTCAATCAGAGCAAGGAGAACTTGGTCAAGGAGCTGCACCAGGTCGGCCCGGTGTTGGAGGCACTGGCCAATGCCGGACCCAGCCTGACCAAGTCGCTGGGTCTGATCCCCACCTACCCGTTCCCCAATGCCAACATCGACAAGTTCCAACGCGGTGACTACACCAACCTGACCGCAGTGATCGACCTGACGTTGAGCCGCATCGACGCGGGGCTGTTCACCGGGACGCGATGGGAGTGTGACCTGACCTGGCTGGAGCTGCAGTGGGGCCGCACGATCGGCCAGTTCCCCAGCCCGTGCATGGCCGGCGGACCGGGCGGTGTCAGTAACCCGCTGACTGCCCCCTACCGGATGGATCAGGGGCGCTGACATGCATCTGAATCGCCAAGCGCGCATCCAGTTGGCCATCTTCTCGGTGTTGGCCTTGGTAGCTCTGGCTGCGATGAGCGTGAATTACATGAAGCTCCCGGCCAAACTGTTCGGAATCGGTCACTACACGGTGTCGTTGAAACTGCCGGTGACCGGCGGACTCTACGAGACGGGCAACGTCACCTACCGTGGGACCGAGATAGGGCGGGTGCAATCGGTGCGCCTCGACGAATCCGGTGTCGTTGCCGAGTTGATGTTGCGGTCTGACATCCCGGTACCCAGCGATCTCCGCGCCGAGGTGCACAGCCAGTCGGCAATCGGGGAACAGTACGTGGAACTGCTGCCCCGGGACGGAACGGCGCCACCATTGAAAAACGGTGACGTCATCGCCGAGCGAGACGCCGTTGTGCCCGAGGACATCAACAATGTCTTGGATGCGGTCGTCACCGGACTTCGGGCAGTACCCCGCGAGAATCTCCGCACGGTGGTTGACGAATCGTTCACCGCAGTTGGAGGGTTGGGCTCGGAACTAGCCAAGATCGTTGATGGCGGCATTGATCTTTCCATCGACGCCAGGGAGAACCTGGACCCGATGCTGTCGCTGATCGACAACGTCAAGCCGGTGTTGGACTCGCAGACCGAGACATCGGCGGCGATCACCAACTGGGCAGACCAGGTGGCTACCGTCACCCGCGATCTGGCCGAACACGACGGCGATCTCGCCGGCGTCATCGAGCAGGGTGGTCCGGCGCTTGAGGAGGCCCGTCAACTCGTGCAGCGTCTGCAACCCACCTTGCCGGTCTTGATGGCAAATCTGGTCAGCGTGGGACAGGTCGGCCTTGCCTATCACGACAACATCGAACAAATCCTGGTGCTGCTGCCACAACTGATGGCGATCAACCAAGGCTCGTTCGCCGCCAACGCCAACACCAAACAGGACTACGCCGGTGCCTATCTGAGCTTCAATCTGAACCTCAATCTGCCGCCGCCATGCACCACCGGATATCTGCCCGCTCAACAAATGAGAGCCGCTTCCGAGCAGGACTTCCCCGACCGGGCACCCGGCGATCTGTATTGCCGTGTCCCGCAGGACTCTCCGTTCAATGTGCGCGGTGCCCGCAACACGCCGTGCGCAACCGTGCCCGGTAAGCGTGCTGCGACGGTCAAGGAGTGCGAGAGCGACGAGCCATATGTGCCGCTGAACAACGGATTCAACTGGAAGGGTGACCCGAACGCCACCGCGACCGGACAGGACGTTCCCCAGCTGCGTCCAACCACGGAGCAGGGTGCCCCACCTCCGCCCATCGCGATTGCCTACTACGACCAAACCACCGGGTCTTACGTCGGACCCGATGGCCGCCGCTACACCCAGGCGGACCTGGCCCAAACTGCACCGAAGGACAAAACATGGGAAACGATGTTGCTTCCACCCGGACAGTGACCGAGACCGAACACACGGATTCTGAAATCAATGACGCCGCTGTGGATTACGACGACGTCACGTCGATTGATCCGGTAAAGGCGGATCCACTGCATGAGTCCGGCCGACGGTCTTTCCGATACCCAGTAGCCGTCGGAGTGGCGATGGCGGCAGCGCTGGTCTCGGTCGCCACGTGGCAGGGGTATCAGTTCTACCAAGACCAGCAGGCTCTGCGACACAACGAGCAGTTCCTGCAAGCGGCTCGCCAAGGAGCACTCAACCTGACCACCATCGATTGGCAACACGCCGAGGCCGACGTACAACGGATAATGGACGGTGCCGCAGGGGAGTTCTACGACGACTTCGCCCAGCGGGCGCAACCCTTTGTGGAGGTCGTGAAGCAGGCCCAGTCGGTGTCGGTGGGATCCGTCACCGAGGCCGCTCTGGAATCGCAGACAGGTTCCGAAGCGCAGGCGTTGGTGGCGGTCTCGGTCAAGACGAGCAGTACCGCCGGTGAAGAAACTGTTCCCAGAGCCTGGCGTATGCGCATCTCCGTTCAACAGTCCAATGATCAGATGAAGGTGTCCCGCGTGGAGTTCGTGCCATGAAGTTGATTTCGTTTCCCCGGGGGGCCAGCGACAAAGAGACTGCCCCCGCCGCAGATCCTGAGCAGCCCGACGACGATACCGATGCCGAACAGGCGGAAGGCTCGGATAACGAGTTCACCCAGGTGGACGGGGTGATGGACAGCGCCGAGCCCGCACGCCGACGATATCGACTGCGAACGCTGATAGCTCGCACCGGCGTACCGGCGCTGATCCTGTGCCTCTCCGCGGGGACCGGGTATGTCACCTGGCAGAACATTGAGCAGCAACGGGACGCCGATGCGGCGACCGAATCTGTCCGGGCAGCCACCGACACGACCGCTGCGTTGCTGACGTACCAACCTGACACCGTGGAAAAAGACCTTGAGGCAGCCCGAGACCGGCTCACTGGTCAGTTCCTGGACTCGTACACCACCTTGACGAGGGACGTCGTCATTCCCGGAGCGCAAGAGAAGCAAATAGCAGCGACGGCGACAGTCCCCGCCGCAGCACCAGTTTCGGCTTCCAGTGACCACGCGGTGGTACTGGTGTTCGTCAATCAAACCGTAACCGTGGGTGCCGACGCGCCAACGAGCAGCACATCCAGCGTGCGCGTATCCCTGAACCGCGTCGATGACCGATGGCTGGTGTCGGGGTTTGATCCCATCTGAGTGCCAAGGCAATAGGCCATAGAATGCCACGCTCCCAACCCTATGTACGGAGGCAGAACCCGATGAAAACTGGACTCCTAGCAGGCCTTGTACTGCTGATGTGCTCATCGCTGATCGTCTCAACTGCGAGTGCCGCTGCCGACAACGACAACAACACACTCGTGCCGAACAACAAACGCCTCAACGACGGCGTGCTGGCCAACGTCTACACCGTGCAGCATCAGGCCGGCTGCACAAACGACGTCAAGATGAACCGACAGCTGCAGACCGCAGCGCAATGGCACAGCATCGATGTGTTGAGCAACCGCGCCCTGGTCGGCGATCTCGGATCAGATGGGTCGTCAGCGCAATCGCGTTCGGAAGCTGCGGGATTTCGCGGACAGGTGGCACAAACAGTCGCTGTGAATCCCGCGTTGGCGATCAGTGGGGTGGAAATCATCAACCGCTGGTATCACGATCCTGTTGCGTTCGACGTGATGTCGGACTGCTCGTACACCGAGATGGGTGTGTGGTCGGTCAACAGTCTGGACCGCAGTGTGGTCGTCGCGGTCTACGGACGACCCGAGTGAATGCTCATTCCAGCCAACACAAATCGTTCTTTCCCGAGCCAAAGGAAGTCTCATGGACCCCAACCCGGATTACGACGCCAGCGACGAGATTGAATTCTTCTTCAGCTGGCTGCCCTGGGCGCTCAGAGGGGTTCATCCTGCCCCCGCGTATCCGCCGGTGTAGAGATGCATAGCACCATGGATGACCCGCTCGGGCCCATTGTCAGACTGCTGCGCGTCGTCCTGATCTGCATCCTGGCGCTGTGCTTGTGGAATTCTGGCAAAGCTCGCGCGGACACCGTCGAGACGTTGATGGTCCCCTCGGCCGCGATGGGCCGAGACATTCCGGTCGCGTTTCAATCGGGTGGGCCGAAGGCTGTCTTCCTGCTGGACGCATTCAACGCAGCGCCCGATGTGAGCAACTGGGTGACGGCGGGCAACGCGATGGAATCCTTTGTTGGTAGGGGATTGTCGGCCGTCGCCCCAGCCGGCGGTGCCTGGAGTCTGTACACCAACTGGGAACAGGACGGCTCCAAACAGTGGGAAACCTTTCTGTCACGAGAATTACCTGATTGGTTGGTCGCCCACAAGGGCTTGGCGCCCGCCGGGCACGCCATAGTGGGTGCCTCGCAGGGCGGCACGGCGGCTCTGACGTTGGCGGCCTTCCACCCCGATCGCTTCGGCTATGCCGGATCACTGTCGGGATTCTTGAATCCTTCCGCAACAACAATGAACGGTGCAATCAGCGCTGGTCTCAGAGTGTTCGGCGGCGTCGACTCGAACCGCATGTGGGGAGCGCCGCAGCTGGGGCGGTGGAAATGGCACGATCCCGACGTACACGTCCAGTTGCTGGGGGACAACAACACCCGCCTCTGGGTCTTCAGCCCCGCAACTACCAGTTGTAGCGACCCGGCCGCGATGATCGGCTACTGCGACCAAGCGCAGGGCAGCAACCGCAATTTCTATCAGCACTACCGAGCGATCGGCGGTCGGAACGGACACTTCGACTTTCCGACTGATGGACAACATGATTGGCCCACCTGGGCTTCCCAACTCGACGCCATGGCAAATGACATGGCCGCAACACTCGGTGAGGGAAACTGATGAGCAACCCTATGACCATCGCTCGACGCGGAGTCATGGCCGCAACGGCACTGCTGTTACTTACCTTCCTGCTGCCGGCGGCACCCGCGTCAGCCGATCCAGTCTCGGATCCTTGCCAACTGGCCTTCAGCCTCTTCTGCCGATTCGTACCGATACTTCCGGAGCTGGAACACAGCGTGGATCTGACCCTGGACCAGCCGCCCGCAGACCCCGCGGTACCGCTGCCTGAGTCGCTTCCGCCGCCCAGTCCATGCGCGGCAGGCTGCGTCTAGCGCGACGCATCAACAAACGAGAGTTGGAGGATAAATCCATGGGCGTCCAAATCGATGTGACCGATCTGAGTAAATCGTTCGGGTCCTCGAAGATCTGGGAAGACGTCACGATGTCGATTCCCGCCGGTGAGGTCAGCGTTCTGCTGGGCCCCTCCGGTACGGGTAAGTCGGTGTTCCTGAAGTCGCTGATCGGTCTGCTGCGCCCGGAGCGTGGCTCGATCGTCATCGACGGCACCAACATCTTGGAGTGCTCGGCCAAGGAGCTCTATGAGATCCGCACCCTGTTCGGTGTGCTGTTTCAGGACGGTGCGCTGTTCGGCTCGATGAACATTTATGACAACACCGCGTTCCCGTTGCGTGAGCACACGAAGAAGAGCGAGTCCGAGATCCGCAACATCGTGATGGAAAAGCTCGAGCTCGTCGGTATGCCCAATGACGGGCACAAGTTCCCCGGTGAGATCTCCGGCGGTATGCGCAAGCGCGCCGGCTTGGCCCGCGCACTGGTGCTGGACCCGCAGATCATCCTGTGCGACGAGCCGGACTCCGGTCTGGACCCGGTGCGTACCGCGTACCTGTCGCAGCTGTTGATCGACATCAACGCCCAGATCGACGCGACGGTGCTGATCGTGACGCACAACATCAACATCGCCCGGACCGTGCCGGACAACATCGGCATGCTGTTCCGCAAGCAGTTGGTCATGTTCGGTCCGCGTGAGGTGCTGTTGACCTCGGAGGAGCCGGTGGTCAAGCAGTTCCTCAACGGTCGGCGTATCGGCCCGATCGGTATGTCGGAGGAGAAGGACGAGGCCACCGCGGCCGCCGAGGCGGCGATGTTGGAGCAGGGCCAGCATGACGGTGGTGTCGAGGAGATCGAGGGTGTGCCCCCGCAGCTGTCGGCGACCCCGGGTATGCCCGAGCGCAAGGGTGTGGCCCGCCGGCAGGCCCGGGTGCGCGAGATCCTGCACACCCTGCCCCAGGCCGCGCAGGAAGCCATCCGCGACGACCTCGAAGGCACTCATGCAGCGGCGCATGATCCGACCACGCCGATGGGTCTGCTGCACGATCAGGTGACAGTTTCGGTCACGCGGCCTGACTGGCCGGTGTGGTCATGATGGCTTCGAATTCGATGGGGGTCAACCGGGCCGAGTCCGGCCTGGCGGCGCCGGCGGTGGTAGGTCCGTTCGATCCAGGTGACGATGGCGATGCGCAGTTGCTCGCGGGTGTCCCAGCGGCGGCGGTCGAGGACGTTCTTCTGCAGCAGGCTGAAGAAGCTTTCCATGGCGGCGTTGTCGCCGGCCGCGCCGACGCGTCCCATAGAGCCGACCATCTCGTGATGGTGCAGCGCGTGCACGAATTTCCTTGACCTGAACTGACCAGGCTCAACCGGTGGACGCAACACCCGAGGTCAGGAGGGTGCTGTGGGACGTCCGTCCGATTGGGTTCGTGAGGTTACCGGTCGCAGACCGTTGCGGTCTCCGGGGCATCCCGGTCACCACCGTGGGTTGGAGCGTCGATTCTGGGACAAGGTGGCCGAGGGGATGTTGCCTTCGGAAGCCGGGGTCGCGGTCGGTGTGTCGGGCGTCGTGGGATCACGGTGGTTCCGTCAAGGTGGGGGCATGTCCCCGTACTCGTGGCCGGCACCGTCTGGCCGGTACTTGTCATTCGCTGAGCGTGAAGAGATCGCATTGCTTCGTGTGCAGGGTAAAGGAATTCGGGAGATCGCGTTGTCGTTGGGACGGAGCCCGTCCACGATCTCGCGGGAGTTGAGGCGCAACGCGGCAACCCGAAGCGGAACACTGCAGTATCGGGCGTCGGTGGCGCAATGGAAGGCCGAGCTGTTCGCCCGCCGGTCGAAGGCTACGAAGCTGGAAACCAACCCGAAGCTGCGCGAGTACGTGCATCAACGGTTGTCTGGCCAGATTCATGACGCTGAGGGCAACGTGGTGGCCGGGCCCGCGGTCGGGCAGTGGACCGGCCGCAACAAACCGCATCGGGCCGATCGATGCTGGGTGCAGGCATGGAGCCCAGAGCAGATCGCGAATCGAATCAAGATCGACTTTCCCGATGATCCATCGATGCGGATCAGCCACGAGGCGATCTACCAGTCCCTATACATCGAGGGCCGCGGCGGCCTCGACCGTGACGAGATCCTGAGTCTGCGCACTGGTCGAGCGTTGCGCATGCCGCGAGCCCGCTCAAAGCGGGTCGCGTGGGCGCATGTCACCGAGGACACCGTAATCAGCAAGAGGCCGAAAGAGGCTGATGACCGCGCGGTTGCTGGCCACTGGGAGGGAGATCTCATCATCGGGCTTGGACGCTCGGCGATCGGCACGGTTGTCGAGCGAAAAACGAGGTACACCATGCTTGTTCACCTGCCACGGCAGGATGGGTGGGGCGTGAGCAAACCGGTCAAGAACGGTCCGGCGCTCGGCGGTTACGGTGCGTTGTCCATGAACGTTGCGCTTGAAGCGGAGCTGACGAAACTCGCTGAGCCACTGAGGAAGTCACTAACATGGGACCGCGGCAAGGAGTTGTCTGCTCACGCCGCGTTGACCGAGGCGACCGGAGTGCGGGTGTTCTTCGCCGATCCGCACAGCCCGTGGCAGCGCGGAACCGACGAGAACACCAACGGTCTCCTTCGACAGTACTTTCCCAAGGGCACCGACTTATCACGTTGGACACCAGCAGAATTGCAGGCTGTTGCCGACACACTGAACAACCGGCCGCGCAAGACCCTCAAGTGGCGGACACCCGCCGAACTGATGCGTGATGAGCTATCCTCGATCGAGGATAGTGTTGCGTCGACCAGTTGAATCCGCGCTGAGATCCGCGATCCGAATGCAGAATGCACCCGGCGACATCCCCGCGTCGGGCCACCGCGCTGTGCAGTGCACGGGTGGCCAGTCGGGACTTCA